>JAVVSK010000010.1:16665-60486 GCA_036654235.1 Clostridia bacterium | reverse complement strand
CCCTATATAAATAATTAACATCTTCACATAAAATCGCATAAATATCATTTTTCCCCTATGAATATCATTTTTCCCCTATGCCGAACAGGAACGTTGCAAACGTTGCTCAAAAACCTTATATCGCTCAATAACGTTTATATCTTTCAAACTAATTTTTAATAGTTTATCTTTAGATCAGCAAAGGTAAATGGCTTAGATTCCATTATACAGCGCATTAAATTTTTAAAAATAAGCTCTCGCTTGTGACGAAAATTGAATCTGAAACAAAATTCATCAAAATACGATTGAAGATACTTTGAATCCAGACCATGGAACGTTCCTTCGATTGCAAGTTTCGCGTTCATTACTATGGTTTTTAACCAGCGTAGCGACATATGGTTTGAGGATTCAAGACTATATTCCTTTAAATGATTTTTTTGAAGTGATTTATGATAGCATCTAAGCTCGTCGGTTTGTATTAGACTGCCCGGCGCGATCACTCTCTTCGCGAAGCGTCCTATTGTACTTCCCCGTCGATTTTCTACCAGCTGAATTCGAAGCGAAAGCGGCTTTCCGTCAGGGTCTACGGATAATCCAACGAGAGCCGTCTGCTTCCCGATTCCGCGCGGAGTCGGCTCCGGTGTAGCGCTCTTACCGAAATTTACCTCACCAATTTCTACGATTCCAGAGAGCCGACTGCGTTCAATCTCATTCCCCATCGCTTTCCTTAGCCTATGTAAAAGAAACCAAGCCGCCTTTATTGAAATATTGAGTTCGTCGCTGATTCGGGTTGCGGAAAACGCGCGCTTATCCCGCGAAACCAGATACATCGCCCAAAACCACGTGATTAGCGGCAAATGCGTCTTATGCATTATCGTTCCGGAAGTCACCGAATGTTGTTTTCTGCATCCTTTGCACTGATATCTTTGACGTTTTTCGATAAAATAATACTCACGGCATCCGCAATCCGGACATATAAACCCGTCCGGCCATCGCATTTGGAACAACTTTTTTCTGCATGCGTTTTCATTCGGATACTTGAGTGAAAACTGCTGAAAATTCACATCTCGCCACGCCATAGCTGTTTTTTCTCCAAAATCATCATATTTACCCATGATATTACATAAATATCCTATAATTGTCAAGTATAAATTAATGCTGAACAAAAGTATAACCATTTTTAAATTCTATTCTAACATTCTCAAAGCATATTCAAGGAACTTAGAGTTTGCTTATGTCGCCGTCCCGGTTAGATCTATTTAATTTTTATCACTTTTTCAGTTTCCGCGAAAATACTAATTAAAATTATTTGCAAAGTATAAAGTCGTGCTGTATAATAAAATTAATTAATATGCTTATAAAGAGCATAAGTGAAGGAGCTTTTAAATTATGAAGAGAATTTTTTTGTTGATACTAACGGCGCTTCTGTCGATAGCGCTATGTGTGCCTGCTCTTGCGGCTGAAGGTGAGGTATTTGAGCTTACGGTTGAGCGCGTAGAGAATGAAGAAGGCGACGATGGATGGATTGCCGCGACCGACGATCCTAATCAGATATTTGAGCCGGGAACATTGGTTACTTTCCGTATACATTACAATGTACCGGAGAAATCTATCTTAGAAAAAGCTACGGGAATTATTGACGGTGCTTTAGCTCTCAATCTTACGTTTACAAATCTCTCAAACGTAAATTGCGTATATATGTGGACAAAGATTTGCTCAGAATCCACTTGCATGGTATATACCGATCTTGATCGTTTGCATATGAACGGCTCGGCCTCCGCAACAATCGACCTTACTACGTATCAGGGGGGATATGTTGTATTTCAGGGAACGGTTGCCGAACGTGCAAAAGCCGGCTTAAGCCAAACCCTAACTTACGGCGATCATTCCGAAACCGCTTCTTTCTATATTAATAAATCTCTCGACGTTATCGTCGGCGACGTTAATAAAGACGGTGTCGTAAATACGGGCGACGCAGCAATGATACTTTGTTATTCCGCGGGTACAACAACCTTTACCGAGGAACAAATGAAACTTGGCGACGTTAATCACGATAATATGGTCAACACCGGAGATGCCGCTTTAATACTCATGTGGTCGGTGGGAGTTTAAGTTTTAAAGCCCTTTATTTTTCAACCTAATTTCAAAGGCGGCGATCTATTAAATCGTAATGCCGCCAAAAAAGAGAGTCGGAAGCTTACCGTTTCCGGCTCTCTTTTTAAAAGGTATGGTACATATAGATAATTAACGAAAAGCAGAGATAAAAAATATATTATTGAAACATGCGTTCGCTTTGCATTTTTTTGTGCTATACATATAGGGAGACATGATTAAGTGAAAGAGTTTGTTTTAAAAATGCGTAAAGGCGTTTACAAAGCAAAACGCAAACGGGAATATTTACAGCTTTTTTCCAATGCAGAAGCTCTATACCTTGGGCAAATTAATTTGCCGCTCGAAGAAAGAGATGAAGCTCTCTTATCAGAAATCTTAAAGACTATGGAATTCTCCGCGTCGACGCTACTGCAAGAGCAAAAATCAAAGAGACTTTCCTTTAAGACTATGGGATGGGTACCGCGAATTGCCGTTATATTATCTTCCGTTTTGATGTTTTTTGCGATTTCCGCCGGTGTAGCTTATGCTTGCGGGGTAAATGTTCTTGACTTGGTCTTTAGCAATTCCGGTGGAGCGATGTTTGTTAATATTCGCTCTACGGATTCGCCTAACCCGGTTAAAACTCCGTCTATATTCACGGAAGAATTTGTTGATTTTAAGAATATCGACGAAGCAGTGGCGGCTCTTGCGTTCTCGCCAATGTCCCTTAAAACGGAGCTTCCTTTAACAAAAGTCTCCGGATATTCCGGACAGCTTAGCCGGATCATATTGTTGGATTACGATAATGGTAAAAATTGGATCTCGTTCGAGGCTCAAGATTTTTACGTAGCCGATTCAATGCATGATATGACTTTGCCGGGCGATATGGACGCATATACTACTGTTGAAATAAACTCTATAATTCATTATTTTATGCAGAATTCGGGGGAAACTGTTATCTTATGGACTATTGATTCGGTTCTTTATAAGGTTGATACGAATCTAAACGAAACCGATGCGATTGCTCTATTAACTAAAAGCTACAGGTAGCAAATAAGGAGGATTTTCCCATGACGATCTTTAAGAAAATCGTCGCCGCATTCTTGGCAACAGCAACATTAGCTCTTTGCTCCGTTTCTTTCGCAGCACCAGAAGCGTTTACCGAATATGATTCATCGAATTCGCCCGAACCTTTATATGCTGTTTATGTTCCGTCTGTATCGGAAGATTCTTCTACAGATTCGAACAACGATCAAAGATGCGCCCGTACCTATTTAACGCAAACTTGGAATGATTTTTCTGATATGAAGTCATTAAGTACGATTCGATCCATAACTCTCTCATTGCGCTCTGTTGGTCGCAGTATTAAGACTCAGGTTATAATTTTAACCAACGGATTTGCGTCGAAAGTCGGATTTACGTCCTTTAAGCTTCAAAGGTATACGAATGGAAGATGGACAACCATTCAACAATGGAGTTCCCGTTATATGAATAATACGTCCTCGTTCTCGTTTTCTTCGACTATAACGAACGTTCCCGTAATCGGAAGTTATCGTCTCGTCGGTAGCTTTATCGCTAGGGTCGGTGGATTTACTACCTATATTTCTCGGGTAACCGGTTCGATACAATGTAGATAGCTAAAGAAAAGCAACGGAGAATCGCGTTTTAAGCTTCATAGCTTAACGTATTTATGAAAAGTAAGCAAAAAAAGCCTTGTGTTTTTCTTAAATAAAAACACAAGGATGCGTACCAAGATAACATGCCACAACTTTTTCATCGATTCTCCTTAAAGCTCTATGAAGGCTAACTCTGATTTGCCTTGGGGGAGGTATAATTTTAGTTAGCCTTCATAACGGAAAAAGAAAGTAATTTGTAAAAGAAATGAGCCCTGAAAAACCAAAAGATGGGGGATTCTGTCGCTGGGGGGCGAAGCAGGGCTTTCAGGGCTTATACAATTAGTATAATAACCCTCTATTGACGTTTTGTCAATACCATTTTACCCAAATTTTACTTTTTAAATTTATGACTTTTTATTATCGAGACTTTGTGAAAAAAGCTAGTCTTTGGGGGATGTCAATTCTCCTTCGGGGGGAATGGAGAATTGACTTATAATAGGATCGTTCTTCCGTTTCCGTTTGATTTCGGAAGAACGATCCATAGAAAGTTCCTTATATATTAATGTCATAATCCTTCTTCATCATTCTTCTCATTCCTCAAACCCTTTTGTCAAAGCGCGCTCGTACAACCGGGCGTGCTTTGGCGTTCATTTTTTTTTACACCTGATTATCAAGGGTCGCCTCTTATATCAATCTACATAGCCTTAGCTACTATAACTCCGCAGCCTATTCTTGCGCCCGAGTCTCCCGAGGGCTGAGTCGTAAAGTCGTCCCTTCGTTCATGGATTATAACCGCGCGACCGATGATCTCTTTAACCGAGAAACGCTCCGTATAAAAAGCCTGCCACGAATAACCGTGATTGGCGAATAGCGGGGGCATATCTCCCGAATGAGCCGGGTGCGCGCATCCGCCGGGGTTATAGTGACCTCCCGCTTTTTTAAATGTGCTATCCATCATATCTATACAGTTTCCGGTTTCGTGAATATGGAACGCATAGATATTATTTGCACATTTTGAAGGGTCAAAAGGAAGATTCCAAAGCTCGGAAACAACTAAAACGCCCATACAATCCTGATAAAAACATACTTCACCTTTAAGGTTCGAATGCGCCGCGTCGCCCTTTATAAGGGCTATTGCATTAGGGATTGAAAACGATTTTAAAACACGCATATTCATATTTTTTTTCAGCATTCATATATTCCCTCCAATCCCTTATAATATGGGTTGTTTTAAGTTTTTGTGAACTTATAATTAAAACGAGTATAGCGTATTGTCCGCTATAAAAAGCCCTATTTTCTCCTTGAAGAAAAATAGGGCTTTTTTTATGACCTAACATAATAGGGTAAAGAAAAACGGGCAAAACAAAAATAGAGAGCGTAAAATCATTTCACACTCTCTATCTCAATTACAAACCCAAATATATGCTTTACAAAAAACAAGGTGTTCGGATTTGCACTGTTTGGTAGGGATGGAGGGGCTCGAACCCACGACCTCTTCGATGTGAACGAAGCGCGCTAACCAGCTGGGCTACATCCCCGAAACGCTTTTACTGTAACATAATTTACCTCATATTGCAAGCAAATTTTTTCCGCGCATGAACTAAAAATCTTGTCTAAAAAACTCACCTCGACCCCTATGCATATTATAACTCAAAATATTATAAAAATAAATATATGCTTTATAATTATTTGTATGTTTGTTTTAACTGTTAGTATCCTCCCTATCTTCGCTCTCAAAAGACTAACTCTCTTTCGCTTAGTAACATTTAGCACTAAATTATCATACTATAACCCAAGGATCAATATATAAAGGAGAAGCCTATGACTACCTTACAAATTAGTAATATTTGCCCAATCGGTACCGATTGTTTTATAAAATACAGTGGACTTGCCTGTGACGAAAGATTCTTTTATTTAACCCTAGCTAAATGCTGCGAGATTCATAAATATGATAAGGATCTTAAGAAAAAAGAAAGCTTCAACGTTTGCAGAGAATATTCGAGTCTCGCTTACGATAGCTGTTTAAAATGTTTTTGGGCAACAGCTCCAAAAGAATGTAATAAAATTTTTAAACTCAATTCCTGCATGAAGGAAATTGATTGTATTACCGTAAATAACTGCGATCCCTGCAATCCTATAGCTTTGACCGGAGTTTCATGCGAGAAAAAAGAAAGCAACCTTTTAGTTGCCTGTAACGCCGGTATTGTCAAAATAGAAAAGAAAAACTGCGCCGCACCTTGTATTTTACAAAAATCCTCCCCGCGTTGTCTTTTTACTTCGGTGCAATCCCTCGACGGATGTTATCTTGCTGCTGCATGCTGTAATTTAGGGCAGACGTTAGCCCTCTTTAATCAGTGTAACGAAACAATATTGCAATGCTTCCCTATTGATGAATATAAGATCGAAGACATGTGCAGCTCATGCGGCTGCGAAAAATCACCGGTAATATATATCCTCGCGACAAAATGCGGAACCTATTCCTATATAATGAAAGGCACATTGAAGTCCACGCATTGTTGTAACGATTCTTCTGAAATATCTTCGACAAACGATATTGCAACTTGCCTTATGAATCTATTAAACGTAAACGGTTCTTCCGAAGACGACTTTAACTGCGCTGCTTCTACGAAAAAATGCTGCTCCGAATCCTGTTGCGGCTGCGGCGCGTCCTCCGAATCCTGTTGCGGCTGCGGCGCGTCCTCCGAATCCTGTTGCGGCTGCGGCGCGTCCTCTAAATCATGTTGCGGCTCATGCAATGATGATCCATGCCATAATACTCCGGATCGTAAAGGATGTTGCAATAATATCTTGCATTCTATCGCTTTAATCGAAGCCGCACTTTCGCATATTTTAAACGCCGAGGGCGAAAAAATCCAAAAAATATTGTGCGTCACCGATAGTCCCTGCGAAATTATACGCGTAAATGAAGCTGTAAATAAAACTATAATCAATATTACTCAGCTTGAGCATGTTCTATACTCTAAGCTTCAGCTAACGAAAGAGCTCTCCGAAGGCAAAGATAACTGCTGTCTAAATATCGGATGCGGCTGTGATGACTAAGCTTTTCGGCTGTATAGTTTAATTTTTACAAATCTCCCGATTCATTTATATTCTTTAAGAAAAAGAAATCCATATTTCGGATTTTAACTTTTCCTCCTTAGTAACGCTTTGCGGTATGATCCGATTGGGTCATACCGCTCTATTTTGCAATAAGGATAAATGACTAAAAAAGGACTCCGTTCGCCGTCCTTTTTAGAGGTTGTATTTAAAAAACGCTCCGCCGTTTCACTAAATATTATATTGAGCAATTATGCAGGTTCCAACGCCAAATTCCGATTTAATAAAAAGCTCATGTGAATGTCTTTTTATATTCGGAAGACCCATCCCGGCGCCAAAGCCCAGCATTCGAACTTTTTCGGGCGCCGTTGAATAACCCTCTTTCATAGCAAGGCTCGTATCCTTAATTCCCGGACCTACATCGTCGCTTATAATTTGAAGTCTGTCTTTAAACATATTTAAAGACAGCGTCCCTCCGAGAGAATGTATAACGAGATTTAGCTCAAGCTCGTAAGAAGCTATAGCAACTTCGCGGGTTATAACAGGGCTAACGCCCATCTGTTTTAATAGGCGCTTTATCGTACTCGACGCTTGTCCCGCTGTTTCAAAATTACCCTTTTCAACGCAAAATGATTCGGAAAAAATAATATTGTCCGTCACGGTTCGTTCCTCGTACATCCGCGCAAGCCCTCGCGATATAAAAGACCACATGCGTCAAACATAGTGTATTCTGTTCGGAAAAGAACTATATCAAGTTCTTTTGCCATATCGATAAGTTCCTCATCCGGAATCTTTCCGCGAACGAACATTATAAAACGAACCTCTAGCATCTCCGCCGTCCGTAAAACATGCGAATTGACCATACCCGTAAGGATTAGAGAGTCCGGCTTTACGAACGCAAGGACATCGCTCATAAGATCAGCTCCGAAAGCACTGCTTATTTCAGCATCCTTGCCGTATGCGCCGGTTATATTTTCGGCGTTTAAAATTCTAACGATATCAACAATTTTCATGCATACTCTCCGTAAAAAATTTGCGTCAGCCGACTCCGAAAACAATAAACAGTCCGGCATTTAAGCGGAGCGACCCAAATAGAGTATACTTCATATCATAAAAAAAATCCACACGAAATTTCTCTTTTTCTTTTTTTATATAATATTATAGACGCTCATCCGACACCGAGAGAATCGGCGAGAGCGACGTATAGATTGGCCAATTCAAGACTTAAATATTTCAACTCTGCCGCAAAGTCGACGGTATCCGACGCGTTACTGCTCTTTAATACGGTTAATTTATCGGAAAAAGAGTTTAGACAATCGACTATGCGTTTAACCGTTTCGTTTTCCGTCGGTATCGTAAGCGAATCGGAAACTTTCTTTACTTTAGCTAAAATATCGGAAACGCTGATCTTTCCTTCGTCTACGGTTTTTTTATCTTTATCAAAGCTAAGCGCCGCCTTTTCCGTCTCATCGAGCACCGTATAAAGCGTTTCGAAGATAGTCTCTATTTCTTTGATATTTTCATTCGTCGAAGTAACTAAAAACACGGCTTCATCGGCGTTAAAATTAAAAATTTTACAATCCTTCCCATCTTCGAGAAGGCGGCTTTTGACGCTCTTTGCGTTCGCCTCGTCCGAATATCCGGCGGCCAAAACGCGGTATTTACCGTTATCTAAAAATACATAGCCCGCCGCACCCTGCGTTCTAAGCGCTCCCGCGGCTACGGATGCTTTATCCTCTGACGAATAGACCCCCATTTGAAGAGAAAAACATGAAATAGCCTTTAAAGTAACTTTCGCCTCGCTATTCCCGCCCATATCTATTACCGCACCCGATTGTGTTGATGACGGGTTCGGCGTTCCTTTAGGTTTTTCAGTTTTCAATGCGGTAAAAATAGGAGCAAAAACCTTTTCGGATAAAAAATCGCCAACGCTCGATACGCAGATTAAAACAACGACGGCGACAACGACTAAAAGCGCAAAAAGCGCATTATAATTTAGGTTTAGCCTTGTCCCGCCCCTTTTTCTTCTTTGAATTCTATTCCTCATTTTTTCTAAAGCACCTCCGTTATGCTATAAGCGTATGACGGTGACCGGGGAGTAATTCCTAATTCAAATCCGTTATATCTCCAATAATTAATTTATCCCAAGAATAAACAAATTAAGCCGCGCATTGTTGATAAAATTTTATTTTACAGCGGGTTGAACTTATATCGTCCAATTCCGGCGAATATTGACGATATAATTTATATTGATTCACCTTTTTTTAGGGATTGAATACAATAAAATAAATGTCACAATATGGAGGTAACTATGTCCCTCGTTGAAGTTGATAAAGTATCTCTTACTTATCATGAAGAAGACGGTGAAACGCCGGCTATTGAAGATATAACTTTAAAAGTTGAAGAAGGTGAGTTCGTTTCTATCGTCGGACCTTCGGGATGCGGAAAAACGTCCTTACTATCTATCCTCGCCGGAATAAACGCTCCTGATTCGGGAGCCGTTCGAATAAACGGTAGCGCCGCTTTCGAAGCCGGCTCACAAATAGGCTATATGCTTCAGCACGATCATCTTTTAAGTTTTCGAACCATCTATCAAAATACGCTTTTAGGTCTTGAAGTAAAGCGAATGTTAACCGCCGAAACACGCGCCTATGCGCTATCGCTCCTCTCGCGCTATGGGCTTATCGATTTTAAAGACGCTTACCCGCGTCAGCTTTCGGGCGGAATGCGCCAAAAAGTCGCGCTAATACGCACCCTGGCCTTTTCCCCGGCGCTTTTACTCTTAGACGAACCCTTTTCCTCTCTCGACTATCAAACGCGCCTTAAGCTTTCCAACGAAGTGACCGAGATAATAAGAAATGAGGGTAAAACCGCGATACTCGTTACGCACGATATATCGGAGGCGATATCGATGAGCGAAAGAATATATGTCTTTTCGAAGCGCCCCGCCCTTATAAAAAACATTCACGAAATAAATTTAGGTCCGGAACATGATACGATAAAGAGACGAAATCATCTTAATTTTAAAACATATTTTGATAATATTTGGGGGGAATTGCAATGAAACAACTCAAAACCGCCGATTGTTCGCCGGCGCATATAAAATATCTTTCCGCACTCAAAAAAAAGCGCGCTTTCGTCATAATTTCGCGCATAGTTATTCTCGTTTTATTTATCGCTATTTGGGAAATATCGGCGCATTTTGAGTTTATAGATCCTTTTATAACAAGCAGTCCCTCTAGGATTTTAAAAACTATCTGCAATCTCTACAACGATGGTTCGCTGTTTTTGCATATTGGAGTTACCCTTTTCGAAACTGTGGTCGGATTTTTATTAGGAACGGCTCTCGGAATAGGAATAGCTATACTTTTATGGTGGAGTCCAACGCTTAGCCGAATTCTCGATCCATACCTCATTGTTTTGAATGCACTTCCGAAAATCGCCCTAGGACCAATCCTAATAGTTTGGATCGGTGCGGGTATAACCTCAATAATCGTCATGGCGTTAATGATATCGGTCGTCGTTACGATAATTACAATGCTAACGGGGTTCTTAAACGAAAGCGCGGATAAAAGTCTCTTAATGCGAACCCTAGGAGCGACTAAGTTCCAAACTCTCCGCCTTATCGTCCTTCCATCAAGCGTTCCTACGATGATTTCGTCGCTTAAAATAAGCGTAAGTATGAGTTTCGTAGGCGTTATTGTCGGGGAATATCTCGTTTCGCAAGCGGGTCTGGGCTATCTTATCGTCTATGGCGGTCAGGTATTTAAGCTCGACCTCGTAATGGCGAGCGTCGTCATCCTTTGCGTTTTAGCGGCGCTTATGTACTATATGGTAGCCTTTGTTGAAAAGAGAATGCAGTCTAAATAGAGACTAATAACTAAAAACTAAGGGTCGAGGATTAAGTCCTTGACCCTTAGTTTTTTATTCTCTTCCGGGTGCGCATAGCGCGTCCAATATCTCGTCCATTTCCCCGTCTAAAAAAGCCGTTAGCTTATATAGGGTGAGGTTGACGCGGTGATCGGTTACGCGCCCCTCTCTAAAATTATAGCTCCTTATTCTCTCGCTCCTATCCCCCGTTCCGACTTGATCGCGCCGTTCTTTCGCTACGGCATCTGCCTTTTCGCGGCGATAATGTTCTTTTAATCTGGCTTTTAAAACGCGCATCGCCTGCTCTTTATTTTTAAGCTGCGATTTTTCGTCTTGACATTGAACGACCGTTCCCGTAGGTATATGCGTTATCCTTATCGCGCTCTCGGTCTTATTTACATGTTGCCCACCCGCGCCGCTACTCCTAAAGGTGTCGATTCTAAGGTCGCTTTCCGATATTTGAAATTCAACATCATCCGCTTCCGCGAAAACCGCAACCGTTATTGTCGAAGTATGAATGCGCCCCGAAGATTCCGTCTCCGGAACGCGTTGAACTCTATGCACCCCGCTTTCATATCGAAGTCTCTTATAAACTCCCGCACCTTTAATGTTCATTATACATTCCTTTATTCCGCCCATCTCGGTTCTGCTCTCGTCTATGAGCGCGAATTTAAAGCCGCGACGCTCGGCATAGCGCATATACATCCTAAGAACGAGAGAAGCGAAGAGCGCGGCCTCGTCCCCTCCCGCTCCGGCGCGGATTTCTATAAAAATGCTTCGACAAAGGTCATCCTCGTCTTTTTTCGTTAACAGCTCAACGATATCGGAAGAAAAATTGTTGAGCCGAAGCTTTAACTCCGATATTTCTTCCGAAATAAGTTCCTTCATCCCCTCGTCGCGTTCAAGCTCATGCATTCGCGCGGTTTCTTTCAGCGCGCTCTCGAGTTTACAAAACTCATCAAATTTTGTTACCGCGACAATTAAGGTGCTCTCCTCTTTTTTAAGCTCCAAAAAAGACGGCATGTCCGAATAAACAGATGCATCCTGTAATTTTTCAACTATTTCTTCGTATCTCGCCTTCATATTTTTAAACTTTAATCTTTGATTTTCGTTCATCCAATCCCCCGTTTATTTCCTTTTTATATATTTTAATTATCTCTGCCTCTATCGCTTTCCC
The DNA here is from genome assembly GCA_036654235.1 of Clostridia bacterium. Lineage (GTDB taxonomy): Bacteria > Bacillota > Clostridia > Christensenellales > CAG-138 > JAVVSK01. The sequence goes on along the minus strand of JAVVSK010000010.1, from coordinate 48,696 downwards.
CTTAGCCATATCGTGTGCCTTAATCGTAAGCTCCGCCATATTCGACGGGGGATGCAAGCTTATTTTAAAATTATCTTCGTCCGTAATAGCGATAATGAGATTTTTTTCGTCTGAATTTAAAATCAAGCTCTCGGAGCTTTCCTCTGCCCAAGCTTTTACATCGCGAATAAAGCGTCTAACCGAGAAATCAAACATAGATTTATCGAAAGGCAACTCGCTCTTTAACTCCGCCCCCCCGAACCGCTCCGCGCCGCTAAATAAATATGGCTTCCCCGCGCGCTTTCTAAGTGCCATGTTTTTTAGAATCAACAGAGCGAGAAAAATCCCGTCCTCTATATATGCGTTCCGTTTTAACGCTATCCCTCCGTCCTCTAAAAAACTCAACCCGGTCTTAACTTCCTTATATGACGGACTTTTTGCGCGGCTTAAAATTGAGTTCCCCTCCCGAACCGAAACAATCGTCCCGCGCTCATTTATATATCTATGCAGTTTCCCCGTTATAGAGGTGCTTATAAAAGCCGTTACCGGTCTTCCGCGTTCTTGCATTGCCTCAACCATAAATGCCGCCATAGTCTCTCCGTTGACCTCTTCGCCGTTTTCATCAATAACGCGAAGAAGAGCGCCGTCTTTTAAAAGCATAAGCCCTACTTCCGCCCCGGAACGCAATACTCTTTCTTTAAGCTCCTCCGCGTTGCAATATGAATCATCTACGGGCATACGTTTAAAAATCGTATCTAAAACCGTCCGCGGCGCTTCGTTATCTAAAGAAAAAACAGCCGAAATTTTTGGAAGTTCCCCCGCCTTTTCGAGTTCCAAAAGAGCCTCAATTTTTTCAAGGTATCCGTCGAAACAGCTCTTTACCAACAGCTTTCTTTTATCCGGAGGCAAAGAAAAATCAGAAGCATCCTCCTGCGCGCGCGCTAAAAAGTTTATATCCCCTTCTTCTTCAACGTTAAATGTTTTAAATAAGTAAAATTCACTGGCCATATCGATAACGTCAAGAAGTTCCGCTTTTTTTAGCGCCCCATTATTCGTTGATAAAAGGACAGCTCTATTTCCCATAAAGCGAGTTATCATCACCCCGGCGGCGCATTTTTCCTCCCCACAGCGCATCATATAGGTAAGTCCCGGTAAAAACGTATTTTTAGCTACCGTCGTCACTGCCCCGCGTACTATAAAAGCCGAAGTCAATGCAGAAAACAGCTCCCCGCCGCCGTTTCCCGGAACGCCGCCTATCGCAATGCGCGGCATTTCAATTCCCTTTATTCTAAGCCAATCGACGAGGGCAATGCCGATGCAATATGCTATAAACGGCGTAAATCCGGAAGCGCTGCAAAAAGCGGTGCCTAAAATCCGCCCATCATGAAAAAGATCGTTGAACCGTTCCTTTGCTTTTCTAACGTGTTCCTCGTCGGATAGGCGAATTACACGGTTTTCTATGATCGGCGGCATATATTCAGGTCGGAATTTTGTTGATTTTCGCTGACCCGAAAGCTTATTTTTTTCGGTCATAAAGAGTCTTAACATCTGATTGTTCGCAATATCGCGCATGCCTCCTCCGAATTTCACGCAATATGCGATAAAACGTTGAAGCGTCGCCTCGTCTAAATTAATAATCATCTTGCCTCCATTTGTTCCACATGGAACATCCGTCATCCGCTACCCCCCCCCCGCGTTTGTTCCACATGGAACATCCGTCATCCGCTACCCCCGCGTTTGTTCCACATGGAACATCCGTCATCCGACCCCCCGCGTTTGTTCCACATGGAACATCCGTCATCCGCTACCCCCGCGTTTGTTCCGCATGGAACAAGAAACAGAAACGGCGTGCATCATAAGCCGCGCACGCCATCCTTGGTTTCGATAAAAGCAAGCTGTATCTCGCCGTTTAGAAGATAGAGGGTTAAAATTCCATCATCCAGTTTTGATAATATGACGGTAACGCCGCCGGGAGCAGTCAAATCCGCTTTAAAACCTTTTTCCTTAGAAAGCGATACAATCTCATGGTTTGGTTTCCCGGAAAGGACGGTTTCTATCGTAGTATCGTCGCTGTCGAAAGCGATAAAGAGATCATCGGGGATGAGTTTATAACCGAAAGTCTCCATTTGGGCGCAAAGTTTAGCGAGAGCGCCGGTTGTTCCGCGGGTAAAAGACCAAACTATAGCACCGACGATCAAGGTAAAAGCTATTGCAAGTAGGATCAATTTAGTTTGTTTGGAAATAGTCATTCACTTTTCACTCTTTATTCTTTATCCTTTACGCAATTCGCGCGGAAACTACCTTCGAAACACCTTTTTCCTCCATCGCAACCCCATAAAGCGAATCGCAAACTTCCATGCTCCCCTTCCTATGGGTTATGAGAATGAATTGGGTATTATCGGAATAGTTTCTTATATAGTTAGCAAAGTTTGTAACGTTAACCTCGTCTAAAGAGGTTTCGATTTCATCTAAAACGCAAAAAGCGGTGGGCTTTAGCTTTAGCATAGCAAAAAGCAGTGCGATAGCCGTTAGCGCCCTCTCACCTCCGCTTAAAAGCGAAAGCAGGGACATCTTTTTTCCGGGCGGCTCGGCTATAATATCAATATCACAATTTAAAACATCGTTTTGATCCTTAACGATAAGCTCCGCGCGCCCACCGCCAAAAAGCTCGACGAAAACATTCGAAAAATTTTCCCGGATTACCGAAAGCTGTTGTTTAAATTCGCGCTCTATCGTCTTTTCGAGGTCGAATATAAGAGCGGCGAGGTCTGATTCGGCTTTAACAAGGTCGTCATATTGCGTTTTTAGAGTGTCATATCGCGATGAAACCGAGATAAAATCGTCTATCGCGTTGACGTTAACGTCCCCGAGAGCGCGTATCGAAATCCTAAGCTCATCTATTCTAAGCCCCGCCGAAGTTACGGTTATCGGGCGGCGCATTGTTACTATTTCATCGTAAGTTACGCCATATTCCTGCATTATCCGGTCTTTCATATTACTAAGCTCAAGTTCGGCGCGGTTCTTATTAAGTTCTGCCTTATGAAGCATCTCCGTAAGCTCGGCGCGCTTAGAATCGAATTCGCTTATCTCGCGCCGACGAATCTCTAAAGCCCCGGAAAGTTCCTCCCGTTCAAGCTCAAGCTTAGAAATATCGCTTGCCTTTCCCTCATGCAGCTTCGACTGTGCCGCTAAAGCCTCCTCAATTTCGGCAATTTTGTTTTCCTTTTTAGCAATATCCGACGATAAATCCGCGTTCCGGTTAAAATCCTCAATAATAGCGCTCTTTAAAGCGTTAAGCTCTTTTTTCGCGCGCTTTAGATCGTTTTCTTGCGCTTCATTTTCCTTAGTCTTAGAAGTTAGTTTTAATTTTACCTCAATAAGCGCCTCGGACAGAAGCGCCGTTTCTTCGCGTTTTTTATTCAGTTCAGCGCTTAACAGCTTTATATCCGAATCCTTTACGGAGCTTTCGGTCTCAATAAGACTTCGCTCCTCCTCCGCACGGGTAAATTCTTCTTTAATATCGTTTAAATTATCCATGAGTGTCGAAAGCTCATCTTCAAGCTTCTCAATTTCAAGCGCATTTTTATCGATATAGGTTTTACAAATAGAAAGTTTATCCCTCTCACTTTGCAATTTCATTTGCGCATCATTCTGCGCCGATTGTGCATTAGTCATACTGAGAGCTGCTTTTTCCGCTTCGGCTTTTATATTTTCCTTTTTTTCGTTTAAGTCTATCAGTTTCTTCTTTTCAGTATCAATAATCTTTAAAAGCTCCGATAGTTCCCGCTCTCTCGAAAGCAATGAAAACTCACGGGACTGCACGCTTCCGCCCGTCATAGATCCGCCGGGATTAAATATATCCCCGGCTAATGTCGCAATTTTAAACGATGCACCGCACTTTCGGCTCAGAGCAATCCCGGTTTCTATATTGGAAACTATAACCGTTCGCCCCATAAGGTTTTCGATTACCGAACGATATAATGGTTCATAATCGACTAAATCGCTCATAACGCCTATGACACCGGGCGTTTGTTTTACAAAATAAAGTTCGTTATCGTCTAAGCGGCGACTCTTTACCGCGGAAATCGGAAGAATCGTCGCTCGTCCATAATTATGACTTCTTAAATGTTCGATTATCCGCTTCCCGTCTTCCTCGCTCGGGGTAACTACGTTTTGAAGCGCTCCGCCAAGGCTCATTTCGACGGCCGTTTCATATTTTTTATCGGTTGATATTATTTCCGCAACAACGCCACGAACGTTTAGATTTTTAAATTGTTTAGCATCGATTAAAAGGCGTCTTACGGAAGAATAGTAACCCTCATAAGCCTGCTTCATTTCTGAAATTACCTTTAAACGCGACTTTTTCCCGCTAAGCTCACGCTCCTCGGTCATTATAGCCTTATCAAGCTCGAGGGTATCCCTCTTTAAATCGTTTATCGCTCCCCGCCCCGCTTCGACCGCCTTTTGCGACTCTGAAAAATCTTGCGCCGCTTCGACAATCCTCCATTCTCTATCGTCGCGTTCATTTTTTAAACGTTCTTTTTCCGATAAAAGCACTTCTTTTTTTTCGCCTATCGCGTTTATTTGTGTATTTATCGTTCCTGAAAGTGCGTTTAAACGTGAAAGCTGCGATTTCGAATCGGAAAGACGGTTCATCCCCGCTATTATCTGGTTCTTTTTACGTTCAAGCTCGTCCTCTTTATCTCCGGTTTCGAGATTAAGCAAGTCCAAAGTACGCGTCTTTTCTTCAAGCGCTGAGCTGAGGCTTTTTATTTCTTCAATCGCCTCTTCTCCACCCTCATTAATAAAAGCGATAGCGCTTAAAAGTTCAGCTTCGCGCCCCGCGTTCCCGTTGCTCCTCTCTTTTAGCTCAGCAATTTCGCGGTTTAGCGTCGCCAGCTTTTCCTTTAGCACGCTTAAGTCGCCCCGCGTTGCGCCTATCCCCCCCGTAAGCTCAATAAGTTCGTTGTTTAGGGCGGATATTTTTTTTATAAGCGCGCCCTCTTTAGATTCGGAAGCCGCTATACCTAAGACCGCCTCCGCCTTTTCGCTTTCAGCTTCGGAAACCGAAGCCGTCAATTGTTCAATAGTTGCGTTAAAAGCGTTGATCTTATCGGTACTTTTATCGAACTGATATAAAAATAGGTTTAGCTCAAGCTCTCGAAGCTCATCCCTAAGCTTTAAAAAACTTTGTGCTTTAGCGCTTTCATCTCTCAGAGGCTCAAGCCTTTCGACAAGTTCGTTTAAAATATCGCTTATTCTCGCTATATTATCTCGGGTTAAAGTAAGCTTATGCTCCGCTTCCTCTTTGCGCACGCGATATTTCATAACGCCCGCCGCCTCTAAAAAAGCATTTCGCCTTTCGTTCGACCTATTCGATAAAATTTCCTCAACTCTCCCCTGCCCTATTATCGAATAACCCTCTTTACCTATCCCCGTATCCCTAAACAACTCATATATGTCTTTAAGCCGACTCGGTGCGCTATTTATAAAATATTCTCCCGAACCCGTCCGATAAACGCGGCGGGTTATAACGACCTCGTCTCTCTCGGAAGCCAAAAACTTATCGGAATTATCGAAGGTTAAAGAAACTTCAGAATAGCCCTGTGCCTTCCTAAGATCCGTTCCGTTAAATATAACGTCCTCCATTGATGAACCCCTTAGCGACTTCGCGCTCTGTTCCCCTAAAACCCACCTTATCGCGTCCGCTATATTACTCTTCCCGCTCCCGTTCGGTCCTACTATCGCCGTTATTCCGCTGTCAAAGCAAATTTCGGTTTTCCGCGCGAACGACTTAAATCCGTAAAGCTCAAGTTTTTTCAGCTTCATAAAGCTCCGCCCCGAACTTCGCAATGTTCATTAAAAAGCGCCGAAAGCGCAATTTGCGCCGCTTTTTGTCCCGCTTCCTGTTTCGATTTCCCAATACCGCGCCCATATTCTTTTTCGTCGATCAAGACAGCCATATTAAACAGCTTTTTATGATCCGGACCGGTAGCCTCTATCAGCTTATAATGCACCTCGCCAATGCGCGCACCCTGAACCGCTTCCTGAAGCTGAGTTTTATAATCCCTCTCGTCGGTTTCCTCCGTACACACGACGCGCTCTAAAATAAAGCTGCAAGCCGCCGAAAACCCGCCGTCTAAAAATACGGCTCCGATAACCGCCTCGAGGGCATCGGAAAGAATGCTCGGCTTTTCGCGCCCGGAAGTATTTTCTTCACCCGAACTCATCCGTATGAATTCGCCAAGGCTTAGACTCTTCGCCGCCCGAAAAAGCGCCGCTTCGTTTACCATATGCGCGCGTCGCCTCGTCATCTCGCCCTCTTGAAGATTAAAATTTTTATAGAGAAATTCGCTTATAACCAGCTCTAAGACCGCGTCCCCCAAAAACTCAAGTCTTTCATTATGAGTTTCCGAAGGCGCGGTGGATTTAACGTAAGACGAATGTGTAAGAGCAGATTTTAAAAGCGCGGTATCTTTAAACGAATAACCTATATTAAGTTTTTCCGTTTCTTTCGCGCTCACAGCTTATTGAGATAATCAACTATATCTCCGACAGTCGAAATCGTCGGTAAAAGCTCATCCGGAATATCAATTCCATATTCTTGTTCAATATCCATAACGAGCTCCATTATATCGAGAGAATCCGCCTTTAAATCGGAAACGAGATTAGCACTCTTAACGACGCGCGCTTCGTCTATCGCAAGCTGCTCCGCTATCATTGTCTTTATTTTTTCTAAATTATCCATATTAATATCCTCTCTTGTTCTCGCTTTAATTTTTTACTTGTATTTTACGAATCAAATTATTGATGAAAAATATTTTTACGCTTAAACCTATGGGTCAATCCTCAGATATCCCGGTCATTTCCCGGGAAATTTTCTCGACAACTCTACCTTTATCGAGGGCATACGCCTGTAACACCGCGGATTTAAACGCTTTTTCGTCCGAACTTCCGTGCGCCTTTATAACCCCTCCGGCAACGCCTAAGAAAGGTGCTCCGCCATATTCTTTATAGTCAAATCTTTTTTTAAGGCAAACGAAAGCTTTTTTAGCGATTACGGCACCCATCTTCGCGCGAAAAGACATAGTAAGTTCGGATTTTAGCGCGCTCATTATAATCCCCGCCGCTCCTTCGGTAGCCTTTAAAATCGCGTTTCCAACGAACCCATCGCAAACGAGAACGTCAAAATCGCCCGACATTAGGTCGCGCGCTTCGCAATTTCCCGCGAAATTTATTCCGCTCTCGGCGTTTAAGAGAACATAAGCCGCTTTAGTAAGCTCGTTACCCTTCCCCTGTTCCGTTCCGTTATTAATAAGTCCGACGCGCGGGTTCTCAATCCCCATTACCGCCTTCATATATACGCTTCCCATTATCGCGAATTGTAAAAGGTATTCGCTTTTACAATCGACATTAGCACCGCAGTCCAGGAGCATAACTCCCTTTCCATCAGCTACGGGAAAGAGCGTCGCGATAGCGGGACGTTTAAGCCCCTTTATTCGTTTTACTATAAAGGTTGCCCCGATAAGGAGCGCGCCCGTACTCCCCGCGCTGACCATGCAGTCGCACTCGCCGTTCGCCAATCCGGAAAAACAGCGCATCATAGATGAATCGCGCTTTGTTTTAATAGCCTCGGTCGGTTTTTCGTCCGGCGAAATTATCTCGCGCGCGTCCAAAACGCTAATACGACTTTTATCATAATCTACACCGACGAGATAATCAGCAATATTTTCGCATCTTCCGACAAGCATAATTTCAAAATCCGGTTTTTCTTTAAGCGCCGCCAACGCCCCCATTATAGGGGCGACGGGCGCGTTATCCCCACCATGTACGTCAATCGCAATCTTCATTAATCTCATCCCTTCAACCCCTTTATTATACAGGATTGATTTTCTTTTAGCAACGGGTTTATTGCGTCTATCGGATCAAAGAAAGATTAATCAGTTTTGCGCGTAATTTTTTTTCAGTAGAAACGTTTTACGATTAATAAATATATTTTTCTCATATAACATGATAAATTGAGCCGGATAATTAAGTTCAAACTAAGATCAACTTTATTATGCTTCCGAGACTATTTCCCTCTGTAACTTTTTCGAAAGCTTAGAAAAAACAAGGTTATAAGACATATCGGACATTAGCTTTAATTCCGAATCCGGAAGTTGACCGTCTAAATATACGGAATTCCAATTTTCCTTATTTGAATAGAAACCCGGAACAACATCGGGATATTTTTCGCGGAAAACAGGGACCATTATTGGGTCGCATTTTAATATGACCATGGTTCGACCGGAATGCGGCTCATATTTAACGTCCGGAGTACAAATTGCAGCAAACATCTTACCTCTTAAAGTAAACCTAAGCCAACCCCATTCGACCTTAAAATCGCTTTTTGTTTCCGGCTTATTAAGGAGATATTCCTCGAGCCATGGGTATTTATTCATGTTTTTTCCCTTCCGTTTTTTCGAATAACCGATTGTAAATTAACCCGAATAATTAATTTCCACTATAGTGAAATATAAAAAAGCGAGCCATATTAAATATATGACCCGCTGATTTGGAGCTGATGAACAGATTCGAACTGTCTACCTCCTCATTACCAATGAGGTGCTCTACCGACTGAGCTACATCAGCGAATGCGCCGTGCAGTGATAATTATACAAAATTCCGAAAGAAAAATCAAGACCTTTTTGCAATAAAAATAGATATATTTCTAACAATAGTTTCGTAATAAATAAAAAAGGGAAGAATCGCTTCTTCCCCTAAAAATAAAATATCAATCAATAACCGCGAAGCGGGTTTCACCGTAGCTTAACGAAGCCGCGTTTTTCTCGACCGCCTTAGGGAAACGTCCAAAAACCATTTCGTAAATATCTTTCGGCGGAGTTATCGAAGAAAGCCCCGTAGCGGCTACAGCGGTTCCGAGAACCGCGATATTATCCGCAACCTGATTATCGTTAAGAGCCTTTAAGGTAACGAGGCGAACGCTCGCCGAACGGCATTGATAGGCCACCGTCTCTATCTCCGGATAGGGCGCATTGCCCAACATAACGTCCGTCGGAAGCCATTTTCTCGTATAGAGAACAACCGTCCCGCCCCGCTTAACGTATCGAATCGCTTTAAGCGTTTCCGAAATTTCCATTGATATAGCAATATCCGCTCCGCGCTCTCCAATATCCGGACCAACACAGTTTTCATGTCCAATTCTAAGCTGAGCCTTAACGAAGCCACCGCGCTGAGCCATTCCCTTAGTAGGATAAAAATTTACGTTTAAATTAAGCTGCATCGCGGTTTTAGCTATTATCTCGCCAATCGTCAATATCCCCTGACCGCCTACGCCTACCATATATATATCAAAGCTCATTCCGGTTTCTCCTTTGAAATCGCATTAAAATTACAAAGGCTCTTGCATATGCCGCAGCCGTTGCATGTCTTTTGGTCTATAGAAACCTTATTCCCGTTGAAAACGAGCGCCGGACATCCGCTTTTTATAACGCAAAGTTTACATCCTACGCATTTTGTCGAGTCTACGCTCATAATACCATATTTTATTTTTCGCCGCCCGGCCTGAATCGCGCATTCGCGCCGCGAGAGAATTACCTTTACGCCGTCCTTCTTAAAAGAATCCAATATAGCGTTCGTCATAGCGTTAACGTCGTAAGGATCGACAACGGAAAATTCTTCAACTCCGAGAGCCGGAATAAGCCGCGCAATATCGATTCGGATCTTCCCGTCGTCCTGTTGAAAAGCCCCGTCGGTATTCGCGTTTACTTGCATCCCCGTCATAGCCGTCCACCCGTTATCCATTATTATCGCGGTCATATTAACTCGATTTTGAACGGCGTTTATTAGGGGCGGAATCCCCGCATGTAAAAACGTTGAATCGCCCATAGTCGATACCATAGGCGTTTTAATCCCTGCGTAAATAAACCCTTGAGCCATAGCTACGCTTGCGCCCATCGAAACCTCGGTCGAAAGAGTATTAAAAGGTGGGCTCATCCCGAGAATAGTGCATCCGATATCGCCCGTAACGAGCATTTCGTCTTTCTTTATCCCGCATTTCGCGAAAGCCGCGTTTAAAGCCATATAAACCCCGCGATGAGGACATCCGGCGCAAACCCCTATCGGGCGCGCCGCACATTCAATTTCGGGCGAAGCGGAAAATTCATTTTCTTCAGGAGCGTCAATACCCAGAGCTCTAAGAATACCGTTCGCAATAAGCCGCGCGTTAAAACTCCCTATCCTGGAAAACGCGCCCGTATGCTTCCCGTATATAACCGTACTAAGCTTATTTTGATAAGCTATTCTAATCGCGCCGTCTTCAACGTAAGGCTCGTTTTCTTCAATAATAATTACCGATTCACAATGTTTAAGAAGATTAGTTAGCTCAGCTTCGGGTATCGGATGGCTCGTTTTAACTTTTAATTTTGAAATAGCGGAAGCGTTCGTCGTTCCGAAAGCAAGAGTAAGCGCTTCGTCTAAAAACGAATTGGAAACTCCGACAGCGACAACGCCAAGACCTCCGCAATCGGGAGCAAGTTCAAGCTCATTTATATTTTTTTCGCTTATTATTTTCCCCGCAAGAGAGAGTCTATCGATAAGGTCGCGATGTTGATTCATGCAGATTTTCGCGCCCGCCTTAGTATATTTTTCAATATTATGTTCAAAATGCGGCTCGGTCGGTAAATTTTTCGTCCGTTCGGGTATCTCGACGGTAGCGTGAGAAAGAGCAACGTTCGTTACGGAACGAACCATAACGGGCGATTTAATCGAGTTTGAAAGGTAAAACGCAAACTTAACCAATTCATACGTATCTTCTACGCTCGAAGGCTCTAAAACAACCATATCGCTCATAATGGCGAACCCACGGACATCCTGCTCAGGCATCCCCGCGCTTACCCCGGGATCGTCACAAACGTAGAGAACCAAAGCGCCGCTACATCCCGAATACATTACGCTTATAAGGGAATCATAAGCAACGTTAAGCCCGGACATTTTCATAGTACAAAGGGCGCTTTTATTCGCCCACGAAGCGGCGGCGGCAATTTCAAAAGCGACCTTTTCGTTCGTACTCCATTGAATTTCTGTATTTTCGATTTTCTTCCCCCAGATACTTCCGATAAGCTCACTCGACGGCGTTCCGGGATATCCCGTTATAACGGATGCGCCGGCATCAAGCGCAGCAAGAGCGGCAACCTCATTGCCGCTTAGATATTGTTTCATTTTTTTATTTTTACTCCTTAAACAATCGGTTTTTATCATGCTTCAAAGTAATCGCCGCGCTTATAGTCGTAAATCGCGCTTATCGAAAACTTATCGAAGTCTTCGAGAACTTTTCCCGTCCCTATTGCAACGCAAGATATCGGATCTTCGGCTATATAGCAGGGCACTTTCGTATGTTCCGCTATAAACTTGTCCATCCCATATAAAAGCGCGCCGCCGCCGGTTAAGCAAATTCCGCTCTCGGCGATATCGCTCGCGAGTTCGGGAGGTGTCTTTTCAAAGAGCGTTCGAACGCTTTCCAAAATCGTTTGAAGCGGCTCTTCGAGAGCATCTATCATCTCGTTCGACCCGACTACGATAGCCTGTGGTAATCCGGAAATAAGGTTTCTTCCCTTTACATCTATAAAAAGCTGCTCTTTTCTCGGGTACGCCGATCCAATTCGAAGCTTCATCTCTTCAGCCGTTCTTTCGCCGATAAGAAGATTATGCTTTTTACGCATATACCGGACTATAGATTCGTCGAACCTATCGCCCGCCACTTTTATAGAATCGGAAAGCACCGATCCGTCGAGAGAAATTATTGCAATGTCCGTAGTTCCTCCCCCAATATCGAGAACCATATTGCCCCGCGGCTGCGAAATATCAATTCCCGCCCCGATAGCCGCGGCTATCGGCTCTTCGATCAAATATGTATGGCGCGCTCCGGCTTCCTCCGTCGCATCAATAACCGATCGGCGCTCAACTTCGGTTACTCCCGAAGGAACGCAAACGACGACGCGCGGTTTAAAAAAAAGATGATTCCCGGAAACTTTCCTTAAAAAATGATGAAGCAAGCGCTCCGTTATATCAAAATTAGAAATAACCCCGTCACGCAGAGGACGCATAGCTACGATTTTACTCGGCGTTCTTCCCAACATTCTCCGCGCTTCCTCTCCAATAGCGATTATTCGTCCGGTCACCTTTTCAACGGCGACGACCGACGGTTCTCTCAACACGATACCCTTATTTCGTACGTATACAAGAACGCTGGACGTTCCAAGGTCTATACCAACGTCGTTAAATTCCATAAAGCCCATACAATTCTCCCTTTTAAAAGCACAGAGTGCATAAATATATTTATTATCTCAATTGTTCCGGCGGATAAATATTTAACCCGCGCCAACACATAACCTTACATATACATGATACCATTATATCGAAGTCGAAACAAGGCGGAAATAAAGATTTTTAATTAATAAATTGAAAATTTTTTACTCCAATGACTATTTTTTCCCGATGTTTTACAATATAGATAAATCGTGGAAAACCGCCGCTAATGACTGTCCGGTTTAATCATTTTACAATTATCCCAATAAATACCATAAAAGATATATTAGACCGCCCGTAAAAATAAACAACAAAACGTAAAGCAAAATACGAAGATAATCCCATTCGATAATTACCTTTGGCTTATAAATTTTTTCCGGTTCAATTCTCGCGGGTTTTTGCGTTTTATTATGCGGTGGGCGATAAGTTGAATATGGATTCATAGGACCGGGCTTTAAGTCGCGCTTTTTACGTTCCTTATATTGAATTGGGGGTTCTGCCGAAAAAATCGGTTTAGGATGTTTTTTTGGTTTATAAAATCCATGTGGTTTTATGCCGCGTATCGGTTCGGCACGCCTAAGTCTTTTATATTTCGTTCGTTTTATTTTTACAGCTCTTTTTTTCATAATACGCCCCTCGTGTTTCAGCGATATTGTATCATAAAATTCCCCGCTGCGCTATGAATTTCAAAACTTGTCTCCGTTCCAATTTTATCCTAATGCACCGCAATTATATTTCGCGCGGATATTGTTTAAGAATTGTTTTTATGGTATGATGCGAAATAAAAAACAGTAGGTTATATTATCTTTATAGGAGGGAAAAAAAAGAATGAAACAGTTGTCTGTCGTTTCAACCGGAAAGGCAGCCGCCCCTGTCGATATAATAACTATATCGCTAACGATTGCTTTTGAAGATAAAGACTATGGCGAAGCGCTTTCTCGTCTAGGACAAAAAGCATCCGATTTAGCCGCCTCAATTTATCCTTTACTCGGGGCGCACTGTCTAAAGACCGAAAATTTTGGTGTCGATACCGTTTACGAAAATATTCGCGATCAAAACGGATCTTATAAGAGAACTTTTTCGGGATATCGCGCGAGAGAAAGCTATTCTCTGGAGATTAATTTTTCAACTTCCCTTTTAGGAGCGCTCCTCGAAGATATCGCGGAATCGAACGCTACTCCCGAAATAGACCTTACTTTCTCCGTTAAAGACGCGGAGGCGCTCCGCGAAAGCGCGTTAAAAAACGCTATGAAACTCGGAATAAAGCGAGCCGGGTTAATGGCGGATGCGTTAGGTGTCGACCTCTTATCAATATCGGAAATTTCATATTCTACGCCTTTAAATTACGGAGAAACGATAAGTATAAACGAGACAATGCCGCTTAAATCGGGAGCACGCGCCGTTTCAACTATCGCGATTTCCCCTAAAGACGCGGAGGTAAAAGAAACCGTAACCATCGTTTGGGAAATAGAATAGCACCGGGCTCTTTCCCCCGAAAAAAACTGAATTGGGATAAAAAAATGCATTGGTATTTTATCGTTCTAATAGCCATATTCGCGATTATTTTCCTTTGTACGACGTTTTCGCTGCTGCTCTATATAACGACAGCAAAACGCGGACATTCGATTTTGGTAAATAAAAACGGATATATTTCCGAAGCGCGCCGCGATATTTTAAATAAACAGCGCGAAGCTGAAGCGCACCTTTCGGAGCTTAATACCGAACAACTTACAATGACCTCGTTCGACGGGCTTAAATTAAAGGCAACTTATATAAGGTCAAAAGAAAACCGGGGTAAGCTCGCCGTACTTTCTCATGGCTACGGGAGTACGGGGACCCTCGCGTTTTCAATTTACGTTCCGTTTTACCTTAAACAAGGATTTGATATAATTATGCCCGATCACCGCGCTCATGGCGCAAGTGAAGGCAAATATATGGACTTCGGACAATATTCTTCCCGCGATATTTGCGATTGGTGCGCCCTTATTAAAGAAAAATATGGAGATAGAAAGATTTATCTTCACGGAATATCGATGGGTACAGCCGCCGTTTTATTGGCGAGCGCGCGCGGTGAAATAGAAAACCTAACCGCCGTCGTCGCCGATTGCGGTTACGCAAACCTTAATTCCGAATTTAAATATGTGCTTAAATCGCGGATGCATCTACCCGCGTTTCCGTTTTTAAATATATGCAGTCTTATAAATAAAATAAACTCCGGTTTTTTCTTTTCGGAGGTCAACCCTATAGATGCCGTTAAAAAGCTGAATCTCCCCGTTTTATTTATACACGGTAAAAAAGATTTCCTTATTCCATATATGATGAGCGAAAAAATGTTTTTAAGCTGTCCCTCTTTAAATAAACAGCTTTTAATAGTCGAAGAAGCAAGGCATACTTCGAGTTTTTTCTTCGATAAAGAGGGCGTTACAACCGCAATGCTAAATATTTTCGGCGAAAGCAGCGAAAAATGAAAGAGATAAAGCCAATGCATATCGCTAAAGCTTTAAATCCGGAACGCGGAGTAACCGCAATAATAGGAGGCGGCGGAAAAACAACCTTAATTGAAGTTTTGGCAAATGAGCTTAAAAAAAATGGGCGCGTTTTAATAACCACCTCAACCCATATAAAAAAACCGCCCTTTGAAACACTTATCGATCCATTTGAAGCTGATATAATAGCGGCGTTTAAATTAAATTCAATATTAGCCATAGGGAGATCCGAAGGCGAAAAACTAATTTCTTCTTCTTTACCTTTTGAAAAACTCGCCCATTTATGCGATTATGTTTTAGTCGAAGCTGACGGAAGCCGCGGGCTTCCTGTTAAAGCGCCCAACGATAAAGAACCCGTTATCCCGAATAACGCAAAACTCGTTATCGCTGTCATAGGTCTCGACGCAATAGGCGAACGAATCGAAAACGCTGCGCATCGACCGGAAATTTATGCGGATATTTTAGGCGTTAAAACGAACGAAATAATAACGCCCGAATTTGCGGCGCGCGTCCTTATAAATGAACGGGGGCAAAAGAAAAATATTAATTTTAAGCGCTTCGCCGCCGTATTAAATAAAGCAGACGATTCGGAACGAATTACGAGAGCATATCAGGTAAAAAGCTATATAAAAGACGATGCGTTTATAGTTTCGCTTATTAATTCGCCTTTCGTAATATAAAAATTTACCTATGCAATATGCCAAAAAAACGATGCTTTTAAATTAACGGAGGAAATTCAATATGTTGATTCATATAAAGGGTGCCGGCGATATAGCGAGCGGCGTCGCGGTTAGACTAAAAAACGTTGGTTTTAAAATCGTTATGACCGAGCTTGAAAAACCAACGGCGATTAGGAGAGAGGTTTCGTTCGCCTCCGCCGTTTATCGAAAAGAGATAATAATAGAAGGCATAAAAGCCGTATCGGCGAAAACAAACGAAGAATGCGCCGATATTCTCAAAAGTGGGAACATTGCTGTTTTTTCGGGTGATAATATAACAAAAATTAAATACCTAAACCCGAAAGTAATCGTCGACGCAATTCTCGCGAAAAAAAATACCGGAACGACAATTTACGGTGCTGAAATCGTAATCGCCCTAGGTCCCGGGTTTATCGCCGGAAAAGATTGCGACGCCGTTATCGAAACTATGCGGGGGCATAACTTAGGGCGCGCAATCTATAGCGGCTCCGCTTTAGATAATACGGGCGAACCCGGAAATATCGGCGGTTTTACGCGAGAGCGCGTTCTCTATTCGCCCTCTCCCGGTATATTTAAAGCGGAACATTCAATAGGCGATATTGTAAAAAGCGGCGACATAATCGCTTACGTTGGAAATGAACCCGTTTTCGCAAAAATATCCGGCGTTTTGCGCGGAATACTCGAAGACGGCTTGAGCGTTCCCGCCGAAATGAAAATCGGAGATATCGACCCTCGGGGCTTTATCGAAAACTGCTTTACAGTTTCCGATAAAGCGCGCTCAATAGGCGGCGGCGTTTTAGAAGCTATTTTAAGTCTTATAAAACCCGATATTATCCAAAACTTATCTTAATAAAAAAAAATTTGGAGATTAGAAATTTATGGAAAACGAAAACAGGATAAAATTGACTAAACTTTCAAAATGCGCCGGCTGCGGAGCGAAAGTCGGCGCGGGAACCCTTAAAAAACTACTAACCGATATAAAAACAATAGTCGACCCAAACCTCTTAGTTGGCTTCGATAGAAGCGACGACGCTTCGGTATATAAAATAGCTGACAACTCGGCAATAGTACAAACCGTAGATTTTTTCCCGCCCGTAGCCGACGACCCATATCTTTTCGGCGCAATAGCAGCGGCGAACGCGCTCTCGGATATCTACGCAATGGGCGGCGAACCTAAGCTCGCGCAAAATATTTTAATGATCCCCAACGATATGCCCGGAGAATATGTTCGCGAAATTCTACATGGCGGGTACGATAAGGCTTTCGAAGCGGGTACGATTATAACGGGCGGACATAGCGTTTTTGACCCCGAACCGAAATATGGTCTAGCCGTTACGGGTTTCGTCGCTATCGATAATCTTTTAACTAACAGCGGGGCGAAACCGGGCGATGTTTTATTTTTTACGAAGCGCCTCGGAACGGGAATCGCCCTCGCCGCGCATCGGGAAAACGCCGCGTCGAAATTTCTTATGGATAGCATATATGAAAGCATGATGACGCTAAATAAGGCGGCGAAGAACGTATGTTCAAAGTATCGCGTAAACGCATGTACCGATGTTACGGGCTTTTCGATCCTCGGGCATAGTCTTGAGATGGCCCTAGGTTCGGGAACGGGTATAGTATTGGAAGCCTCAAAAATACCTATTTTCGAAGATATTTTAGAGCTTGCGAAGATTGATATGCTCCCCGGAGGAATGTATAGAAATCGCGAGTTCGCGGAGGATTCAATAATAGCTAATAATATCGATAAGGTTCTTCTCGATACCCTATTTTCTCCGGAAACTTCGGGTGGACTTCTAATTTCGGTAGATTCAAAAGACGAAGCTGCCTTTTTTAATGAGCTTAAAAATACAATTAAAACAGCGACGCGAATAGGTTTCGTAACCGATAAACACCCCGGATTTGTTGAAATAATATAAATATCTCATTTTATGAATCTGTTTTATCCAAATAAAAAAAAGCAAGAAATGAAAGGTAAATAAAAAAAATGAACATAGATGCTATGGTTTTCGAAATAGGCTCAACAACGACCCTCGTAAACGCTTTTGACGATCTTAAAACAGATTCGCCTAAATTTTTAGGTCAGGGTCAGGGAGAGACCAGCGTTTTATTCGGAGACGTAAGAACAGGACTTTTCGAAGCAATAAGTGATCTTGAAAAAAAATTAGATAAAAAGATAAAAGCTAACGAAATATTCGCAACGAGTTCTGCGGCCGGTGGGCTGCGAATGTCCGTCCATGGTCTTGTCTACGATATGACGGTTAGGGCGGCTAAAGCGGCGGCTCTCGGCGCGGGAGCGATAATAAAAATGGCTACTGCGGGGAAAATAACGAATTTCGATATTGACGATATTAAAAATATCGATCCGAACCTGATTTTATTGTGCGGAGGTACGGACTATGGCGAGAGAGAAACCGCAATTTATAACGCAAACCTAATAGCGGAAAGCGGTTTAAATATTCCGGTTATATATGCGGGTAATATTCAAAACCAGCGTCAAATAGAAAAAATATTTTCGGATAGAGAAATTCAATGCACTGTAACCGAAAACATATACCCAAAGCTCGATTTTTTAAACATTGAGCCATGTCGAAAGGTTATTCACGGGGTTTTTGAGGAGCATATAGTTAAAGCCCCGGGAATGAGTAATATAAAGAGAATCGTAAACGGAGCGATAATGCCTACCCCGGGAGCAGTAATGGAAGCTACCCAAATTCTGTTTGAGGAGCTAAAAGATATCGTCGTTATAGATATCGGCGGCGCTACAACGGACGTTCATAGCGCAACGGAAGGAAGCGAAGAAATATCGCTTATTCAGACCTCTCCGGAACCTTTTTTTAAGAGAACCGTCGAAGGCGACCTTGGACTTTTTCTTAATTCGCAAAATATAATCGATATGATAGGCGATAAGCTTCCCAATGAAATAAATATTGATATAGCGAAGACGATGAAAAACTATCAGCCAATACCGTATACGAAAGAACAATTAATTTTAACCGAGCGCCTCGCCGTTGAAGCGGGGACGGTCGCCCTATTAAGACATGCGGGAAAGCTTAGGCATATTTTTTCGCCCTCCGGTCGTCAAACGATAGCCGAAGGAAAGGATTTAACAAAAATTAAATATCTGATAGGGACGGGCGGAGCACTGACGCGCCTTAAAGATAGAGAGATTATTGCAAGAAAAATAGCCGATTCAAATAAGGGCGATTCGCTAATGCCTAAACCCGGCGAGATAAAGCTTTTATACGATAATGATTATATTTTCGCCTCTTTAGGCGTTCTCGGAACGAAATATAGGGAAGCGGCTAAAAATCTACTCATGCAAAGCATTTTTAAAAAAGATAATAATGCGAAATAATCTTAAAGCACCGCTTAAAGGATAAAAAAAACAGTGTTTTTTTAAGTAATTCCAAAAGTAAAATTTCATAGCAAAAATTACTTTTGGAATTTATTTTTTTATTCTAAAATAAATATAGGCTTGTTTGGTAATTTAATAATAGATAATAATAAATTTTATTCGGAAAATCAGACTTAAATTTTATTTAGATTTAATTCGTGAAATTAAGCACCGCTTAAAATCGCGATTAGCGGAAAAAGAGGTAACTGAAATATAGATTTTTGAGAAATTAAAAATATTAATTTTCATGCAAATATAAGACTATGAACAGCAGGCATTTTTTAAATTTAAAAAATGCCTGCTAATAATATAATCTTTTTTTATTTTTATCGGTTTAAGGGAACAACAACGTAGTTATATTTATCTCCTTCAACGGGGCGCATAAGACATGCGCTTCGGTTTCCGGTGATATCGAAACAAAATTCTTCATCCTCTATATTTTTAAGAACATCTAAAAGGTATCGAACGTTAAAATAAATTGTAAGTTCCTTACCCGAAAGAACTACGTCGATATCCTCGTCCGCTTGTCCAAGTTCGGTTACGGCGTTCATAAGAACCTTATCGAAGAAAAATTCAAACTTTACGATATGCGCAACGCCGGAAGCGGTATTAGCAAGGAGCGCCGCGCGTTCGCATGCCATATAAAAGTTTCTTGTATTTATACAAACCGTAGTTTCGCTTTGCGTCGGGATCATCTTTTTATAGTCTAAAAAATTACCATCTATAAGGCGCACCGTTATGACGGTATCTTTAAGTTCAACCGTCATATGTGTATCGCCTATCATGAGTTCGATATCGTCGTCGCAATCGTCTAAAAGCTTAACTATCTCTAAAAACGAGCGACAAGGTACGGTACATGAAAATATTTTATTTATAGCTTCTATCCTCTCGCGGCGAACGGCGAGACGATATCCGTCGAGAGCCGCGAGAATGAGTTTATTATCTATAGCCATAACGTTTATTCCCGTTAAAACAGCCCTAGGCGATTCAAGAGCCGCGGAAAACGCAATTTTCATTACCATATCTTTAAGCGCTCTTTGAGGGACTCTGAGCGTATCACAGCCGCTTTCGCGAGCCATTGAGGGGAAAACGTCCCCATGTAGAGTTTGAAGCGAAGCACGCGCCTTTCCTGAGGTTATAAGCATAGCTTCGCCATTGGTCTGCATATCAATTTCGCCTTCCGGCATTTTTCTTACGATTTCGGCGAATAGCTTTCCTTGAACAACGGTTTCGCCTTCTTCGTCGATAGTTGCGGCTATTCTCGTTTCTATTTCGATGGTCAGATCTGAGCAAAGAAGGATTAGTTCAGAGCCTTTCGCCCTGAGACATATACCTTCGAGAATACCGATCTGTGGTTTAGAGGGTAGCGCCCTCGTTACCGTCGTTACCGCGGCGTTTATATCTTTTATATTGACACTCAGTCTCACTTCCGTCAACCTCCATACGTACATAACATTAACTGATTAAGGAGTAGTAGTAGTAGTAGGTGTTGTTGATAATGTTGAAAACTTAAAAACAAGCGACTGTTGCAACGAAAAGCGATGTTTATAAAACTGTTAATAACTTGTTCTTCTGTCCACAATATCCACCTTATCCACTTATCCAAAAACAATCCACTTGAATTATACACAAAAAGTGCAAAGATTGCAAAAGACTAGGCGTGGTAAGACTTAGCAGATTTTTAATTTTAGTTTCACAGCGTCGGATTAATGGGGTTAAAAGCCGAAAAACGGCATTGACCTTATAAAAAAGTGAATATGTTGATTTTTGAAAGTTATCCACATTATCCACCGAACAATGCACAATTTGAACACAGGGATAGATTTTGATCTTGCCCTATATTATATACGTATCTGTCGCATTGAAAGCAATAACTTTTCGCAAGAGCGCGCATTGTCACGAATTACGAATAGCTTTTAGCAAGAGCGCGCATTGTCACGAATTACGAATAACTTTTCGCAAGAGTGCGCATTGTCACGAATTACGAATAACTTTTCGCAAGAGCGCGCATTTATCATTGCCCACCATTGCTTTTTTGAAAAACATTGCGGTGGATTAAAATCTACTCTACACCTTCCGCCGATTTTTATGCTATAATAAAATCAATTAAGAATTCGCGAGGTATTTGTTTTATGGTTATTAAATCCGAAGCTATATCGGGTACTCATGAATCAAACGATGTTTTTATAAAGATAGGTCCCGGAATCGGACTACAAATCGAAATAGAATCTATCGTTAAAAATCAGTTCGAAGACGCGATTTTTTCTGCCGTTTCCGAAGTGCTTAAAGAAAACGGCGTTGATAACTGCTCCGTTTCCGTATTTGACCATGGTGCGCTAGACTGCGTTATAAGGGCGCGAACCGAAACGGCACTTATTCGCGCGGGGGGTAGTATAAAATGAGAAGAAGCCTTTTATTTATGCCGGCGAATAACGCCGGGATGCTACTAAACGCCGATTTTTTAGGTGCGGATGCGATAATTCTCGATCTTGAAGACGCCGTCTCACCTCTCGAAAAAGACGCCGCGCGAATTCTCGCTAGAAACGCCATAAAAACACTTGGCTATATTAATAGCGATATTATCGTTCGAATAAACGCTCTCGACTCGCCCTTTATTCTGGACGACCTAAGAGAGATAGCTCCTCTAAAACCTTCCCTTATAATGCCGCCAAAAATTGGAACGGCAGAGGACGTTTTAAAGCTAGATTCAATACTTAATAAAATCGAGTTTAAAAATTCTATCGAACGCGGATCCCTAAAGTTAATTCCCCTTATCGAAACCGCTTTAGGTGTCGAAAACGCTTTCGAAATTGCGTCGGCATCAAAGCGCGTTTCCGCCGTTCTTTTAGGCGCGGAAGATTTAACCGCCGATATGTGCTGTGTTAGAACGAAGGGCGGAAACGAAATAAACTATAGCAGGGCGCGGGTCGTCTCTGCTTGTCGCGCCGCCTCCGTCGATTGTTTCGATACCCCCTTTACCGACGTTGACGATGATGAGGGGATTTTAGCCGACGCTAAATATGCGCGGTCGCTGGGATTTTCGGGTAAGGCGGCGATTTCTCCGCGCCATGTCAGCGTTATAAACGAGGTATTTTCGCCCTCCGCTAAGGAGATCGAATATTCAATAGAAGTTATGAAAACAATTAAAATGGCAAAAGCCGCGGGGAAGGGCGTCGTTAGCCTTCGCGGAAAGATGATAGATGCGCCTATCGTAATGCGCGCAGAACGCGTTCTTTCCGATGCGCATGAGTTGGGGGTAAATATAGATGAATAAGGTACTTAATTCAATAAAAGAAGCTATAGAGGCGGTTTCGCTTAAAGACGGAATGTGCATCTCGTTTCATCATCATTTACGGAACGGCGACGACGTTTTAAACATGGTAATGAGTACAATATCCGAAATGGGCTATCACGATATAACGGTCAACGCGAGTTCGCTCTTTGACGTACATGCTCCTCTTATAGATCATATAAAAAACTCGGTCGTTACGGGTCTGGAATGTGGTTATATGAGTGGGAGACTTGCCCGCGCTATATCTCTCGGAATATTGGATAAGCCGGTAATCTTTAGGACGCATGGCGGAAGACCCGCCGCGCTTTCCCGCGGAGAGGCGCATATCGACGTAGCGTTTATTGCTGCGCCAACTTCGGATACTATGGGCAACTGTACCGGTAAATATGGGAAATCCGCTTGTGGCTCTTTAGGTTACGCTTACGCCGATGCAACATATGCCGATAAAACCGTCGTAATAACGGACAACCTACTCCCCTACCCTATAACGGATTTTTCGATAGACGAAACGAAAATTGATTACGTCGTTCCCGTTGAAAGTATAGGCGATCCTACGGGGATAATTTCCGGGACGACGCGGATAACGCGCGATCCGGTCGGTCTTATAATGGCGCAATATGCCGTTCGCGTTATGGACGCGGCGGGGATGATAAAAGACGGAATAAGTTTTCAAACGGGAGCGGGCGGAGCGTCTCTCGCCGCGGCGCAATATTTAGCAAATATAATGAAAATGCGGGGTATAAAGGGCGGCTTTGGATTGGGAGGAATTACCGGATATCTCGTAGATATGTTAAACGACGGACTTTTCGAATCGCTTTTAGACGTTCAGTGTTTCGATTTAAAGGCGGTTGAATCGATAAGAAATAATCGAAAGCACCGCGAAATTTCAGCAATGCAATATGCTAGTCCCGCGGCGAAGTCGGCGGCGGTCGATAGTCTTGACGTCGTTATATTAGGCGCGACCGAAATCGATACCGATTTTAACGTAAATGTACATACCGATTCAAACGGGTATATAATCGGAGGAAGCGGCGGTCATAGCGATACGGCGGCGGGAGCTAAGCTCTCGATGATAATAGCGCCCCTTACCCGCGCGCGCCTCTCTATCGTAGTCGATAAGGTTGATTGCGTTTCAACTAAAGGAAGTACGATAGACGTTTTAGTTACTCAAAGAGGAATAGCGGTAAACCCCGGGAACGTTGAACTTACCGAAAGGCTAAAAGATGCGAAGCTTCCAATTTACGATATAGGGGAGCTTAGGGATAGCGCCCTTCGTTTAACGGGTAAGCCGAAAAAAGCGCCCCATGGCGCGCGAATTGTAGCTAAGGTAATATACCGCGACGGAACTCTCCTCGATAATATTTTTTCAGTGAGGTAAAAAAAACAGTTAAAAACTATTTAAACGCATCCGGAGCGGGTAATTTGTCTTGAACGATAAATTATACGCTCCGATGCATCTATTATTACAAGTAAATCAAAACAATAAATAAATTAAACTTTACGGTAATAGAAAAATGGTGTATAATGACACAATGAATTGATAAAAAATTACGAGGAGTATGTAAAAAATGTATTGGAAAAGGACTTTATTATTTATTTTGTCGGCGATAATGCTGATAGCAGTGACCGGCTGTAAAATTAATATTGATATAGATGTCAAAGCGACGCCTGAGCCGGGGTTTAGCCTTATAAAGGCTTCGGATATAACAGACGATTTTAATTCGTTCAAACTCGATTGGAAAACGGGAGGGCTTTTATATTCGCTTTATTCGGGTGACGCTAAAAATAATATAGTTCAAATAAGGCGGAGCGAAAGCGGGAAAGTTCGTATTGAACAATATGCAAAGATGGGCTTTAAAGACGAAAGCGCTTTTTCGGCTGACGTTGAGGACGGCGTTCTTATAATAAAAGATGCGCGCGCTTCGTCAATATACGACGAAACGCAACATCCGTCATTCTTTATAATGTACCTTCCCGAAAAGCTTTTTAGAAATGTAGATATTGAATTAGCAAATTGTACTTTTTCCGGTCTTGACTTAAAGGCGGGAGATATTTCTTTTAAGCTTGGTTCGGGGAGCGCGGTTCTTAAAGGTGAATTTAAAAACGAATTGGTGGATATAGCAACCGGCGCGCTTGTTATTGAAAATTCGGCGGAAGAATCGGAAAACGTAAAGCTCTACATGGCGAGCGGCTCATTTACGAGTACGTTTAAAAAAGCGGATATAATCGACGCTAAAATTTTAACCGGCGATTTGAATATGAAGGGCGATGCAAAGGACGTAAAATTCGACCTTGCCGCCGGAGCAATTGATTATAAAGGAAGCGCGGGAAATATGAAAATGGACGTAGCGAGCGGGAAAGTAACTTCCGTCGGCTCTGTTAGCGGAGCGCTGAACGTCGGTCTTATTTCGGGCGCGGTATCGATAACTTCGTCAACCATGATTGTATCGGCGGACGCAACGGTTACCGCGGGAAATCTCCAGCTCTCACTTCCAAGAAATAACAGTGGCTTTAAAGTATACGTCGATAGGGCGGCGGGAACGTTTTCATCCGGGTTTGCAACGACGAAAACCGATAACGAATATCTGTTCGGGGACGGCGGCGTTAAGATTACCTTAAAGCTGATCTCCGGTTCGATAAAAATTTCACCCGTTTAATAAACGCGGAAGAATGGGAGGATGTTTTTTTCGGCAATGCTCCCGTAATTGCATTAACTTGAAATTGTATTATTGTATTGGACGATGTTTACATCGTCCAATTTTTTAACTGTAAATTAAAACAAATGTGTTGGAGAAGATAGGTCAATCTCAGGTATCTAAATTTAATATCGACAAGGAAAATTTTAGGGAAGAAAAAAGCCGTAAGATACAATTCATTGTATCTTACGGCGAACTTTAAGGAATAAAAACTTCCTTGCTGGGCTATCGTCATTAAAGACGACTTTTTATTACGATATGAATCGTTTAAAAATAAAGTTAAACGAAAAATCTTTTGGAATCATTTGGGAAAACATAAAATGATTCGGTGCGTCGCTAAAAATATTTTTGAAATTAGGACGCGGGTTTTAAGAATCAATACTTGCGCTTTCTCGCGGCTTCGGCTTTTTTCTTACGCTTTACGCTGGGCTTCTCGTAATGCTCGCGCTTACGCACCTCAGCTAATATCCCGGAACGGGCTGTCTTACGTTTAAAACGTTTGAGCGCACTTTCTAACGATTCGTTTTCTCCGACACGGATTTCCATTTTTGTTTCCCCCCCCTCGTGCAAAGCATTGCATCTTTTACGATGCCCTTTTGCTCAATGCAGAATATTATACCTGAATCCCAGCGCTAAGTCAAGTTATATTTCAATTGGGTTTTTATACGGAGACGGTCAATCTCGCCCGCGTTAATTAGGGAATTTTATAAAGGAAAACGGGTGGGCAATGATAATATGCGCTTGTTTTTTGAGCAAACATTTCGGACGGCCAAAGGCAACGTTATTGATTTAATTATAATCAAGTTTAATGAACTATCGTTTTGTTCTCTATAGACTTAAACAACAATATATAAGAGAATCGTCTTGTGAATATAAGTATTATGACGTATAATATTAGGCATTGAGGGTTCAGGAGGATGTGAGAAGATTGCCAAATTGGATTAGAAAATTGATTCTTGTATTGGTCGATATACTTATAATTGTTATTTGCTGTATTTTTATGCTTTTTTTAGTGCCATTAAATGCAAATCTTGGACAAATGATTTTAAAATGCCTTACGCATGCGGCGATAATGATAATCTGTGTTATGACTATACGATTGACTTTTAAAATTTATTTTATAGCGTGGAGATATGCGTCTATTAGGGACTGTCTCATACTTATGATAGCGGACGGAATAGCCTATGTTTTTACCGCGGCAATATCTAAAATTATCTTTACAAATATATCCGGCATATACATGGTAAACTGTTATTCTTTGGCGCTATTAATAACTATTGCGTCGCGCTTTAGTTATAGGTGGATTGAGATGAGGTTTAATAATTCAAATAAAAAAGATCGCGAAAACGGGGAATTCGAAATTAACCGAAAAAATCTTGCTATTGTTGGCGCGGGAGAAGCCGGGACTCAGCTGGTTCGCGAACTTTTAACAAATCCGAATAGCGAATATACCCCCGTTTGTCTCTTTGACGGGGATAGATCCAAGATAGGGAGTCGGATAAACGGAATTCCGATAGTCGGAAACGATAAAGAGATGAGCGATAAGCTAAAAGGTCGGAAGGTAGATAGCATTGCGATAGCAATACCGTCCCTCGATAAAACAAGATACGCCGAGTTGGTTAAAAGCTGCGTAGAAACCGGGAAGCAGGTTTTAATTTATAATTTTCAGGCGGTTAAGCCCGCGGCGGAGAAAGAAAAGCCAAACCTAAGAAACGTTAATATAGCGGATCTTTTAAATAGAGACGAGATACATCTGGATATGGATTCCGTTAATGGGTTTATTAGGGATCAAACGGTTTTGGTTACGGGCGGCGGCGGTTCTATCGGCTCGGAGCTTTGTCGGCAGATCGCCTCGATGAACCCCGAAAAACTTATAATCCTCGATATATATGAAAATAATGCATATGAGATTCAACAGGAGCTAATAAGAAATTTCCCAATGCTGAACATGAGCGTAGAAATAGCGTCTATTCGCGATCGCGAAAAGATCTTCAGCCTTATGAAAAAGTATAATCCGAGCGTTGTTTTTCATGCTGCCGCGCATAAACATGTTCCACTAATGGAAGCTTGCGCTTCCGAAGCTGTAAAGAATAATATATTCGGAACAAAAAACCTTCTCGACGCGGCGGAGGATGCGGGCGTTTTGCGCTTTATAATGATATCGACGGATAAGGCGGTTAACCCTACGAATATAATGGGCGCGACAAAACGCTTTTGCGAACTTATGATTCAAAGCCGCTTCGATAGTAAAACCGATTTTGCGGCGGTCAGGTTTGGGAATGTATTGGGTTCGAACGGCTCCGTTATTCCCCTTTTTACGAAACAAATAGAAGCGGGCGGTCCGATAACTATTACCGATATGCGTATAACGCGATATTTTATGACTATACCGGAGGCGGTTGCACTCGTACTTTCGGCGGGAGCAATGGCTAAGGCATCTCAAATATTTGTTCTTGAAATGGGGAAACCCGTAAAAATATTAGATCTTGCGATTGCAATGGTGCATATGGCGGGGCTTATACCATATTGCGATATAGATATACAAGAGGTTGGGCTTCGTCCGGGCGAAAAGCTTTTTGAGGAGCTTCTTCTTAGTACCGCTGCTTTAGATAAGACCCCGGTTTCGCAAATAATGGTTGAGTCGGGCTGTACCGTTGATAAGGGGTATATTGAGGAGTCTCTGGATAAGCTAAGCGAAGCTCTCGAAAAGGGCGACGATGTGGTTTTCGAGACGATGCATAGGGTAGTTCCGACTTATAACGTTCCGGAGTTTGTAAACGCGTCGGTGGGCGTAGATGGGCGCATTGTTGAATTCGAGAAGATGGCGGTCGTGGCGCGGAAAAGCGTTGAAGCTTAAATGAAATTTTTGCCTATTGGATTTTCGATTTAATTTTATTTTCTAAATTGCAATATCGAATAGGAGATAATTAAAAAGCTCACTAGACGAACGATAGTTGAAGCTTCTTCGTGGGAGACGGTTAATCCAATCATCTATGAAAGCTATTG
This sequence comes from Clostridia bacterium, assembly GCA_036654235.1. Classification (GTDB taxonomy): domain Bacteria; phylum Bacillota; class Clostridia; order Christensenellales; family CAG-138; genus JAVVSK01. The sequence goes on along the minus strand of JAVVSK010000010.1, from coordinate 20,836 downwards.
TTGCGTCCAAAACAGCGTTGAAATCTATTCCTTTAGAGAAGAAACGACGGATAAGGGGATTATTGATTTTTGTTTATTCAACGCATTCCTACGGCTTTTTTTGTTCGCATTTTGATTATACCGCTTTTGCTTTGGCTCATTTTTATCTTATGTCATTTTACACATACGACTTTAATTTTTCGGGGAAAAGCTATTGACATGGGGGCAATGCGGTGTTATAATAATGGGGTTTGAAACGCGCCCATGGCTCAGCTGGATAGAGCGTTTGGCTACGGACCAGAAGGTCGGGGGTTCGAATCCCTCTGGGCGCGCCACAGAAAAAAGGCTACCTATTTGATAGCCTTTTTTCTATAGTATTTCATAAGTTTAGGATTCGAAGGGCTTTGTCGCCGTGCCCGGTGGGCGAAAAAGGCGGCAAAATCGACCTTGAGGCAGAAGCCGGGGTCCCGGGTACACTAAATCAAAGAACCGCCGAAGGGCGGTTCTTTTTGATTTGCTAAGAAAACAAACGGAGTCGAACGGGTTGCACCCGCCGCCGGTGCCGGAAGAAGGGAGTAAGCCCGCCGGAGCGAATCCCACCTTCTTTGCCGTCATATGCCCTCAAAAAATTCGTGGATTGCAATAATAAAAAATTTGACAAAAGATCAAAACTCAAACTTTGGTTTGATGACAAATAACTAACTTTCTAATATAATTATAAAATAGAATTGTGTCATTGCGAAGAAACCATAATTTTAACACAACGAAGAAACCGTAATTTTAACACACAATTCATGAAAACGGAGACCATAGATGGAGCGAAATGCGCCTATTGTAATTATGCCTGCTTTGCAGGAACTATTTTATACCATTTGGGAGCAGTGCCAAGTAATTCTGTTCAGTTCACCTACCGGCTTTGGAAAAACAACAGTTGCCAACAGTCTGTTAATCAAACATTCGGTCTGTGCTTATAATGCCTTTGAACGGGACTTTCTTGCAAAACCCATTGAGTCTGCCTGCGGCACAGTGCTAATAGATGACCTACAGCAGGTACAGCATGCCAAGCAACAGCAAGCTATTTGCGATTTAATAAATAAAAATCCTGACAAACACTTTGTACTGCTTGGACGTGGTATCATGCCGGGATGGTTGATGCCGTTCCAATGTGCGGGGGTACTAAGAATTATAGATGCTCAATCACTGACGTTTACTCGCAGTGCTACGGGAAAGCTACTGGAGCAAAGCGGAATAAAAGTGAGTAACGCCGAGTTGACTGTTATTCAGCATGAAACTCAAGGATATCCGTTGGCCGTCGCATTGCTGTGCCGTTTAATGTCGAACGGTTTGGCATATAGTGAAGTTGTAGCGAACAAAATAAAGCAGGAGATATTCCTTCATTTTGACAAGGAGGTCTACCGTCGGCTTGATCCACCTATTCGACACTTGCTTTTAGATCTCTCGCCCTTTGAACAATTTAACTCAGAGCTTGCAAAGATGGTCAGCGGTGACGGTCGTGTAGGCGAGCTGCTTGGCTATTTACAGTGCAACTCGAATATGATGATGTTTGTAGTGCCTGACCAGTATCGTTTCTGGCCTGCTTTTCGTGATTTTTTGTTGTGGGAGTTACGGCAGGAGCGCAATGCGGACGAGCAAGATGCCTTGTATAGCCGAGTGGGTCTTTATTATGAGCTGGAGGATGATTATGCCCATGCACTCGACTCTTACTCTCGCGGTGGCAACCATTGCAAGGTAAAAGAGCTGCTTATAAAGTATGCCGAGCACCATCCCGGCGTGGGACAGTTTTATGAGATGGAGGATTACTATTATGCCCTCCCCAAAGAAGAAGTGCTGCGTTCCTCTGCGCTGATGTGCGGCATGAGTATGGTCACCTCTCTTAACATGGAGTACGAGGCTTCTGAAAATTGGTACAAAGAGCTTCAATCCTATGCCGCCAGGCTGAAAAAGTCTGACTGCGAATACAAGGATGCGCGCAGTAAGCTTGCCTATTTGGACATTGCCTTGCCCCAGCGAGGAAGCAAGGACCTTATGGAAATTATCAGCAGCGTGTTCAATATTTTGACTACAAAAGAGCTTACGCTACCTACATTTTCTGTTACAAGCTCACTGCCAAGCTTGCTGAACGGCGGAAAGGACTTTAGCGAATGGACAAAGCATGATGATTTACTTTATAAAACTATGCGTAAACCTGTGGAAACAATTTTGGGCAGGGACGGCGTGGGGCTTGCCGACTGTGCTATATGTGAAAGTAAGTTTGAAAAGGGAGAGGACATATCTGCTCGATTACTGACGTTGGTTGCCCGTGCGAGTGAAATTCATTGCAAGGGTACGCCTGATATTGAATTTGCAGTCATCGGCTTGCTGGTACGTCAACAGGTGGTACAGGGAAAAGCTGCCGCCGCCCTTAAAACACTGGAAAATTTACGAGATGAATTTCTTGACGAAGATCAGACGCGTTTTCTTGACAATTTAGATGCCATGCGCTGCCGGATTTGGCTGCGTCTTGGTATGTTAGACGATGCAGAGGAATGGCTGCGGACAAAAGCACCACCATGTGGCTCACGTCTTCGTGGGCTATGGCGTTATCGATATCTAACTCGCGCTATGGTGGAAATCACCAATGGCGACTGCGATAATGCATTACTGATACTTGCACGATTGCTGCCCTTCACAAAGCAATGCGCCCGTACACTTGATGCGCTGACAATTCGGCTGCTTATGGCTATTTGTTATTTTCGGCTCGAGAATGAAGAATGGAAAAGTAAGCTTGGTGAGTCGCTTGATACAGCCTGTGAATACAACTATATTCGACCTATTTCTCAGCTGGGCGCGGCAGTTTTGCCGTTGCTAAATGCTTGCGATTGGAATAAGGATAAAGAATATTTTGCGCGTTTGCTCATCGCTGCACGAAATCAAACGGTGCTATATCCTGATTTTATGCGAACGTTAAATGCACTCTCAGAGCCCCTCTCTCAGACGGAAATGCAGGTGCTGAGGTTGATTTGCTTCAATCGCAGCAATCAAGAGATTGGTGATGTTTTGGGTATTAAGGTTGCAACGGTAAAAACTCATGTGAACCACATTCTGCAAAAGATGGGCGTAAAGCGTCGTAGTGAAGCTAAGGCTATGGCAGAAACGCTGCACTTACTATAAAAGAGAATAATATATCGGCAGAAAGTACGGCGCTTCGCTTAAAGTCAAACAGGACAAGCACCAAAAAATACAGACAGATTTTAAATAATATAAAGGAGATAAATAATATGGCACTTGGAGTAAAGGTTAAAACAATTAAGACAGAGAAGAAATACACTTTAGACGAGTTCTTTGAGGCGATTAAGGAGGAAAGCTTTGCGGCTGGAATACCCTCTATGACGAAGCATGGACCGACCACGGTAATAACATTCCCTGCCCTCGACAGTCAAAATCAGGTTTGGATTATTAAATGCGGCTTTGGTGAAAGAGTACAGAAGTTTTCAATACAAAAGTCGCAGCAAGCAGGGGTTGGCAATATGGCAGCAAATATGGCTCTTGATGAGCTATCAGGCGGTTTTTTCGGAGCAAAATCAATAGTCGGCAAAAATGCAAAGCAATGTGAACAGTTAGTAGAAACCACATTTAAGGAGCTTGAGGCGCTTAATTTGTAATCATGTAAAATAAGAGATTTTCTCTTGTTAAATATTATTAATTTAGGAGGTACTTAAAAATGAAGAGTAAAGTAAAGATTTTGTTTGCAATGGTGGCAGTATTATTCTGCCTTGGAATGGCGGCCTGCGGTGCGCCGGCTAAAAACGACGCGGATAGCTCTCTTGAGGGAACAACATGGCAAATCACCTCTATTACAACTACTGATGGCAAATTTGACGGAGATGATGTCGCTGCTATGTTAGGCGGAGAGGTTTCTTATGAGTTTAAGGCAAATGGTGTTGTAACAGCTCATGTTGGAGATAATGCCTTTGAGGCAACATATAAGGAGGGTGACGGTACTTTAAGCATAACGTCTAACGGTACTACATCGGAGATGGTTTACGACGGCGAAACAATTACCTTTGATAATGAAGCCGGCGCTTGCGTTATGACGATGAAATAATTAGGCAATTAAAATAAGAGATTTTCTCTTGTTAAATATTATTAATTTAGGAGATACTTAAAAATGAAGAGTAAAGTAAAGATTTTG
>JAVVSK010000010.1:0-16373 GCA_036654235.1 Clostridia bacterium | reverse complement strand
TGGTTTACGACGGCGAAACAATTACCTTTGATAATGAAGCCGGCGCTTGCGTTATGACGATGAAATAATTAGGCAATGCTAAACTAATAGTTGAATAATCGGGGGTATTGGATCATTTAATTCAATGCATCTCAATCGTCAACACATCATAAAATTAAAGACTTATTTTCCGACGAGGAAAGTAAGTCTTTTTTTATACCCAATTTTGGTCTTATAATGATATTTGGAAGTGGGTTTAAGCGATGAAAAAGACATTGATAGGGGCTATATTTTTATTATCGGCAACATTGGCGGATATAGGTATTTTTATATCATCATCTATACCTTGCTACAGGATTAAAAGAATGGAAGACATCCGGTCGAAAGTTAGTTTTATCGAGAATAAATTTTTGAGAATATTGAAGGGAAAGATCGGGTTCGTTCCCTAGCGTCGCTTTAAGCGAAGGCGTTCGATAGCGCGGCTGAGGCTAAGCTCACTATGTCTATGTTCTAAAATGCTTTGTCTTTGGCGAAGTTCCTCCGTCGCTTTCTCATAGGCGGCGCGCGCGCGGCTCTCGTCTATTTCCTCCGGCCATTCGCAAGCTTGTGAAAAAAGAAGCACCGCGTCCGGACGCACCTCTAAAAAACCCATAGAATGGAACGCTTCCTTTTCCTCGCCGTCTATTCGCACGGTTAATACGCCGTCCGACAGCGGCGCGACCATGGGCGCATGCCCACCCAAAACGGTGAGCCGCCCGTCGCAAGCTTCGACGGTTACGAATTCAACATCAGCGTCTAAAAATTTTCGCTCGGGCGTTAATATTTCAAGCCGAAATGTCTTCATGCTAAAGCCTCACTTCTTCGCGCGTCATTGCTTCATGCGCAATTTTTTCGCCTTTTCGCGCGCTTCGTCGAGATCTCCGACGAGGAAAAACGCGTCTTCCGGTAAATCGTCCGCCTTACCGTCAAGTATCTCTGTTACGCTCTGTATCGTTGCGGAAACGGATACCGAACGCCCTTCTTGACCCGTAAACGCGGAGGCGACGAAAAACGGCTGCGAGAAAAACTTTTGTAGTTTCCGCGCACGGTATACTACTAGTTTATCAGTGTCCGAAAGTTCATCCATGCCTAAAATTGATATTATATCCTGAAGCTCATGGTATCTTTGTAAGTTCTCTTGTGTACGCCGCGCCGCGTTATAATGCGCCTCGCTAAGGATCATAGGGTCGAGTATTCGGGATCCGGATTCGAGAGGGCTTACCGCGGGATAAATCCCCTGTTCGGCGATAGTTCTGGAAAGAACCGTTGTCGCATCGAGATGCGCGAATATCGACGCGGGCGCGGGGTCGGTTAAATCGTCCGCCGGAACATATACCGCCTGAACCGAAGTTATCGAACCGCTGTCCGTTGAAGCTATTCGCTCCTCTAAAGTTCCAAGCTCGTTCGCTAGGGTTGGCTGATAGCCAACCGCGGAGGGCATTCGCCCTAGTAGCGCCGAAATTTCATTCCCCGCTTGAACAAAGCGATATATATTGTCTATGAAAAGTAAAACGTCCATTCCGCGATCGTCCCGAAGATGTTCGGCCATGGTAAGTCCCGTTAGCGCAACGCGCATACGGGATCCCGGCGGCTCGTTCATTTGTCCGAAGGTTAAAATCGTCTTCCCTATTACGCCCGATTCGTTCATATCTAAAAGAAGCTCGTTTCCTTCGCGGCTTCTCTCCCCTACCCCGGCGAAAACCGAATATCCGCCATGATTAACAGCGACGTTGTGTATAAGTTCCATTATGAGAACCGTTTTTCCAACGCCCGCTCCGCCGAAAAGTCCAATTTTCCCGCCCTTAGGATATGGCGCTAAAAGGTCAATTACCTTTATCCCGGTTTCCAATAGCTTCGTCGCGGGGTGCTGACGCGAAAGCGCCGGTGCCTTTTGATGAATACTCCTCGTTTCATGAGCGTCTATCGGACCTAATCCGTCTATTGGACGTCCGAGAACGTCCATCGCCCGACCGATAACCGCGTCTCCGACCGGAACGCGGATTCCGTCCGAAATTATATCTACGTTCGCGTTTAGCCTAAGCCCGTCCGGAGCGTCGAGAGCGATACAGCGGACAATCCCGGGGGCGACTTGAGCCGCAACTTCAATATAGAATTCGCGCTCCGTCAGCTTTAAAAGGGCGTTTATGGGTGGCTCAGCGCCGAGAGCGAACTTAACGTCCATAACCGAACCGTCTATATTGATGATTACTCCCGCCTTATTTTTTATCTCAGCCACGTTTTTTACCTCAGCCACGTTCTTTCTCCTTGCAGAAACATTTTTTTTAAACACATTCGCGCCTAAACCTAGGCGGGGGCTTAATCCCGCTAATGCGCCTATTTATCAAATCCCGCCGCGACGATTTCGGTAAGCTCTTGCGTAATACCGAGCTGCCGCGCCGAATGATAGGCGTATTGAAGCTTTTTGATTAGATCGTCGGCGTTCTTCGTAGCGCTTTGCATAGCGTTCATTCGCGCGCAATGTTCACTCGCGTATGACTGGGACAGAGCCCCATAGAGAAGCCCAACGGCGTATTGAGGGACGAGTTCGAAAAAGACCGTCTCTGGTGAGGGATGATAAATCATATCCCTATCATAATCGTATTCAACCGTTACGTTTTGATAATCTGCGATAGTTAGGGGTAAAAGCCGAACGCACCATGGGTATTGTTTAACCGGGCTATCGAAGCGCGTATAGATGACGTTTAGCTCCCCTATCTCCTCATGATTATATAGCTCAAAAAAAGTATCTTTAAGGGCGCGCGAGTTGCCTACGGACGGGTTTTGTGCCATGCCCAAAAACTCGCGGTCGGGCGGATACCCCTTTTTTTTAAAAAACTCGGAGGCGTATATTCCTATCGTCGCGATATATGGGTTTTCTTCGTTACTTATCTTTTCCAAGGCAAACTGGAGCACATTATGATTATATCCACCCGCCATTCCTTTATCGGCGGCGAGGATAAGATAAGCGCGCCGACCAAAGATTGCGTTTTCATCCCTCAAATAATCATGTTCCAACGAGGGAGAGCGAAAGAGAATATCCTTTACCGCCGAACGTATTCGGCTAAAATATTCGCGGTTATAATCAACATGCGGCATTATTTTTTTCATTCGCGAAGCCGAAAGGAGGTACATCGCGTTCGTTATCTGCCGCGTTTCTTTAATTGCCCCTATATGTTCCCTAAGTTCGTTTATGTTCTTTTCCATACCGCACCGAATTCTTTCATAACGGAAACGAGTTCCGCTTTCGTATTTTCGTCGAGAGCGCCGTTCCTATCTATTTTTCTCATTTCTCGAGACATAGATAAATATAGATGTTCAAGTAAATCTTCGACGAAAAGCCGAAGATCGCTTAGCGAAATATTTGCGAAAACGCCTTCATTATAAGCTAAAAGTAAAACCGTTTGCGCCGAAAGCGCATAGGGACTATGCGGTTTTTGTTTTAAAAGCTCCGAAAAGCGCGCGCCGGAATCGAGCTGTGCCTTCGTTGCCGAGTCTAAGTCCGAACCGAACTGAGCGAATATAGCGAGTTCGCGATATTGCGCGAGTTCAAGGCGGAGCGTTCCCGAGACTGCCCGCATCGCCGGTTTTTGCGCGCTTCGCCCAACGCGGGAAACGGAAAGCCCGACGTTGACCGCCGGACGCGCGCCCGCCCTAAAAAGCTCGCTCTCCAAAAAAATCTGTCCGTCTGTAATTGAAATTACGTTCGTAGGAATATATGCGCTTATGTCCCCGGACATAGTTTCAATTATAGGAATAGCCGTCATAGATCCGCCGCCGTTTTTCTTATTAAGCTGTGCGCTTCTCTCGAGGAGACGACTATGAAGATAAAAAACATCTCCGGGATACGCTTCGCGTCCCGGCGGTCTATGTAAAAGCAAGGACAGCGTTCGGTAAGCGACCGCATGTTTGCTTAAATCGTCATATATAACGAGGGCATCTCGCCCGGCATACATAAATTCTTCGGCGACGGCGCAAGCGGTATAGGGAGCGATATATTGCATAGCCGGGGAATCCGAAGCCGTTGAAGCGACGATAACGGTATAATCCATCGCCCCCGCGCGCTCGAAGGTTTCGACGATCTCGGCTATTGTCGATGCTTTTTGACCTATAGCGCAATATATACAAATAATATCCTTTCCGCGTTGGTTTAGGATTATATCCGTCGCTATTGTAGTTTTTCCGGTTTGTCTGTCTCCGATTATAAGCTCGCGTTGTCCCCTTCCGATAGGGATCATCGAATCGAGGGAGAGTATCCCCGTTTCAAGGGTGCGCTCAACCTTGCTTCGCATAATTATTCCGGGGGCAGGCGCTTCGATAGGGCGAAAGCGCTTAGCTTTTCCCATCTCGCCGTAGAGGGGGCGACCGACGGAATCGATGACCCGGGAAAGAAGCCCGTCGCCGACGGGAACTTGCATAGCGCGTCCCGTTCCACGACAAAATGAGCCGATAGACGGCGATCCGTTTAGCATTGCGGCGCGAAGCAGGTTCGTTTCAAGATGTAAAACTATCCCGAACATATCATTTTCAAACTCAATAAGCTCGCCGTAGCGGCAATCCGAAATTCCGCTTAAACTAACGACCCCGTCCGCCGAGGAAACGACCGTCCCGTAATCATAGGTCGTTGGCGCGAAACTTAGTTCGTTTAGGCGCGCTTTTATTATTTTACCGATATCGGTTTCGATATCCATAGATTATTCTCCCGTCGCCAATTTTTCCTTAACCTGCTCTAAACGCGTTTTTAGGCTAGCGTCGTAAACGCGGTTTCGCATCCGTACAACGAAACCGCCGATAAGAGCTTCGTCATATACAACCTGAATATTTTTTACCGTTGAGTCGCCCGTCATTTTTTCGATTCGCGATTTTAAAAGGTCAAGATTCTTTTCGCCAAAGTCGCCCGGAACGGTGATTATAATACGTTCCTTCATATGCCCTCGCCGCCCGCGGATTTTTTAGCGAGAGCGTCGAAATAAGAGTTGACGATATTCGCGTTATCCTGACTTTTTATTTCGCGCTCTAAAACGCGGGATGCTATATCGACGGCGATATCCGAAGCCTCGCGCCTAAGTTGGCGAACAGCGTCGTCATGTTCATGTTGAACCTGTTGACGCGCTTTTAAAATTAGAGCATCAGCTTCCGCTTTTGACTGATCCTGAATTTTTTGCGCTGCTCCGCTGGCGCTGTCCAGAATTTGAGCCGACTGAAGATTTGCGTCCTCTTTAGCGCGGGAAAGTTCTAAAAGATATTCCTCGTGAATCCGCTCCGCTTCATCAATTTTAGCTTTAGCTTCGTTAGCTTCTGCCTCCAACTTATCGGTTCTCGCCTTTAAAAATCCGCGAACAGGCTTATAAACTAAGGCGCGCAAAATTAAAAAAAGCGCAACTATGTTTAAAATATTTAAAAGCAAACTACTTATTACCGATTCAATGCTGTAACCGTCCATTTAAAAGACCCCCATTACTTTACAAAAAGCATGATGAGTGCGGTAACGAATCCATAGATAGCCGTCGATTCAACTAGGGCAAGCCCCAAAAGAAGAATCGAGTTTATTTTTCCGGAAGCTTCGGGTTGTCTCGCGACAGCCTCAACAGCCTTACCCGTTGCGAAACCCATCATAACGCCCGCGCCCATCGCGGGTAAAAGTGCAAGACCAACGCCTATCGGTGTAAGATCAACCATTTTAAATTATCCTCCTTATTCGATCGCTTCGTTTATAAACGTAAGCGAGAGTGTTATAAATATAAACGCCTGAATCAGCGGGTGAAAAACGTTAAAATAAAGCCCTAAAACGGCGGGGATTCCGAAGGCGAAATTACCGAGGGCAAAATAAAGCAGCTCAATAACGATCATCCCTCCGAGCATGTTTCCGAAAAGTCGGCAAGCGAGGGAGACGGGGAGAGCGATATCCGTAAGCACCTTTATCGGGAATATTATCGCGGTCGGCTGAGCCATTGATTTAATCCGTCCTTTAAGTCCCTTTTTCTTTATTCCATAATAATTTATAAGGATGAAGGTTAAGAGTGCGAGGGCGAAAGTCATAGTGATATCGCTGGTCGGGGCGCGAAGGCCTAAAAGTTCGACGGCGGCGCATCCTATCATATAGGCGGCGACGGAAAAAAGGTAGGCGGAGAGGTTTTCGCCTAAGTTTTTCGATAGGTTCCCTTCGCAATATTTAGCGAGCTGTTCAACGGCTATTTCGATTACGTTTTGAAGTCCGCGCGGCTTATCTTTAAAGCGCGGAAAAACGAATATTCGAAAGAGTATTGCTATAAGCGTAATAGCGGCGACAATATAAAAGCCGGTTACGACGGAACTGCTGAAGGTGAGACCGAATATCGTAGTCATAGGCGCAAAAATTTGAACATCAAACTTTTTTTCCGGCGCGCCGAATATGAGCGTTATAATCTCCGCGGAGGCTAACCAAACTCCCGCCCAAAACATTATGTTCGGAAGACGTTTTTTCCATTTAAGGTTTTTTATGGTTTTTTTATCCGCGTCTTCGGGGATAGGCGGTAATTTTTTTAATTTCGTTCGTAAAACGGATCCCGTTATGACGAGTAAAGCGCCGACTGCGGCTAAAATAAGAGTTTCCGGATTCAATCGTTGCGCCTCCCCTTTTCTTCATCAATATCTTTAGTCAAGTCCGCCGACTCCTTTTTTTTCATTGCGTCTTTTCTTAGCCCGAGAATTAGCTTTATTATCGCGCCGACTATTAGCCCGGCGGCAAGACCTATCCCCATAAAAACGAGGCGGTCGTGCGCTAAAAACGCGGTACCTAAGAGAGCTATTGCGATTAGGAAAATATTAGCCAATAAAGGCAGAGCCGCTTTTTGCGGTTCGTTTCGCAAAATCGCCGTAGTTGAAAGAGCCAAAAGATAAAGCGCCGTCGCCCCAACGACAACGCCGATAATAATAACAAGCATTATGCAGTTCCCCTCCGGTGTAAGATTATTCTACATATGGCGCGGTGAACTACAAGAAATCCGGAATTGCCGCGCTTTTCTTTTTTTTCATGACGATTTTATCAAAATCGCCTCTTGACCCCATATGATAACACTTTCTTTGAAAATGTAAAGCGGATATTTTTTCAGCTTTTAGCTTAACCTCATTTCGAATCTTTTACCTTAAACCGATTCCCCGGATTAAATATAAAAATTCGATATAAAAATAATATCCCTAAACTTTAATTAACATATATAAAATTAATAAAATAGTGGATTGTCTATTCGGAATTATGGAAAATATTATTTATTTGGGAAAGAATTGTTTGAAATGATGTATATGTAATACTGTACGATTTGTAGTATGTAAATGAAAAAAGAGGGGCAAAAAGCCCCTCAAAAATCCGTCAATATTTATCGGGCAGACTCGGGTTATTGCCGTTGCAATAGACGAGTACAGCCGAAAGCCCCGCGCCGATAGCTCCGACCCACCACGGCATATTTACGCCGGCGGCGACGCCGACGCTAATAAAAGCCGTATATACGGCACTCGCCATCCCTACCCAAAAGAGCGGGCTTTTCATTCGGCTTTGCGTTTTAATTTCGTTCATTAATTTTCCTCCCTTCTATATCATCTATTCGATGAGTCTTCGATTTACTTCGCGATTCGACAGCGACCATTCTTTCTAGCAATCCGTTATGCTTATCTACTTTCTCTTCTAACTTCTTTATGCGAAAGCTGCCCAATTTATTAGTCGCCATTATCTTCTCCAATGATCCTCCTAAAGTTTCTAATGGGGATAACAGAGCAACAATTTTAGTCAGGGGTATTAAATCAGAGGATTCCGGCTCAAAAAAAAAACAGTTGATGCTACAGTGCGGCGATACTGCGCCGATAACGGTGTAGGCGTAACTTTGTGAACGGAGCCGTTGTCGGGAATTAACGTATCACCTTTTTTTATAGCAGGAGCAAGGAATTCTTGGACATATTCTCCAAATGCGGATTCAAATATTTGCTGTTTAAATTCATCTATTAATTCGTTCAAAGTAATGTCCGGCGTTTTTTCAATTTTAGAAACAATTAAATTCATAGTTTCTTCGGTTACGAGAGGCTTTCTCCCGCTGTTTTTTCCTGCGGCTTCATAGCTTCCGACAGCTTTAAATTTATTCTTCCATCATAAAAACAACTTTAAAATTGTTTATAGAAATATATAAATTGAATTTTAAATTAAAACAGTGTACAATTAATAAATAAACTGTCGTATATAGGATGGTGATTTTATGACTATGGCTACAAAAGTAAAAATGTTACTTGCAGCGAGGTCAATGAATATAAAAGATTTAGCCGAAAGGGTCGGCACTTCAAGTCAGAACATGACCGCTAAACTAAGACGAGATAATCTGTCTGAAAATGATTTAATAGAAATCGCAAAAGTCTGCAACGCTTCTTTTGAGGGTTGTTTTACTCTTAACGATACCGGGAAAGAAATATAATGGAGAGGGTTTGCAAAATGAAAACAAATATTTTAAAGGCAATAATTAATATTGTCGATAATCCGGTAAACGAATTGAAATCTTATTATGAAAACAGAAATAGAGCCAACAGTATGGGCGGTGCCTTAGAAGAATATATCAAGGATATATTTGCCGGTACTGTAACAGAAACGGACGAGGCGAAACGCTTAAAAATTTTAGAAGATGTTTTTTCATATCAAGGAAATCAAAACAATCCCCCTGATTCAATGATAAGAAACGGTGATGCTATTGAGGTTAAAAAGATTGAAAGCAAAAACTCTTTGTTAGCATTAAACAGTTCTTATCCTAAAGCAAAAATATTTTCTAACAGCACAATGATAACAACAGCTTGTAGAAATTGTGAGGAATGGACGGAAAAAGATATCATTTATGCTGTAGGTGTGGTCTCAAAGGAAGGTGGAAAAGAAGGTAAACATTTCTCCAATCTATCGATGGTTTATGGCGTTGATTATGCAGCAAGTGCAGAAATATACGAAAGAATAAAAACAGTAATTAGTGATGGTGTTAATTCAATCACAGATGTTGAATTTGCACAAACCAATGAATTGGGAAGAGTTAATCGTGTTGACCCTTTAGGAATTACTTATTTAAGAATCCGAGGAATGTGGGGAATTGAAAACCCAATTAAAACTTTCTCATATTTAAACCCATTTACTAATAATCAACCTTTTCAATTGATGGCTATTATAAACGATGAAAAATATTATTCGTTTCCAAGAGACGACATTAACCATATAGAACAATTAACTCAAAACACTAATTTAAAAATTATTGATGTAGAGATAAAAACACCCGATAATCCTTCAAACCTAAAAAAAGCAAAATTAATTACTTTTTGGAGGTCTTAATTTATGAAAATTATTAGTTTGTTTTCCGGGGCCGGCGGCTTAGATTTAGGTTTTGAAAAAGCAGGCTTCACTATATCAATGGCAAACGAGTATGATAAAACTATTTGGGCTACTTATGAAAAAAACCACTCAGCTCCTTTAATCAAAGGCGATATTAGAAACATCAAGGAGTCCGATTTCCCCGATAAAATCGATGGAATAATTGGAGGTCCTCCATGCCAAAGCTGGAGCGAAGCCGGCGCACTTAGAGGAATAGATGACCATAGAGGTCAATTGTTTTATGATTACATCAGAATTTTAAAAGATAAACAACCCAAATTCTTTTTAGCCGAAAATGTTTCAGGTATGCTCGCAAATAGACATTCAACCGCCGTAGCAAACATTATTAATACCTTTGAAGAATGTGGATATGACGTAACTATTGACCTTGTTAATGCTGCTGACTATGGTGTACCACAAGATAGAAAACGAGTATTTTATATTGGTTTCAGAAAAGACTTAAATATTAATTTTAAGTTTCCAAAACCTACTACACCGAAGACAGAGCAAAAGAAAACTATGAACGATGCTATAGGAGACTTAGTTGAAACAGCTATTCCGGCTCTACCGAAAAATAAAACAAATGGTAGATTGGATATTCTTAATCATGAGTATTTTATAGGTGCGTATTCTACTATTTTCATGAGCAGAAATAGAGTTCGCCCTTGGGACAAGCCGGGATTCACCGTTCAAGCAAGTGGCCGCCAATGTCAGTTGCACCCTCAAGCTCCTGAAATGCTTTTTGTTGAAAAGAACAAAAGAGTTTTTGTAGAGGGCAAAGAATATTTATACCGTAGACTTACTATTCGTGAATGTGCAAGATTGCAAGGTTTTCCCGATGATTTTGAATTTATTTATGAAAAATTAGATGATGGTTATAAAATGATAGGCAATGCTGTTCCAATAGGTCTTGCTGAGATAGTTGCCGCAAAAATAAAAAACACATTGAAAGCGATTAGCTTGAACTCATAGCATTCATCTTTACAGATAGGTGCTCACTATGTAGACTAAAAGCCTTTAAAATGCCTCTAAACCATGGTATAACAGAACCATGATTTGGAGGTGCTTTTTTAGGCATGAGAAGCGAAATTGAGAGGAGATGAAGCGGATACATTTCCTTTGTTTATAGTAAGCGGAGCATTACCGTTATGTCGGGCTATTTATAAAGAGCGCCAAGAAAGCATTGAACGCATCTTTGCCAATGCAAAGGAAAATCATAGTATGCGCCTACACAAAAAAAAGGACGCATCATGCGCCGCATGATACGTCCTTTGGTCTACGGACCGACGCGTCCAAAAATCTAAAAAATATTATCCCGTGATCAGCTTTATTATAATTATAAGGATCACACCGGGGACGCCTAAAAGTCCGGTTATGAGAGCAGTAAGCCAATTGATTTCAATTACGAAGCCAAAAATAACGTCTCCGAAAAAGTTAAATACAATAAGAATCAATGCTCCTATTACGGCGTTTATGAGAAGCTTAAAAAAGAGCTTCATAGAGAGAGAAAAAACTTTAAACACCAAAAATAAAACGAGCAAGACTACAATATAAGTCACTATTCCACCGGGCATAACGTCACCTCATTTCCTCATAATTATTTTATGACAACTTCCTCATTAGTTATGCGTGCTTTTAGCTTTCCGCGAGAAAAACCCGCGCTTATCGCATGAGTTGGGCAAGCGGCGCGACAGTCTCCGCAACGGATACATTCCAGAGAATTAGGCGTTTTCCTTATATCGACACCCATATCACAGACCTTTGCGCAAAGTCCACAGTTCGTGCATTGAGATTCGTCAACGCTCATACGGTAGAGCGATATCGGATTCATAACCGAATATATTGCGCCTAAAGGACAGAGATATTTACAAAACGGACGATAGATTATTATCGAAGCAATAACGATAACGCCCAATATTGACAGCTTTAAAACTGTAAACATTCCCGCAGCGTCGCGAATGCCTTCGTTTAACGCCATAAGAGGGATTCCTCCTATCAGCATTCCGCTAGGACATAGGAATTTACAAAAATACGGGAACGCTTCCGCAGCAAATATCGGAAGAAGGAATACCAACCCGATAAGGACAAGATATTTTAAATATCTCAGCTGTTTATCGCCGGGGAACGTCTTTACCTTTAACTTCTTCGGAAGCGGGATCTTATGTAAAAGTTCCTGAATCCATCCAAACGGGCAAAGAAAACCACAAACCAGCCTTCCGCAAATAGCGCCGACTATCATCATAAAGCCGACGACGTAAAACGAAAAATAGTTTGCCGGAGCTTTTGCGAGGGCCCCTGTAACGGGATCAACGGAAAAATTCCGCTTATTAAGAATCGCTTGAAGCGCACCTATCGGACATGCACCCCACGCTCCGGGGCATGAATAACAGTTAAGTCCGGGTACGCAGATATTTTTAAGGTTGCCCTTATAAATAGTTCCCTGTAAAAAACCGATTACATAACTGTTGGTTAGCGCAAAAAACAGTGTTTGAATCAATGTGCGCTTATTCTTTTGCTTTTGAAGCGCACCTCTCTTTTTCTTTGGCTTTTGTAATTTCTTTTTATCTTCCATTAGCCTATACCTATACACTCCATACAAATTGCGGTAGCTTTTCCGAAAACCGTTAAAACTTCACCGTTAAATATACCATAGGTTAAAAAGGCAACGCCAACGAGAAGAACGAGGGCAGGTATCCCGTAACGCTTAAACATTTTTTTCACCTCAAAAAATTATTTTAACAAACCGTTTATAATCTGAGTCCATTCGACGTAAGACTTCGCTCCGATTATCGGCTGGGTAACCAAGTTGCCGTTAGAATTAATAAACAGCGTCGTCGGTAAAGTGCTTATTCCAAATTTATCCATTATAGCAGATTTTACGGATTTATTATTTTTTAAAACGGGGAACTGAACTCCGCTCGCTTGAATTATAGCCTTAGCATTATCAATTGCACCCGGATCGCTCGAATCGAATAATATACTTATAACCTGCATCTTACCCGAGAACGCGGACGAAAGCTCCTGAATCGATGGAAGTTCCTCTATGCAGGGCTGACACCAAGTTGCCCATACGTTTATCATAGTCAACGGAGCCTTTGAGAATACGGAATTCGTTATAGTATTGCCATTAAGATCCGTAGTTGAAAAATCAGCTATGTCGGGGGCAGGGGCCTCTGTCGGTTTTGGCTTTTGAGTTGCTGTCGGCTTAGGCGTAGCCGTTGGCTTTACCGTTCCGGTAGGCTTATCAGCGGGCGTCGACGAAGTCGACGGATCTCCCGAAGGCTCAATCGAAGGCTCAATCGAAGGCTCCGCAGATTGAGCTACGGAAGCAGAGGGGACAAGGGACGGCGCTGTTGAGGGTTCTGTCGATGAGGCAGGAATAGTAGCAGATGGTACGGGGGGGTTAGAGCCGCCGCACGCTGTCATTATCATAACGACCAACGCAAGAATCGCAATTATAACGGCAAATCTTTTAATTTTAGACATATTCATAGTTGTTTCCTTCCTAAAAACTTGTTCGCGGCATACGCCACCCCGATATTATAAACGAGATAAATAGTTAGTGCAAGTGTATTGTAATAACCGAAAGAATAATGTGGAATAAGTAAATTCCGGGATGGAATTTGAACCGGAACTTACTTTAGAAATTTATTTTGCATCGCGATTCTTGTTTGTGAATAAATTCATGGTTATTTATAGCTAGATGGTATAAATATTATGGAGAAAATACGTCGCTTGCCCTTTGGAAGATTGTTGAAAAGATACTAAAAAAAGCGCGGGCTTATGTAAAATATATGATTAAGAGATAACAAAAAATCAATTTACCAATGATAATAACCAATGAAAAAGCTTTTTTAATTACCGCGCCTATCTTCACCGCTTTTTTACTTTTTAACCAAAGAAAATGGACGCAAAAGTTTTTTACCTACAAATAAAAACCTTATTGCAATTGAAGAAAGTTGATGCTAAACTATATAGATATGAATAAGCTTTGGACTCGTGATTTTTCAATATTGACTATCGGAAGTGCGGTTTCTATGCTTGGCAACGCGGTCAGCGGCTTTGCTATGGGACTTATGATTTACGATTATACAGATTCGACGCTTTTATTCGCGCTCTTTATGGTCGTATATAACCTTCCGAAAATAATTTTACCTTTACTTGTCGGACCATATATGGATCGTTTCTCAAGAAAGCGGGTCATATATACTCTTGATTTCTTTTCGGCTACCGTTTTTTTAGCCATAACCGTTTTGCTCTATTTTAATTTTTTTAACTATGTCGCTTTTTTATTCATGGCGATAATAATAGGCTCTACGGATAGCATCTATATCGTAGCTTACGAAAGCCTATATCCATCGCTGATAACTAAGGGAAATTATACTAAAGCTTATTCGGTTTCAAGTTTAATTTACCCTATTGCAACGACGATTATGGTTCCTATCGCCGGTGTTTTTTACGAAACTGTCGGTCTTGTTCCGCTTTTCGCTTTTAACGCTATAAGCTTTTTTATCGCCGCAATTTTTGAGACGCGAATTAAAACCGTTGAACAACATGTTCAGGCAAATCTGAGCCAAAAATTTTCGATACAGCGATATAAAGCGGACTTTAAAGACGGAATAAGCTATCTAAAACGCGAACAGGGACTTTTAACTATAGTTGCTTATTTTTTCTGTACTACCCTCGCGAGCGGCGCTATGGGTTCTCTCGTTCTTCCGTTTTTTAAGAGTACTCCCGGTCTCGGGGTGCAGACCTATACCTTAATTACGAGCATCGCGACCGCGGGGCGAATGATTGGCGGCTTCGTTCAATATCGAATAAAATACCCTCAACATTTAAAATATTATATTGCCATATTCGTTTATACGGCAATTTGCTTTTTAGACGGGACGTATTTATTCTTGCCGATTTTTATGATGTTTATATTCCAGTTTCTCGTCGGCGTTCTCGGCGTTACCTCTTATAATATTAGGATAAGCGCAACGCAAAACTATGTAACCGACGATATTCGCGGGCGTTTTAACGGCATATTCCAGATGATAACGACTCTCGGAATGATAATAGGTCAGCTCCTCGCCGGACTTTTAGGCGAATTTTTCATGGAGCAATACCTTATACTCGGTTTCATGATTTTCAACGTAATCGCCATTGTCGTTATACTTTTACCGCGCGGAGAACATGTAAAGAAAATTTATAATAACGATGTCTGAGCGGATACTTTACGAAGATAATCATATAATAGTGGTTGAAAAGCCATGCAATATGCCCGTTGCTCCGGATGCTTCCGGTGATTTATCTTTACTTGACTCGCTAAAAGCTTATGTAAAGGATAAATATAATAAGCCCGGCAACGTATATCTCGGTCTTGTGCATAGGCTCGACCGGCCCGTCGGTGGAGTTATGGTTTTCGCTAGGACAAGTAAGGCCGCCGAGCGTTTAGGTGCCGAATTTAAATCCAAAGCCGCTAAAAAGCACTATGTCGCCGTCGTTGAAGGTGAACCGGACGAAGCCGGAATTATCAAAAATTACATTTTGCGAAACGAGGGCGATTTTTTTTCGAAGGTTTTCGACTTTGAAACCGACGGCTCTAAATATGCTGAGCTAAATTATAGGCGCGTAGCGACTAAAAATGGTTTTTCGCTCCTCGATATTGAGCTTAAAACCGGGCGGCATCATCAAATCCGCGCTCAACTTGCGCATATTGGCTTCCCTATCGTTTTCGATTGTCGCTATAACCCTAAATATATGAATGGTTCTAACGAGAATATTGCCCTCTTTGCCTATTCTTTAGAATTTAATCATCCTACGCTTAAAACACAGATGCGCTTTTCTGCTGAACCAAAAGCTAAGTGCTTTTCGCTCTTTACGGACGAAATAAGGGCGCTCTCCGCGGGCGTTTTACCTGTATATATAGATAAAAATATAATAATAATAGATAAAGGGGCTAATGTCGAAGTAACGATTAAAGATGGCGGGACGGATTCTGTCGAAGCGAAGCTGGCTCACGTTTTTCCCGTTATTTATCCGGTACATCGTTTAGATAGAAATACGACGGGGCTTTTAATTTTTGCGCGAAGCGAAGCGGCTTTTTCAGACCTCACCCGGCTAATTCGCGACCGCGGCGTTAAAAAGTTTTATCGTGCCGAAGTTGTTGGACGACCGAAAGACGACTCCGGAACGCTGAAAGCGTTTTTACTTAAAGACGCAACTAAGGCTATTGTCTATGTTTTTGATTCGCCAAAAGACGGAGCGAAGGAAATCGAGACGCGCTATAAAGTTGTAGCTTCGAATATTGAAACGAGCGAACTTCGGATTGAGCTTATTACCGGGAGAACCCATCAGATACGCGCGCACCTCGCCCATATTGGATACCCCGTTATAGGCGACGATAAATATGGAGATAGAGAATATAATAAATTGCATAAAATATCGATGCAACGTCTCAGAGCTGTTGAACTTTCATTTAATCCCGATATTTCGGGGCTTTTCTCTTATCTTTCCGGGAAAAGTTTTAAAGTTCTTCCATGAAAAATATATAAAATTAGGGCTTGCTTTTTTATTTGTTTTGTTGTAAAATAGCTGTCGTTGGTTGAGAAAACTTTTCTTTGCCCAAAATATTCCTCCTTAGCTCAGCCGGTAGAGCATGCGGCTGTTAACCGCAGTGTCGCTGGTTCGAATCCAGCAGGGGGAGCCAAAAGAAAAAGCGACAAGTTTCATTTGAGACTTGTCGCTTTTTTTGCCTTGATTCGTTGAGCGTGTTTAAGTAAATTATATTCAGATTATTTATATAATCCTTAATAAGGTGGCGATAACATGGATTTGCGAAAAAGGAAAAAGATTCATCTAGCGGAGCATATTTTATGACAATCTGCATATACAATCGAGAACGAATTTTAGGTGATATTAACGTAGGGCAAGGGCTCTGCTCTTGCCGCCTATCCTAGAGGGATATGATTATTCATCTAGCGGAGCATATTTTATGACAATCTGCACA
>JAVVSK010000009.1:0-87570 GCA_036654235.1 Clostridia bacterium | reverse complement strand
GCCGATTTATATGCGATACCCAAATCCTTACTGGCCTGCAACGCCGAATAACCCCGCTTGTCTTGAGATACCATATACATAGCGTAAAACCAGACGATTATCGGAAGATGACTCCGGTGCATAACCGTTCCCGACGTTGCGGAATATTGTTTTTTGCATTTTTTGCATTGATAAAGGTTGCGCTCGTTTATATAGTAAAACTCGAGACTTCCACATACCGGGCAGATAAAACCGTCTTTCCAACGCATCTCGAACAATCTTTCTCGACACGCATTTTCATCCGGGTATAGTTTCCGAAATTCCATGAAAGTTATACTTTTTGGTTCTGCATTTTGCTTTTTCATGATAAAATCCTCACTATTATGTCATTGTTTCGGATTATACCATATGTTTTATAACATTTTCAAGGCTTATTTTAAGCTGTGTAAACGAAATATTTTTTATTTTGCTTGCATATTTCCTTCCCTCTCAGCATAAATATCATAAAAAGATTCATTTAAGATATGAGGTTATTATGGACAAGATAATAAGTCTATATGGAAAATATAGGGGAATGGCACGGATTCATGGAGATAAAGAAAAGGTGGAGATTCTTGTAAAGGGAGCACCTAATGATTCACAAATATATTTAATAGAGTCCGGTGGAACGCGGCGTTTTGACGGGACAATACATGATGAGCTTATCGGAATACTCATATGCAAAGAAAACAGCGATTCGCTTTTTATCCTTATGGAAGGAACGATACGCGGTTCTCGGCTTGACATTGAAGCTATAAAGCGCAATCTAAAAAGCGAATATGCGCTCAGTATTAAAAAAGTTGCGGATACAAATAACACATTTTCAAACATAGAAGTTAAAGCTCTAAAAACCGACGATTCTCAAAAAGAAAACCTCAATATTGAATCTTCAGCTTCAAAGATAAAGAGCATAGATGAAGATTCGCCAAAAAAGAGTGCCACTTTTGAAACTGCACGTTCGGAAGTTGGTAAAAGTATCGAAGAAACTGCGAAAATGTTGTTTTTTGAAGACGCAAAGCGCGGCTTAGAAATAACTCAACAAAAAAATACTGCATACAACCCATTCCCGGATGCCTTTCCAACTTCATCATGGAAAAAAGTTCGCTATCAAGGAACAAATAGGCATTACCTCGAAGGTCACGCAAAAGTTGGGCAAGTAAATGTTATAATCCATGGAATTCCCGGCGAATTACACGATGGAAGCTCCTCCCATAAGGGCTTTAATAGTTTCATGCGCTCCACAGACGGCATTGGTTACTGGCTCAGAATCCGACAGGAATGACAAAAGCAAAAAACGCATAAAAAACGGCGGGATCGTCACCCCATATGACGATCCCGCCGTTTATGTTTTCTTATAAAGCCTTATATCTCATCAAGTCCAACTTTATACGTTCAAAAAACACCTCCAATATTAGCTTTTTGATTTTTATCCCGTCTTTAGGTATACTAACCTTAGGAGAGCGGTGGAAACTATGCCGCCTAAAAATAGATTGAACTGATAAAACCTCTATAATTTAATTTCAGAAGGGATAAACAATGGAAAAATCAAAGGTGTATTTTACCGATATGAGAACCGGTTTAAATGAAAGTCTGCTTCAAAAGCTAAAGAGGCTTATGAAAACAGCCGGCTTTTCAAGTATGGATTTTTTGGAGAAGTTTACTGCTATTAAGCTACATTTCGGCGAGCCTGGAAATATGGCTTACCTTCGCCCTGGTTATGCAAAGGTTGTTGCCGACTATGTAAAGGAACTTGGTGGAAAGCCTTTTTTAACTGATTGCAACACTCTTTACGTTGGACGACGTAAAGATGCCCTTTTACATCTTGACGCCGCGAACGAAAACGGTTTTTTGCCGGCAACGACCGGCTGTCAGGTAATAATAGCCGATGGGCTTAAGGGAACGGACGATGCCTCTGTTGAGATAGACGGTGACTTTGTAAAGAGCGCGCGAATCGGAAGGGCAATTTACGATGCGGATGTTTTTATTTCGCTTACGCATTTTAAAGGACATGAAAATACCGGAATAGGTGGAGCGATAAAAAACATAGGTATGGGTTGCGGCTCGCGCGCGGGAAAGATGGAAATGCATAATGCCGGAAAGCCATTTGTAAATTCGAAACTCTGCAAAAAATGCGGCTTCTGTATCTCACGTTGTCAGTTTAACGCTTTAAGTTTAACTGAAAACGGAGCATGGATAGACGAAGATAAATGCGTCGGCTGCGGACGCTGTATAGGCAATTGTCGGTTCGACGCAATAAAAACAAAATGGGACGAGGCGGACGATATTCTTAACTGTAAAATGGCAGAATATACAAAAGCAGTTATATCCGGAAAGTCATCTTTCCATATTTCGCTAATAGTTGACGTTTCGCCGTCCTGCGACTGTGCTTCTGTAAACGACGCGGCAATAGTACCAAATATCGGTATGTTAGCATCTTTTGATCCGGTCGCTCTCGATACGGCTTGCGCCGACCTCGTAAATAAAGCGGAAGCCGAAAAAAATACCGCTCTGAGCGATAAGGGCATTGTAAATGGCGATAAATTTACCCATTTGCACCCCAACTCAAACTGGCGGGTAATGGTCGAACATGGTCAAAAAATAGGTATAGGAAACATGGATTACGAACTGGTAATAATGAAATAACGCCAATATCTAAAAAAAAGGGGGGCAGAAAATTTTCCTCTCTGCCCCTTTGAAATCACATTCATCTTTTTCTTATATAATTTGGCTTATTAGTCTGCCTTTCGCGCGCTATGGCAAGTGCATCTGGCGGTACATCGTCCGTTATAGTCGATCCCGCCGCAATAAACGCGCGTTCGTTTATCGTTACGGGTGCGACTATATTGGCATTGCATCCTATAAAAACATCGTCTTTTACGGTCGAGCGCGACTTTTTTATTCCGTCGTAATTAACGAAAACCGTTCCGCATCCTATGTTAACCTTTTCTCCTATATCGCTGTCCCCTATATAGCTTAGATGCGGAAGTTTCGTTCCTCGACCCACGTTTGAGTTTTTCACCTCAACAAAATCACCGATCTTAACTCCGTCTCCTATAACGCTCTTTGGACGTAGATTTACAAAAGGTCCGATCGGAACGTTGTCGCCTATCACCGCATCGTTCGCTACTACCGATTGTAGGTAACAATTTTTCCCCACCTTCGTATCTTTTAACCTGCATCCGGAGTATATAACGGTACCCTCACCTATCTCAGTTATCCCGTCCAAAACAACGTCGGGATAGATTATACAATCCATTCCTATTTTAACGTCCGCACCTATATATGCCGCATCGGGATCTATAACTGTCACTCCGTTTTGCATATGTTGCATCGAAAGTCTGCGTTTCATAATCCGATAGCAATCCGCAAGACGTATTCGGTCATTGATAGAAATGCAGTCCGTAGCGCAAGCGTGAACGGATTCTATCATTTCTCCAGCTTTATACATCTCATTTATACAATCAGAAACAGAGAATGTCGGGTTCGCCCCATTTAGCGTATTTAGAATTGGTAAAAGCTTTTGCACATCAAAGCAATATGCGTTTGAGGTTATTTCGTTAGAATAGCCAAGACCTTCGTCCGTCCCGTCCGGCTCTATAACACGCATTACCCGTCCGTCGTCATCCCTTATAACGCGCAAAAAATCATACGGTTCATTTGCGTTCGCCGTCAATATGCCGGCCGAAGCCGTCCCAATAGACGATACAAGGCTTCTTACGGTTTTTTGTTCTAACAGAGGCATATTCCCCGCAACGACAATTACGTATCCTTTCTTATTTTCGAAGAGACGCATAGAACATAAAAGCGCATTGCCCGTTCCAAGACGAACGTCCTGTACAATATAATTTGCAGCAGA
Organism: Clostridia bacterium; assembly: GCA_036654235.1. GTDB lineage: Bacteria > Bacillota > Clostridia > Christensenellales > CAG-138 > JAVVSK01. Next base: position 83,696 of record JAVVSK010000009.1, on the reverse strand, counting down.
ACCAAAATGTGCCATAACCTCTTCGGCTCCCCCGCCTATAACCATTGTCGGTGGGCAATCAATTTCGTCTTTAACCGCGCGAAGTACCCAGTCACACATCGCCGCGCCGCACACCTCGTGCAAAACCAGCGGACGCGCGGACTTCATCCTTCCTCCATCGCCTGCCGATAGAATTATAGCGCCTATTAGTTTCATAAAATATAAGTCCTCCTAAAAATGATATATAATTTGTATGATTTATGCTTGTTTGTTTTCGATAACCGCAGTCAGCTCCGAGGTACAATGTGGACAACGAAGAGCCTCTTTAGGAATAATCTCGAAGCAATAGGGGCATTTTCTTTCGATCTCTATAGGCTTATCGGTTATTAACTTATTTTTCAATTTACCTATCAACTTTACAAAGAGAAAAACGCAAAACGCCATAAGTAAAAAGTCAATCACCTGTGTCAAAAAAACGCCGTAATTCAGAGTTGCCGCTCCTGCCTCCTTCGCCTGATTCAGAGTTTGATAAGTTTTTCCGTCGAGAGCTATAAATAGATTAGTAAAATCAAAACCGCCGGTTATTAGTGCAATAATGGGCATAAACAAATCGCTTACAAGAGAAGAAACTATTTTTGAAAACGCGCCGCCGATCATAACGCCAACAGCAAGGTCTATGACATTGCCGCGAAAAGCAAAATCCCTAAATTCACTGAATATTTTTTTCATAATGTATACCTGCTTATTTATTTTAACTATTCTAGCACATATACGCGCAAAATTATAGTCTAAAGGTGGGTGAAAATTCTCACGTTGAAAATGCACATGCTTTTTTCATAGAAAAGAGTGGCAACGACGGGCATTTCTATTGTTTGAAAAAAATGACCTGGAGTAAAGAAAAACGGGTTATAGGGAGACGTCCTCTTTAAGCGTCAATTCCCAATAACCCGTTTTTTAAGTCTTTAATCCGATTCACCCGGCGCATTCCCGTTTAGCATAGCTAAAAATTCCTTTTCGTCGACTATCCTTATATTAAGCTCTCGCGCCCTTTCGAGTTTACTCCCGGCTTCCTCTCCGGCTATAAGAAAATCCGTTTTTTTGGATACGGATGACGCCGTCTTTCCACCGTTTTTAACTATAATTTCCTCCGCGCTGCGCCGCGAAAGCGTCGGCAAAGTCCCCGTAATTACAACGGTCTTTCCGAAAAACGCGCCTCCCTCAATAGGCTTCTCGACGCTTCGCGGCAAAACCCCGAGGATAAGGAGTCTATCTATATCCTCCGAAATTTTTCTGTCTCCGAAGAAAGCAATTATATCGTCCGCAACAACATCCCCTATATCGGGCACAGACATAAGTTCCTCTCTCGAAGCCGCACGGACGGCTTTTAACGTTAAAAACTTATTTGCAACATCCATCGCTGTCTTTTTCCCTACATTCGGAATACCTATTGCAAATAAAAATGCCGCAAGAGAACAGTTTTTACTCTTTTCGATAGCTCCGATTATTGATGCCGCCTTCTTTTCACCAAATTTTTGAAGCGATAAAAGCTCAATTTCCGTCAGCTCGTATAGCTTAGGTATACTGTCTACTCCAAGTTCCGTATGCAAAAGCTCCGCGGTCTTGTCGGAAAGCCCATCGATATCCATGCAGTCGCGCGCGGCGAAATGACTTATCCGCGCTTCTATTTGCGAAGCGCAAGAAAGCGAATTTGTACAAAAAATATGGACACCGCGCTTTTCAACGTGAGCCTTGCAAGAAGGGCAAAAATTGGGCGGAGCTTCAATCGTTGCCTCCATACTTAGACTCGACAAAATTTCCGGTATAACGTCGTTACTTCGCCGAATTAAAACGCGCGCGCCCTTTGAAACGCGCTTCCTAACTATATCGTCGAAATTATTAAGCGTAGCGTTTTTAACCGTCGCTCCGCAAAGCTCAACGGGGACAACGCGCGCTAAGGGCGTAAGTTTTCCCGTTCGCCCAACTTGCCAATCTATATCTAAAACGGTCGTCTCCGCGGTTTCGGCGGGAAACTTATATGCCATTTCAAATTTTGGAAACCTATCCGTATACCCAAGATTTTCCCAATGATCCATATTGCAAAGTTTAAGAACCATTCCGTCTATTAGAAAATCTAAGCTTCCACGATTTATTTCTTTTATTTCATCGATTATTTCGTTTTCATCGTCAGAAAAAAAGGCGAAATCCGAAACCGGAAATCCATTTTCAATAAGAAATGCACGCATATCTCGATAATCGCTAAAAGTCTTATCCTGAGCATAGCCTACGCTATAACAGAAGCAATCGAGAGAGCGAGACGCCGTAACGCGCGGATCTAGGTTTCTAAGAGCTCCCGCAACGGCGTTCCTCGCGTTTTTTAGCGGTTTTTGAGCAGTTTTATTGTATTTTTCAAGAACCGAAAGGCGCATAACGCCCTCGCCTTGAACCTCCAGAGTACCCTTATATTCAATCGTCTGAGGAATTGATTTTATCGTTTTTACCTGATTCAATATCGCCTCTCCGACAACTCCGTTTCCGCGTGTTGCCGCCTCGTCGAGATGTCCGTTTCGATAGGTTAGGTTAACGGTAAGCCCGTCGAACTTATATTCGAGAGCGAAAACGGCGTTATTTACTGTGCGCTTAAGTTTTATCATGAAAGATTTAAGCTCATCAAGAGACTGCACCTTGTCGAGACTATAGAGCCTGTTAAGGTGCGTATGCGGCGAAAACTTATTTTGCGCTACAGCGGCACCAACCATTATAGTCGGAGAATTTAGGCGTACCGCTCCCGTTCTCCTCTCCAGCTCAGTAAGCTCGTCAAAAAGCGCGTCATATTCCGCGTCGGAAACCAAAGGCGCAACCTCAATATTATAATATGCCTCCGCATACTTATTTAAAAGCTCGATGAGTTCGTCAATCCTATCCATATAAATCCTCAAACCACAATCGTTATTTATTTTTAGTTCTAATCAGTGACATACTCCCACCACCTAACTCATAAATGAGTTTGAGATGGGGGCTTCTCGTTCAAGTAACCCGGTGGCTACAGCCTAGGCGAGCTAACCCCGTGTGCTCCACGGTTCTTTGTTTTTGATTAGGCAAAGGCTAAACGCATACCCTCATTTCTAATATTGATACTTGCATTGCAGTTCCTTTGAAAAGTTCATCCCGATATACATATGCGGGTAGTTAGCCTTTAGTATAAATATTAGGGCGTGTCTAAAAAAGCTTTTTTCAGACACGCCCCCGATCCAAATCATTAACACCAAATTGCGCTTAAAAATTTTTTCCCAACTTTAAAAACTATACGAAAAGGCTTAGTCTTTAATACTATTGCTCTTTTTAAAAAGCTTTTATTTTACTCCTCGGGAAGATTTTCTTCCGGCTTTTTAAAGGCTACCACCTTCGCTTCTTCGTGTTTACCGTCATAATCCATAAACAGCCCCTGCTTCGGCATCTCGTTTTTAAAAATAAGGTGCGATGTATATTTACTGTTATATAGATCAAACCACCCGTTGAGTTTCAGCATCCGAAGTCTATCAATTTTAAATATATCGAACTGCGTTTCAGCGCTCTTTTTTTCTAGTAAAAATCTTCGTACGAGTATCGCAATAAGCCAAGAAAACCCGACGGCAGAGATAAAAACAAGTAACGGAAGATAGGGGGCAACGCGCGTTATAGGTTCTCTTATATCTCTTATACCGAGTAGAATAAGCGCCGCCAGCGTTATTAAAATACCAATGCTCGTCGGTAAAAACTCCACCAACATATAATTTTTTCTACAGCGCTTACAAGAAGAAATAGCGATAGGTAAAAAAGCCCCGCGTACCTCCAATGTCTTTTTTGAAAACAACATTTTTTTGTTTCGGATCGGCTCCTCATGCCCCAAATCCGTCAGCGCATAACACTCGGCGGTATTTCGGTTTTCGGAATCGGCGCAAAGTAAGCAATCACAGATCGTATGCAGATCGCTTACGCCCTCTATAGGTAATTTATCCAATATAGCGTCGAAATATTTTTTCGTTTCGTCCACGTTCTCTTCTTTGCCGTCGCTCATAACGCATTTTTCACAGGACTCGCTATTTATGAGCCTGCAATATTTTGTTTCGGTTAAGCTACAGCCGTTTTTTTCAGGCATTTTTGTCATCTCTTTCGTTAGTTTACTGCCCAAATGGGCAAAATGCTATTAGGACATAAGTCCTGCTACTAAAAAATAAAAAATCAGCGATTTAACAGTATGTAGGGAGCAGATATAAATATCCACCCCCACATATATAAATATCGCAATCGCCTCTATAGCAGTACTGTAAATTATACTGCTTCGATCTTTTGCGCTTCAACCGCTTCCGATTCAACTTCCTTTGTTGCAGCGTCAGCACGAATCGTATCTCCGTTTACATCAAAATCAAAATCGTCATTCTCCGAAGTTTCGTCTTTCCACGGAGTAAGGTTGAGTGACTTTCTAATCGGCTTTTCAACACCCGGCACCTCGTTAACGTCGATATCGCTATAGCGTTTAAGACCAATACCCGCCGGTATTAATTTTCCAATTATAACGTTCTCCTTAAGTCCGATCAGATGGTCTGTCTTTCCCTTTATCGCCGCCTCGGTCAAGACCCTCGTCGTCTCCTGAAACGATGCCGCAGATAAAAACGAGTCCGTCGCAAGAGAAGCCTTAGTAATGCCTAAAAGCTTAGGTTTACCCTCAGCAGATATCCCACCGTTATCAACGTCAACTTTCGCGTTTTCGCGATAAAACCGCGCCCTATCCACCAACTCGCCCGGCAGCATCTCGGTATCTCCCGACGATTCAACCTGAACCTTTTTCAGCATCTGACGTATTATTATCTCTATATGTTTATCCGATATCTCAACGCCCTGAAGCCGATATACGCTTTGAACCTCTTTTAGCATATATTTTTCGACATCGCGAACGCCCTTTATCCTCAATATATCGTGCGGATTAACGGAACCTTCGGTAAGTCCGTCTCCCGCCTGAACATAGTCGCCTTCTACCACCTTTAACTTACTTCCGAAGGGAATAAGGTAATTCGTAACTTTTGGCGGATAACTTGGATCGCCCTCTATGCCTTCAAAGTCTATAACAACCTCGCGCTTTTTCTTATTATCCGAGAACGAAACTCTTCCCGGAGTTTCCGAAACAACCGCGAGACCCTTGGGCTTCCTCGCTTCAAATATTTCTTCAACGCGCGGAAGACCCTGAGTTATATCGTCAGCCGAAGCAACGCCTCCGGTATGGAACGTTCTCATAGTTAGCTGCGTTCCCGGCTCTCCTATCGCCTGCGCCGCGATTATTCCGACCGCCTCGCCTATATCAACTTCTTTCCCCGTAGCAAGGTTAGCCCCGTAACATTTTGCGCAGACACCATGTTCCGCTTCGCAAGTAAAAACGGTTCTACAACGAACTTTCGTTATTCCCGCGTTTATTATCTCGTTTCTTATATCGAAAGTTATAAGTTTGTCATTTTCAATTATCACTTCACCCGTCTCCGGATTATAAACATCCTCGGCCGTATAACGTCCGAGAAGACGTTCCGATAAAGGCTCGACTACCTTATTCCCCTCCATTATAGATTCGATAAGCATACTCTTAACTTCATGATGATTGCGTCTAAAACAATCTTCATCCCTAACTATAACGTCCTGTGCAACGTCGACAAGACGGCGGGTTAAATAGCCCGAATCGGCCGTTCGAAGTGCCGTATCGGCAAGACCTTTACGTCCTCCATGAGACGAAACGAAAAATTCAAGAACCGAAAGTCCTTCGCGGAAATTACTCTTTATTGGAACCTCGATAGTTTGACCCGACGGATCGCTCATAAGTCCGCGCATACCGGCCAACTGACTTATCTGGTTCGTACTTCCGCGCGCTCCCGAGTTAGCCATCATATATATCGGGTTGAACGGATCAAGAGAAGCCATTAGTTCCTTAGTAACGTCTTCCGTGGTTTTTTTCCAAACGGCTATGACGTTTTTACGTCTATCCTCCGGGGATAGGAAGCCCGCCTTAAAAAATGTTTCAATTTCGATTATCTTTTGTTCGGCAGCCTCTATCATTTCTTTTTTCCTCGGAGGAACAGTTATATCTTGGAATCCTATAGTTATTCCGCCCTTAGTCGAATATTTAAAGCCCAGCTTTTTTATTCTGTCTAAAAGCTCGCTCGTTATGGTCGGTCCGTGTCGCCTATAGCATCTGTCAACTATCGTTCCAAGGTCGGTTCTTACTACCTGTTTTTCAACCTCAAGTTTAAACATGTTTTCGGGCTTACTTCTGTCAACATAACCTAAATCCTGAGGAATTGCGTTATTAAATATTATTCTTCCTATGGTAGTGTTAACTAACTTCTCATAGGTCTTTCCTTTAAATTCGCGCTTTAGCTTTATTTTTACAAGAGCCTGAAGGGATAGCTCTCCGGTTTGATAGGCCATTAACGCCGCTTCTTCGCTTGAAAACGAACCCTGAACGATATCCTTCATGCGCTCGGTTGGATCGGTTGGCGCAACATAGTCCTCTCTCAGCATTTTGCATTCGCCCTTACTTCCGGGGCGTATGCTCGTTAAATAGTAGCAGCCCATGACCATATCCTGCGTCGGCGAAACGACGGGCTTTCCATCCTGCGGCTTAAGTATATTGTTCGATGCCAACATAAGGAAGCGCGCTTCTGCTTGCGCTTCAACCGAAAGAGGAACGTGAACCGCCATCTGATCACCGTCGAAGTCCGCGTTATAAGCGGTGCAAACAAGGGGATGCAGTTTTAGCGCCCTACCCTCGACAAGAATCGGCTCAAACGCCTGTATGCCCAGCCTATGCAGCGTCGGCGCGCGGTTTAATAGAACCGGATGATCCTTTATAACGACCTCAAGTATATCCCAAACATCCTTCGTTCCGCGCTCTACCATTCGCCTTGCACCCTTTATATTCTGTGCAAAATGATTTTGTACCAGAAGCTTCATAACAAACGGTTTAAACAGCTCGAGCGCCATTTCCTTCGGAAGACCGCACTGATACATTTTAAGTTCCGGTCCTACGACGATAACGGAGCGACCCGAATAGTCGACGCGTTTACCCAATAGGTTTTGGCGGAATCTTCCCTGTTTACCGCGGAGCATATCGGAAAGCGACTTTAAAGGTCTATTGCCCGGTCCTGTAACGGGACGACCGCGCTTACCGTTATCAATAAGCGAATCCACCGCCTCTTGAAGCATGCGCTTTTCATTTCTTATTATCATATCGGGCGCATGTAAGTCCAAAAGCCGCTTTAATCTATTATTGCGGTTTATAACGCGCCTATAGAGATCGTTTAAATCGCTCGTCGCGAACCTTCCGCCGTCTAGCTGTACCATCGGGCGAAGCTCAGGCGGAATAACCGGAATTACGTCCAATATTATCCACTCCGGCTTATTCCCGCTCTTTATAAATGCTTCGATAACCTCAAGACGCTTTATCGCGTTCGTTCGCTTCTGCCCCGTTGCATTTTCTATTTCCGTTTTAAGCTCAGCATCGAGTTTCGGAAGATCTAACTGCTTTAAAAGTTCTTTAACAGCCTCAGCACCTATGCCGGCTTTAAAAGCCCCCTCACCGAAGTTCTTTTTTGCCTCTTGATATTCCGTATCCGTAAGAAGCTGTTTGTAAATTAAAGGCGTCTCTCCGGGATCGGTAACTACAAATTCAGCAAAATATAGTACCTTTTCAAGATCCTTAGGGGACATGTCCAATAGCAGCTTCATCCTGCATGGAATTCCCTTATAGTACCATATATGAGAAACAGGGGCGGCAAGATCTATATGACCCATCCGCTCACGGCGAACCTTAGATTTAGTCACCTCGACTCCGCATTTGTCGCAGATTACGCCCTTAAAACGTATGCGTTTATAACGACCGCAATAACATTCCCAGTCCTTAGTCGGTCCAAATATCTTTTCGCAAAAAAGTCCGTCGCGTTCGGGTTTAAGGGTACGGTAATTTATGGTCTCGGGTTTTTTAACCTCGCCGTGCGACCACTCCCGAATCTTTTCGGGCGAGGCCAGCCCTATGCGTATAGCGTCAAAATTAGTAAGCTCAAACATATACTTTTTCTCCCTTTAACCATTTTTATTATTCAGGCATGTTGTCTGCTCCGCCGGATGGGGCCGGTTCGTCGGGTTCGTCTATCGTAAAGCCGGAAAAATCCTCAAAGTCATCATCATCTTCGAGTTCATCGTCGCTAAACTCAGCCCGAACAACGCCTGAGCCGGGAATTACGAGGATTTCCTCGGAACCCGGAACGGGTATATCTATCGGCGTATGTTCATCATCATCAACCATTTCGCCTATTTGAATTTCTTCGCATTTATCGTTCAGTACCGTTATATTAAGAGCAAGAGACTGAAGTTCCTTAATAAGAACCTTAAACGACTCCGGTATTCCGGGTTCAAGCATATTTTCGCCCTTTACTATCGCCTCATATGTCTTTACGCGCCCAATAACGTCATCGCTCTTAACGGTCAAAATTTCCTGAAGGGTATTTGCAGCTCCGTAAGCTTCGAGAGCCCAAACTTCCATCTCTCCGAAACGCTGACCGCCAAACTGTGCTTTGCCGCCCAAAGGCTGCTGAGTAACGAGAGAATACGGACCCGTCGAACGCGCATGTATCTTATCGTCAACCAAATGGAATAGTTTTAGATAGTACATGTAGCCGACCGATATCCGACTGTCGAAAGGTTCGCCGCTTCGCCCGTCGTAGAGCGTCGTCTTTCCATCCTCGGGAAGCCCGACTTCGCGGAACAAACGCTCAATATCCTCCTCCGTCGCCCCGTCAAAGACCGGGGTCATTACGTCAAAGCCCTTTTTCCTAGCCACCATCCCAAGGTGCAATTCAAGTACCTGACCTATATTCATACGGGAAGGAACGCCTAAAGGATTCAAAACTATTTGAAGCGGAGTTCCGTCCGGTAAAAAAGGCATATCCTCGACAGGAAGTATTCGCGATATAACACCCTTATTTCCATGTCGCCCTGCCATCTTATCTCCGACGGAGATCTTTCTCTTTTGAGCTATATAAACGCGAACAAGTTGATTAACGCCCGGAGACAGCTCGTCTTTATTTTCGCGCGTAAATACTTTTACGTCGACGACTATTCCACCCTCGCCATGCGGAACGCGAAGCGATGTATCTCGAACCTCTCTCGCCTTCTCGCCGAATATCGCGCGGAGCAAGCGCTCCTCGCTTGTAAGCTCCGTTTCGCCCTTAGGGGTTACCTTTCCGACCAATATATCGCCCGAACGCACTTCCGCGCCTATTCTTATAATCCCGCGCTCGTCGAGATCCTTTAAGGCATCCTCGCCGACGTTAGTTACGTCTCGCGTTATCTCCTCGGCTCCCAGCTTAGTATCCCGCGCCTCGGTTTCATGCTCCTCTATATGTATACTCGTAAATACGTCGTCCCTAACAAGTTCCTCGCTTATCAGTACCGCGTCCTCGTAGTTATAACCTTCCCAAGTCATGAAACCTATTAATATATTTCGCCCAAGGGCGATCTCTCCGTTTTGCGTCGATGCTCCGTCCGCCAAAACATCTCCAACAGCTACGACCTGACCTTTATTTGCTACAGGGCGTTGGTTTATACAGGTTCCCTGGTTAGAACGCTTAAATTTTGTCAACTTATAAGTGGTTTTTACCCCACCATTGCTCTCGACGACTATCTTATCCGCCGAAACTGTTTTTACAACACCTGCATGTTTATTAAGTATTACAACGCCCGAATCGTGCGCCGCCTTATATTCCATTCCCGTTCCTACGATAGGAGCCTCGGGAACGAGAAGGGGGACCGCCTGCCTCTGCATATTGGAACCCATCAGTGCGCGGTTACTGTCGTCGTTTTCAAGAAATGGGATCATAGCCGTAGCGACCGAAACAAGCTGCTTCGGCGAAACATCCATATAGTCTATTTCGGTATTGTCGACCTCGACTATCTGATCACGCATACGAACGACGATTCTTTCTTTTTCGAACCATTCGTTCCCGTCCTTATCGATAGTCATAGGCTCGTTCGCCTGCGCTATAGTCGCGCCATCTTCCTCATGCGCGGTCAGGTATACAACTTCTTTTGAGATAGTTCGCGTCTTTGCGTTGACTTTCCTATATGGCGCTTCGATAAATCCATATTCGTTTATGCGCGCATATGTCGAAAGCGAATTTATAAGACCTATATTAGGTCCTTCCGGTGTCTCTATCGGGCACATGCGCCCATAGTGAGAATAGTGAACGTCTCTAACGTCGAACGTCGCTCTGTCCCGGTTTAATCCGCCGGGTCCCAAAGCCGACAATCTTCGCTTATTCGTAAGCTCGGCAAGCGGGTTCGTTTGATCCATAAACTGTGAAAGCTGAGATGACCCAAAGAACTCTTTTATCGTTGCTATAACGGGGCGAATATTTATTAGGTTGCTCGGCGTTGCAACGTCCATATCCTGAACGCTCATGCGCTCTCTTACGACACGTTCAAGGCGGGTAAGACCGACGCGAATCTGATTTTGTAAAAGCTCGCCGACGCTTCTTATCCTTCGGTTGCCTAAATGGTCAATATTGTCGGTCGTTCCGATTCCGTATGGAAGACCCATAAGGTAACTTACCGAAGCGACTATATCGTCTTTCGTTATATGCCTTGGAATAAGCTCGGGTATATTGGCGCGGAAAACATTTTTTCTTTCCTCGATCTCCATATCCTTCGTTTCGTCGAGAAGGCGCATAAGCTTTTGATAATGAACCTTTTCGTTTATTCCTACCGATTTCGGATCGAAATCCAAATAGCAGGAGGCATCGACAAACGAGTTGCCGATTATTTTTATATTTTTATCTTCAATACGAACGTATACGGCGAAGACTCCTGCGTTTTCAATAGTAAGGGCTATTTCTTTTGTTATAAAGCCGCCCTCTTCAATTAAGATTTCTCCCGTTCCCGGGTCGATTACATTTTCGGCCGCGGTCTGACCTATTAGACGCTTCGCTATCGACAGCTTATCGTTAAATTTATAGCGACCAACGCGCGCAAGATCATATCTTTTATCAAAAAACAGCGAAGTTATAAGGGAGCGCGCGCTCTCCTCCGTCGGCGGCTCGCCCGGACGCTGACGCTTATATATTTCAATCAGACCGGATTCTTCGTCAAAAGATACATCTTTTTCGAGGGTCGCTAAAAGACGCGTCTCCTCGCCTAGAAGCGCTAAAATCTCCGCATTGCTCGAATACCCGAGGGCACGCAAAAACGCCGTTGCATGTACCTTACGCTGACGGTCAATTTTTACATATAAAATTTCGTTGCTGTCCGTTTCATACTCCAGCCACGCGCCGCGGTTTGGAATTATCTGCGCCGCGAAAAGCTGTTTTCCGGTCTTGTCGATAGATGAGGAAAAATATACACCCGGAGATCTAACGAGCTGACTTACTATAACGCGCTCCGCTCCATTTATAATGAATGTTCCGTGTTCCGTCATGAGCGGAAAATCACCCATGAAAACTTCCTGCTGCTTAACCTCGCCCGTCTCCTTGTTTATAAGGCGCACGGTTACCTTCAGCGGCGCCGAATAGTTGACATCCCGCTCCTTGCACTCCTCAACGGGGTACTTAGGATGCTCGCGGTCGATACGATTATCGATAAATTCCAATACAAGTTTTTCAGAATAATCCGTGATTGGCGATATGTCGTTCAATACCTCGCCAAGATCATAATCCACAAATCGATCGTATGAGTTTTTCTGTACCTCAATCAGGTTTGGCATATCCAATACCTCGTTGATTTTAGAAAAGCTCATGCGTTCCTTCATCCCCAGCTTGACCAAATGTTCCATCGAATCACTCCTTAGAAAATTCTCGCCGCATATGCGCCCAAAAATAGTTAAAACACCTTTAGGACTTTCCGCCCTAAGCTTAAATTGCGAAGGGTAAATTATTTATTGTAAAGGCTTTCCATTCCTAAAAGAATTTTTTCCTGTTTTGAGGGTTTTATTCTTTACCAAACGATCGGTAACGAGTTAAATGACACTAACCCATTATCCACCCATTGTAACGTAGCAACGAAGTGTACCACTTTTAAATGTAAATGTCAATAGATAAATTAATATATCTTTTTAAATGCCACCCGGCACCCTTTTAACGCCTTTTTATGACCCACTAAAAGGTATTCTTTAAGAAATTTGTCTAAAATCAAATTAAAATATATTTAATGAGTAGAGTTGAAAAACGCCTAATAAGTCGCCCGCGAAGCTGCGTCGGTCAATAAAAAGCAAAGACCGACCCGTTCCGCGGGCGAAATTGTTTATTTTTACTTTTCCCGGTTTTATCTTCGAAAAAAATATTTAAGCTTTAGTTTGAATCCGTATCAGACCTTTTTTGGTCCGGCGTTTACTATATTTTCAGGCATCTTATCATACTTCGAAAAGTTTTTAATGAAGCGCGCTGCGAGATCTTTCGCCTGCTTATCGTACGCTTCCTTATCTGCCCAGGTTGACTTTGGATTAAGGACTTCATCAGGAACATTTGGACATTTCGACGGGATATAGACGTTAAATATCGGGTCAAGCGTAAACTCGAACTTCTCTAAATCCCCGTTGAGCGCCGCCGTAACCATTGCGCGGGTATATTTTATGCTCATGCGTTTTCCTACGCCGTATGGACCGCCGGACCAGCCCGTATTGATCATATATACGTTCGAATCGTGTTCCATTATGCGTTTCCCGAGCATCTCGGCATAAACAGACGGATGCAACGGTAAAAAAGGCGCACCGAAGCAGGTTGAAAACGTTGTTTGCGGTTCAACTATCCCGCGCTCCGTTCCCGCCAGCTTACTCGTATATCCGGAAACAAAATGATACATCGCCATATCTTTATTTAGCTTTGAAATCGGAGGAAGAACGCCGAAAGCATCCGCTGTAAGGAATATAACCGTTTTGGGGTGACCGCCCATGCCCGGTATAACGCAGTTCGGGATATATTCAACGGGATAAGCGGCGCGCGTATTTTCGGTTATTTTCGCGTCGCTATAGTCGAGATGCCGCGTTTCGTCGTCCATTATTACGTTTTCGACGAGAGTTCCGAATTTTATTGCTTCCCAGATTTGAGGCTCGTTTTCGTGTGAAAGATTTATGCATTTTGCATAGCATCCGCCTTCGAAATTGAAGACCCCCTCTTCGCTCCATCCGTGTTCATCGTCGCCGATAAGATTTCTCGACGGATCAGCGGAAAGCGTCGTTTTTCCCGTTCCGCTAAGGCCAAAGAACAATGCGCTGTCGCCGTTCTTTCCTATGTTCGCGGAACAATGCATAGGAAATACGTTTTTATGTGGTAAAATAAAGTTCATAACCGAGAAGATGCTCTTTTTTATCTCCCCGGAGTATCTTGAGGATGCGATAAGAACTATCTTATTTTCGAAATCAACGATTATTGCGGCTTCGCTGTTTGTCCCGTCTATTTCAGGGATACATGAAAGTCCAGGTGCACAAAGGACGGTGAAGCCGGGTTGAAAGTTTTCTAGTTGTTCAAGAGTCGGGCGAACGAGAGCCTGCGTCGCGAAAAGCGCGGAACTGGCCAGCTCGCAAATTACCCTTACGGGAAGCGCATAGGTTTTATCCGCACCGGCGAAACCCTCGAAAACGAAAAGCTCGCGATTTTGCAAATAACTAACTATGCGCGTCTTTATGGCATCCGCTTTTTCGCGCGATATTGGGACGTTTATTTTACCCCAATCTATCTCGTTATGAACACCGGGATAATCAACGACAAACCGATCATCCGGCGATCTACCGGTGTATTTCCCGGTGTCTACAACCAAAGCGCCGGTTTCAGAAAGTTTGCCCTCGCCGCGCTTTATAGCTGTTTCAACAAGCCACGCGGGGCTTTGGTTCATGTACACCTCTTTAGGCGCGATAATACCAAGTTTTTCGGTAAAGCTTCTCATCTTTTAAGTTGCTCCTTATTTATCATTCTCGATCCACCTATGGTTCGATCGCTCTTCAACCTCATTATAGGATAACCATGCATAAAAGGCAATCCTAAAAATGCCTGTTTTAGGGTTTTATGGTCTTCAATTTTGAATATTTATGCGAAATATTTTAAAAACATGGAATCGCCGCGCATATGGAGGCTATAACGAGAAGCGCCCCGCCCATTCCGCTGAGGATTCTGCCTTTTTTAAACGAAATCGCCGTATAGATCCCCGTGTATACCGTAAAAAGTCCTGCTATTATTATTATACCTATCATATTTTTTTTCCTATCCGGCATATGATGATGAACTAAATTCGAGAAGTTCAACATCGACAGAAAATTGCGCCGAAAGTATCTTTAGCTTTTCTCGAAAGTTGTATGCTTCCCAAAGTTCAACGCTCTTAAACGTCATACAAGCATAGCGCCCTATACCCATGAAGTCCGAATTGAGCGTTTTTTGAATCTCAAATACGCGAATAAGCTCGCTCTCTAAATATTCCGCTATCGTGCTCTCGATTTTCTTTATAAGTTCTATATTGTCGTCATCGTTGTTTCTGTGAATTCTGATCGCTGTGCTCTTCTCTATATTTGCCTCTAACCCCATCTCTATTTCAACGGTCGGCATCCCATTATCTGAAAATTTTACTTTAGGCTGATGCTTTTCATTTAGATTCAGAATAAGATCCATCCCCTCGAAAGGCACGCTCATGTTGCATTTTTTAAGCTCGCCAAGAGCGATAAGGGTTATCTTCGTATCGTTAGCATCTATAACGCCAACCTCTTTAAAGCCCGAAAATATAACTGATCCATCGACGTAAGACTTCATTCCGCCTTTTCGTTTTACTCCCGAAGTTGTTCCGTCCGATTCAGACGATTCTCCGTTTTCCTTATCTTTCTCCGTCTCTATCGATTTATCAACGGCGCAAAAAGGTATTATCGCGTCAAACCGACTTCCGCGCGCGCCCTCCAAAAAACGCATCATGCTACAGGGCATCATCCTGCCTTCCTTAGAATGCAGATCGAAGAGGCTATACTGCATATGCGCAAGGCTTATACTTTCGTCACTTTTTAAGCCGTTTAAAAAATCTGCGCTCTTTCCGGCGCAAATCAGCATGTCCGCCGATTCTCTGACCTTTATAGACGAAAACGTAATTAGAAAGAATTCGTGAAAAAAAGTCGACTTAGCTATATCAGACGAAAAAACGAGTACGCTCATACGAGAAAAATCGAGATTATAGGGAAGCGCGGATTCCGCAACCGCTATGGATCCGAAAATATCCTCCCCTTCCGTGCTTACCGTTACAATATTCGGCGATAGCCTATTTTCCGATTGTGCACTTTCGTTTTGCATAACAAAAGTAAAGTTATATTTTAATTTTTCACCTTTATCAACTCCTAACATAATTACGTATCCGTTTTCTTCTATTGTCATCTCCTGTATACAGCCCTGAAGCGAAAAGCTCAACACTATAAGCGCCAATATAAAGCAAAATTTAGCTTTCATTTATTATCCCTTTCTTCTCACATATACTTGTCCTTATCAGAGCAGATATACACATAAGTAAAGTCGGAATTATAAGTATAGCAGTCATATATTTTGACGCAAATTCAAGCACGCCTTTAATATAATGCATTCCAACGTGCTTAGATATGACAAGTGTAAGTAAAATCGCGCTAAATGACGCAATAGCCGGGCGTATATCCCTTTGCTTAAACTCGCGAACGTATATTCGCGCCGCACCGTAAATATAATACGCGGCGGCTATTATCCCGCCCAATAAAAATATAAATACCGTAAGTTTTTCCGTGCGAATAAGGTATGAATCATTCCCGCTTATAGTGTTTATAACGTAAAATGGCATAAATATATCTTTAAGCTCGTTATATGAAAATGCCATACCGATAATGAGCTGCGTTATAAAGACGATAACGGCGGCAATAATCCCCGAAGTAACCCCCGAAAACTTCGCGTTTTTTTCCCCCTGAGTCCCCCTAGTTAGCGTAAATATCGAAAGCAAACCGGGTAAAAAACAATACATTGAGTTTATCGATATCGTTGCCATATGCTCAACCCCGTCCCCTAAAAACGGAGCAAGTCTATACGTTTCAAGGCTTTCGCCGAGATTAAAAAAAGTTACGAAAAGTATTATGATAAACACCCATGATAAGAGTTTCGCCGTTCGACCCAGCCCCTCGAAACCGATAAACGCAAGTATCGCTATTACCGGGACTATATAGATTATTATTTCCGTATAGTCTGAATCGACGTACAGATAACTTTGCATAACGAGAAGAAAATTATCCGTTGGAATTATGGCGGCTATTAAAAGCCCCGCGATCAATACAAAAGCATATATAAATTCCCCGATCGGTCCAAAAGCATATCGCGCCATCTCCATGAGCCCCCCTTGCCCGCTTTTTTTAAGAGCAAAAGAAACGATAAGAAATATAACTACGGATAGAAGAATAGAAATAGGTAAGGTTAGGTAGGTTGAGTTTCCCGTTGAATATGTCTCGCTCGAATTAACGGTAAAAACCGCGCTGATAAAGAGCGAAGTGCTTAAAAGCGCTATCGTCTCCTGCCTCCCCATTTTCCCCTCGCGAAGATTCATTTAATTATCCTCCGTATTCGTATAATCGACGGCGGTTTTTATATTTCCAAGAATTCCGCGAAGTATAAACGGACGCTTCGAATATGTCTTTGGCGCAAAAGGCGCTAAATATGGAATGCCGAAAGATTTTACTGAAGCGACTATAGCTATCAAGATCAAGAGCCCGGAAAAAAAGCCAAGAAGCCCTCCAAACATTGAAAAAGCGATTAGATAAAGTCTTATGTAAACTGCCGAAAGCTGCGTTGGATAATCGGGTATACAAAAATTTCCGAGACCCGTAAGCGCTATTAATATCAAAACTACCGAGCTTACGAGATTAGCGGCGACGGCCGCCTGCCCCAATATAAGCCCTCCTATTATTCCTATCGCCTGCCCAATGCTCCCGGGAACGCGCATTCCCGCCTCGCGTATCAAATGAAAAATAAGAAGGAGGAAAATAAGTTCGACCCAAATTGGAGCAGAAACCATCTTACGCGACGAAAGGAGCGTCGTCAAAGCTTCGTTCGATAAAAGGCCAAGATGATGCATCGCTATAGCTATAAAAATGGCCGGCATAAGTATCGATATAATCGCGCCGGCATATCTGACAAAGCGCATTATTCCTCCTATCGCCGGGCTTGCATAGGCATCCTCGGAAGCAGCCATCAAAACGGGAAGAGTAATTGGAATAACATGAACGAGAGGACTTCCGTCAACAAGCAGGACAATATGCCCCTGCATAATAAAATTAGCAGCTCTATCCGGGCGCTCCGTCGAAAGCGAAAGCGGAAGCGGAAAAAGTGCGCTTCGTTCTATCATCTGTTCAACGGTGCCGCTACTTAAAACCGTTCGCATATCTATCTTTGCCATACGCCGTTTTACTTCTTTTATTAGGTTCGTATTGGTAATCCCGTCCCGATACATTATCCCCGCGCTAATATTGTTTTCGCCTCCCGCGTCGCGAAGCTCACAAACGAGATCGTCCGTACGAACTATACGGCGGATAAGCGTTATATTTGTTCTTATGTTTTCTATAAAAGCCTGTTTTGGACCTAATACCGTTTTTTCATTGTCGGGCGTTGTAACGCTTCTTTTTGGAAATCCGCGTGTATCGAATATTATTGCCTCGCTCGCGCCATCTATAAAAACCGCGGTCTGACCGTCCAAGATCGCCTGTTTTACTTTATTCCAAACATTTTCGACCTTTACCTCCGAAAATGTAAATACGTTTTTTATTGCGAACGCAATTATATCGTCTCCCGCATTTATATCTATATCTGTACCCATACTTTCGCGCAAAATAAAATCGTTTATCGCCCTTGCCTCGGCCATATCGTTTATAAATACCGCCAGAGATTTTTTAATTTTGCAAAATAAAAACTCTCTGAATATTAAATCTTTATTCACGTCCGTATGAAAATCGATATTTAACTTTTCGGTATTTTTTTCGAGACTTTTTTCAACGTATTGCGGTTTTTTTGGAGGTTCTTCGGCTCCGCGCTTTAAGTTCCCAAAAAACGTCGGTTCTCCGCTCTCTGTTTCGAGCAATTCAAATTTATCATAGCCCGCGTCAAACTCGAACCAACTCGCTATAGCTTTTTTTATTTCATTAAGCAAAAAAACACCGCCTTTTCTTCTCAATAGGCAGTGTTTCCATTATTCGTTAAATTATGTATATGAGTTCGTGTGATTTTTTTAAGCTAAATAGTTTCGGTCGTTTTTATTTCGCTCAGTGCTGAGGTAAATCCGGTATACTTCTAATAAGGAACATAAGTATCATAGCCGCGTCCCCGCCGTTTATTGTCCCGTCCGCATTAACGTCTGCCACAGCAAGATCAAGTCTATCTAGGGTTATATCCCCCGTTGCATATCTTAGAATATATGAAACGTCTCCCGAATTAGTAGTCTCGTTCCCGTTCGCGTCTCCCAGTATGCGGTATATCGCATAAAACGATGTATCGTTAAATATTCGGGTCTTCGTTATATCCTCATCCCATCCGGAAAAAATTCGACCGTCGACCTTCGGTATATCGCCGTTAAAAACCGCGAATTCTCCATCCAACACCTCTATTTGAAATAAAACAGTTGTTTCATCAAAGGCATAAAACGTAACTGTATATATCTCTGCTTCTGGCGGCGGCGTAGTTATATTTACCGAAAGGATGCCCCCGTTTTGGAGATTATATATAAGTTCGGTTTCGCCGTCCCCGGCTATAAGTCTGTTAACATTTAAAACAAATTCATAATTTCCGTCCACGGGCGTTTCTTTTACTTTAAATTTAAATATTACAGCCGAACCTCCGGTCATAAGTTTTTCGCGCCCTGAAATCGAAACAGCGACGATACCCGGTTTATCTCCAAAATATTCCAAATTGAACGTTCCGTTTTCAGTCAGCGCCGTTCCCATATCGCACGATATAAAATCAAAATTATCGGCATCATAAGCGATAGACATATCACCCGAAAGCAGCTTTGAATTCTCCCCTATATTCATTATTACGGAAAAATCCCATCCGGGGCGAAGCTCCGTCTCCCCGCTCAGCGAAAGATAAACGGGCGCATATATCTCCGGCTGATAAACCGGAAGATCAATTTCTCCTCCGCCTTCGTTCGTAAAATAGCTCGAAATTAACGTACTCGTATCCGGAGCTAAAAACTCGTTAATAACAACATTTAAATGCGCGTTATCCAATTTAGTCGTTTCAAGTATAGTGAAATGGAAAGTACAAAGAAGCCCGCCAACGTTGGAAGGTGACGACGACGCAAAACCAACTGTCGCCCTGCCGGGATTTCTAAAGTTCGTTGCGAAAGCATACCTCGATATCGCCGATCCTTTTTCTGCCGCCAGAGTACTTTGATCTATTACCTCCGGATCATAGTAGACGGAAATTTTCCCGCTCAACATATTGGAATTTTCGGATATATATATTTCGAGGTCTATCGTATCTCCCGGATAGTAAAGTTGAGTTGAATATTCCAGGGTTACCGCGATAGGCGGATATTCCTCCGTAGCCGTAGAAAAGCTTATCGACGAGAGTGCCAATAAAAAAGCAATCGCTAAAGGCAATATTTTTTTCATCCGTGAGACCTCCTGCGTAATTTCTAAATGTTTCATATTTATTTTACCATCGCTCATCCTTCATGTCAAATATAGTAGTGTTTATTTTTTTATTCCGTTTAAAAAGTTAAAAACTTAAATTGCTATTGGACTTGAAAATAAAGTCGAAAGAGAGTAGTATTTTAGTATCAATATGAATCGGGGGATACATGCATGTTATTTGAAAAAAAAGAGATAGATATGACGGCTGCGAATATTTTTTGGAAGTGGTTTTCGACAAACGAAGCTCTTCTGCTGGATGCCTGTAAGGCTTCGGATGAAAATCAAGCTTTGCTTTTAGATGCAGGTGAACTTATAAGCGCCGTTTTCCCCTACTACAGAAAAGAGCTCGACTTTACTTTTACCTTTGAAAGTGGGCTTAATAAATTTAACATTTACCATAAAAACAATAAATACCTGGAAAAAGATACGAAGGCGCTCTTTGATTGTGCGCCGCTTAGCATAAAGTCAAGATGGAACTTTGACGCGAAAGTTTAACCTCGTTTTAACCGTTTTATTCCTAAGAAATGGGCTTCTCATTGCCTTCTCATTTGACAACTATGAGAATTTACTTCATAATATCTCTTCGGCAATAAACTTTACTGGAGGACAACTATGGTAACCGCAATTGTTGGTATTAACTGGGGCGACGAGGGAAAGGGGCGAATGGTCGACCTTTTAGCGCGCCGTTATGACGTCGTTATTCGCTTTCAAGGCGGAAGCAACGCGGGGCATACCGTTATAAATGAATACGGTAAATTTGCGCTTAATCTCATGCCATCCGGCATATTCAGTGACTCCGTCGTAAACGTTTTAGGAAACGGAACGGTTATAGACCCTGAACATTTGTTGGGAGAAATCGAAAACCTTAGGGCGCGCGGAGTAAAAGTTACTCCGGATAACCTAAAAATAAGTTCCCGCGCCTCCGTCGTCTTCCCCTTTCATAAACAGCTCGACGCGCTTGAGGAAGAACGCTTAAAGGATGCGAAATATGGATCAACAAAGCGCGGAATAGCCCCTGTTTATAGCGATAAATATCAGAAAAAAACTATACAGATGGGCGAAATTCTGTTTAAAGATTATCTTATGGAACGTATTAAAATGCTCCTTGAATGGAAAAATCTTACTCTCTCCGGAGTTTATTCGGCGAAGCCCGTCGAATACTCCGAAATGACAAAATTTATAGAGAAGTTTCTTATGCCGTTAGCGCCCTTCGTTACGGACGTTACGGATTATTTATACGACGCTTATACTAATGACAAGTCGATCCTTTTTGAAGCGCAGCTCGGTGCGCTCCGCGATCTTGACCTCGGGATTTACCCCTTTACTTCGTCGTCTTCGCCTCTCGCTTGTTACGCGCCCCTAGGTTCAGGCGCACCTTTTTTAAAAACAGACAATGTTATCGGCGTAGTTAAGGCTTATTCTACTTGCGTCGGTGAAGGACCCTTCGTTTGCGAATGGTTCGGTGAAGAAGCGGAACTCCTTCGCTCCGAGGGCGGCGAATATGGTGCGGCAACGGGAAGACCTCGTCGCGTCGGTCCTTTCGATTTAGTCGCAACAAAATATGGCGTTGAGATCCAGGCGGCGACGGAAATTGCCCTAACGAAGCTCGACGTACTTTCCTATATGGATAAGATCCCCGTATGCGTAGCCTATAAGCTTAAAGACGGAACGATAACGAAAAAATTTCCCTTTACGCCGCTCTTTTCGGAAGCGGAACCAGTTATCGAATATCTAGACGGCTTTAAATGCGATATAACCGGCGTTAGAGAATATTCCGCGCTTCCTAAGGCAGCGCGTGACTATATTGAGTTCATTGAGAAAAATATAGGATGCGGGATAAGCTACGTAAGTGTCGGTGCAAAGCGCGATGAAATTATAAGGAGATAAAACGCATGGAAAGATCCACCTATGAAAGTCCTCTTTGCTCAAGATATGCGTCGAATGAGATGCAGAGGCTTTTTTCTCCCGATACCCGAACCTTAACCTGGCGTAGGCTTTGGATCGCCCTCGCTGAGGCAGAGATGGAACTTGGGCTTTCTATAACCGCCGAACAGATAGATGAGCTTAAAAACAATCTTTATAATATTGATTACGACGCTATCGCGAAAAAAGAAAAGGAAGTGCGTCATGACGTTATGGCGCATGTTTATGGCTTCGGTTTAAACTGCGATACGGCGCGCGGAATAATTCATTTAGGCGCGACCAGCTGCTACGTAACCGACAACGCTGATATACTTATCTATAGAGATGCGCTTAAGTTGATTAAGAAAAAGGTTCTAACGGTTATCGCTAACCTCCGCGACTTTTGCCTCGAATATAAAGACATGCCTATGTTGGGCTATACACATTTTCAGCCAGCTCAGCTCGTAACCGTCGGAAAGCGTTTCTGTCTCTATATGCAGGATTTCGCGACCGATATAGACGAGATTGATTTTGTCCTCAACAATATAATGCTTTTGGGTAGCAAGGGGACAACGGGAACGCAAGCAAGTTTTCTAAGTCTCTTTGACGGTGATCATGAAAAGGTAAAAAAGCTTGATTCTATAATAGCTTCGAAGTTTGGAATTGAAAAATGCTATCCGGTTTCGGGTCAAACTTACCCGAGAAAACTAGATAGTAGGATTTTAAATGCGCTCTCCGCGCTTTCGCAAAGTGCATATCGTTTTGGAAACGATATGCGCCTTATGCAACATATGCGTGAGGTTGAAGAACCCTTTGAAAAGGATCAAATTGGATCATCCGCAATGGCTTATAAGCGCAACCCTATGCGTTGCGAAAGAATATGCTCACTTTCGCGATATATTATGACCGATGCAAATAACGCGGCTATGACCGCCTCCGTTCAATGGCTCGAACGAACCCTCGATGATTCAGCGAATAGAAGAATAGCCCTCCCCGAAGGCTTTTTAGCAACTGATGCCGTTTTAAACCTACTTATAAACGTTACTTCGGGAATGGTTGTATATGAAAAAGTTATAATGAAAAACCTTATGGAGTTTTTACCCTTTATCGCTACCGAAAATCTCCTCATGGCCGCCGTTAAGAATGGTGGAGATAGACAGGTTATGCATGAGGTAATAAGGCGAAACTCGATGGAATCTGTGCGGCGAATGAAAGAAGATGGTTCAGAATGCGATTTATTAACGCGCCTTTCGCTTGATAATGAATTTATATTGGATGAAGCTCAGCTTAAAAATGCGCTCGACCCTAAAGAATATATTGGACGTGCCCCTGAACAGGTTTCCGAATATATTGCCGATTTCATAGACCCCCTTCTCTCCTCTTCGGAATTTATTCGGGAGACGGCTACTATCGATGTCTGACCTTGGTCAAAAAATAATAATATTAGGCTGCCCGGGCAGCGGAAAAACGACGCTCTCCCTATTTTTGGGAGAGCGTTTAGAGATTCCCGTTGTACATTTGGATAAAATATTTTGGAAAAGCGGTTGGGTCGAATCGTCCAAATCCGAATTTGACGAAAAGCTTTCGGTGGAGCTTAAAAAAGAGCGCTTTATAATTGATGGAAATTATATCCGAACACTTAAAACGCGGGTTTTAGCCTCGGATACCGCTATTTATATAGATTTCCATTCCCCAATCTGCATATTCCGGGTTTTAAAGCGCATAAAAAAAGCATCTGGAACGACCCGCGCGGATATGGGCGAAAACTGCCCCGAGCGATTCGACCCCGAATTTATGAAGTACATACTGGATTTTAATAAAAAGCAGCGAAAGAAAATATATCTAATTTTAAAAGAAAGCAAAAAAAATTTTATCGTACTTAAAACGCCGTCCGCGGTAAAAGCTTTTAAAAAATCCATAGCTTTATTAAGTCCTGTTGAATAAAGGATGAAAACGCCTTATTATTCTCCATATTCAATTACGGAATAATCTGTCGTTACAAAAATTGCCTTTACTTTTTCGGCGGAAATCAGCTCCTTAGCGCCTTCAATTCCCATTACGAAACAAGCCGTAGAAAGCGCATCGGCTTTCGCCGAATTCCCAGCTATTATCGTTACAGAAAATAGACCGCTATCCGCTCCATAGCCAGTTCTCGGATCGAGAATATGATGATATAGCTTATCCCCTTCGTAAAAATACCTTTGATAGCTCCCACTAGTTACGGCAGAGGTATCCCTTAGCTTTAATATTTTTATAGTTTCGTCCGCATTTTCGGCGAATGGGCGAGCTATCCCGACACTATATTCGTCTCCATCCGGCTTTGAACCTATTACCGATATATTCCCGCCAAGATCCAATATTGCACTCTTTACGTTCCTCTCAAGTAAAAATGCTTTTAACTTATCGGCTATATAACCCTTCGCAATTCCGCCCAAATCTATCGTCGCTCCGTTTTTAAGGCTAAGCTCATTCCCTTCGACGGAAATATTTTTATAGCCTACAAGTTTTAGTTTTTCCTCTATCAGCCCCTTATCCGGAACTTTTCCGTTTCCGCTTTTAAAGTCCCAAAGCTCTACGAGCGGAGCAACGGTAATATCAAAAAGTCCCTTTGACTCTTCAGAAATTTTTACGGCCAAAGATATAATATCCCTCATATCGTCGCTCATTGTTCCACCGCCGTTTTTATTTAGCTTATAAAGCTCCGAATTTTCGTTTGTCCGCGAAAAAACCAGATCATATTTATTTATTAACTCGCCCATCTCATCAATAATAGGGCGCTCGGATTCATTATATAGCGTTACCATTATAACGGTATCAAGAGCCAACATCGATGCCGATATTGGGGCGGATCCCGTCATTGACTCCGGATCAATGTTTTGTTTCTTGGGAGTACAGCCGAATACGCTAAAAAATATAAACATGAGCGCTAAAATCAGCGCGGTAATTTTCGATTTTTTCATAGCGTGTCCCTTTCAGTTTTTTCTTAAAAAATAAATAAAAAGATCGCGAACATAAGAAAATGTCGCGATCTTTATAAATGTTATTTAAACGGCTTTCAGTGCACGTATAAGCTCGGGTATAACCTCGAATAAGTCTCCTACTATTCCGTAATCAGCAACGGAGAATATAGGCGCGGTTTTATCTTTATTTATCGCAATTATGGTCTTACTGCCCTGCATTCCGACGATATGTTGAATAGCGCCCGAAATACCACAGGCTATATACAGATCCGGTTTAACGGTTTTACCTGTCTGCCCAACCTGATGTGTCTTTTCAATATATTCAGCATCAACCGCCGCGCGCGACGCACCAACGACACCGTTTAAAGCTTCCGCAAGCTCATTTATTAGCGCAAAGCCCTCGGCGCTCTTAACGCCACGACCGCCCGAAACGATAACCTTTGCGTCTTCAAGAGCAACGCAAGCGTTTATCGATTTTACGACCTCAAGAACCTCTGTTCTTATTTCACCGTCATTTAACTTAACCGCAAAGTCTATAACCTTACCGTTTCTTCCGGGACAGCGCTCAGCTTTTTCCATAACACCCGGACGAACAGTACTCATCTCGGGTCTATGATCCGGGCAGGCAATAGTTGCCATTACGTTTCCGCCGAAAGCGGGACGCGTCTGTAGAAGAAGTCCGGTTTCCGGATCTATCTCGAGCTTCGTACAATCAGCCGTAAGCCCGGTATTGACTCTCGCCGCTATTCTAGCGCCAAGATCACGACCAATATGCGTCGCACCGTAAAGAACTATTTCAGGTTTAAATTCGTTGATTATACCGCATATAACTCCCGCATAGCCCTCTGTTGTATAATTTTTAAGACGAGAATCGTCGGCTACTATAACGTTATCGGCACCGTTTTCGATTAGCTCCTGAGAAAGATGCTTTATCCCCTGACCCAATAAAATCGCTGTAAGCTCCGCGTTTCTCGCGTTAGCGAGCTTTCTGCCCTCGCCTACTAATTCGAGAGCGACGTTCATTAGTTTTCCGTCTCTCTGTTCCGCAAAAACATATACGCCATTATATGAGGCTATATCAATTTTTACCTCACGGGCTTCTTCGGAAACGACTATGGCGCCAAAATGGCATGCGGATTTGCAAGCACCGCAACCCGTACATTTATCTGTAAGCTTAGCCGTTTTCCCGGACATTTCTATTGCACCGAACGGACAGGCGTTTAAGCAAAGTCCGCATCCGCGACATTTTTCACTATTGATGGTTACCATATGCTTCTCCTTATATCACGTGTTTTTGTCTCAGCTCTGTTACGAGCTCGCTTACAGCGTCCTTAGCCGAGCCACCGATCATTCTTCCGGGCGCCTTTGCATCGGGAGAGAAGGAGCGCTGCACCTTAGTAGGCGACGCGTTTAAGCCAACTTCGGTATCGGGGATTCCGAGATCTTTCAATGTCCAAACCTCAATCAAGCCCTTGTTAAACATACTGTATATACGTCTAATATCCATATAGCGCGGAGCGTTCAGCTCCTTTATCGCCGTTATCAACGCCGGCATACGGGTTTTAACAATCTCATACCCGTCTTCAAGCATTCTCTCCGCAATTATCGCATCTTTTTCGAGTTTAAAGCTTTGAACATAAGTAATTTGAGGGATGTTCAACCTCTCGGCAAGCTGCGGACCTACCTGTGCCGTGTCCCCATCAATAGCCTGTCTACCCGCAAAAATTATATCAAAATCGCCTATCTTTTTTATAGCCGCCGCGAGTGTATTCGACGTTGCCCATGTATCCGCACCGGCAAAAGCGCGGTCTGAAAGTAAAATCGCACGATCGGCGCCCATAGCGAGAGCCTCGTCTAAAATCGCCTCAGCCTGCGGAGGTCCCATAGTAAGACATATGACCTCGGAAGCTTCCGCCGCCTCGTCCTTCATTTTTAATGCTTCTTCGAGAGCGTTTAAATCGTCAGGATTAAATATTGACTTAACGCCCTCGCGAACCATCGTTCCGGTCTTTGGATCTATCTTAACGTCCGTCGTATCGGGAACCTGTTTTACGCAAACAATTATTTTCATAATTTCTCCCTGCCTCCTTATTTCAAAAGCGCGCCGGATATAACCATGCGCTGAACTTCGCTCGTTCCCTCGTAGATTTCGGTTATCTTAGCGTCGCGCATCATGCGCTCGATAGGATAATCCTTTGTATAACCGTACCCACCATGGAACTGCAGAGCCTTCGTCGTTACCTCCATCGCTACCTCAGAGGCATAGAGCTTCGCCATCGCCGCTTCTTTGCTAAAAGGTTTTCCACTCTTCTTAGCCATAGATGCGCTATAAACCAATAAACGCGCCGCGTTTATCTTTGTTTCAAGATCGGCAAGAACGAACTGAGTATTCTGGAACGCCGATATCGGCTTACCGAACTGAATTCTCTGTTTAGTATATTTAACCGCTTCATCAATAGCGCCCTGAGCAATACCCAGAGCTTGCGCCGCAATTCCGATTCTTCCACCGTCTAACGTCGCCATCGCTATCTTAAAGCCCTTACCCTCGCCGCCTAAAAGATTTTCCTTAGGAACGATACAATTTTCAAAAACCAACTCGCAAGTAGATGATGCGCGAATACCCATCTTATCTTCGCGCTTTCCGATAGAAAATCCGGGAAAGTCCTTTTCTACTAAAAATGCCGTTATTCCACGCGTC
The DNA here is from genome assembly GCA_036654235.1 of Clostridia bacterium. Lineage (GTDB taxonomy): Bacteria > Bacillota > Clostridia > Christensenellales > CAG-138 > JAVVSK01. The sequence continues at coordinate 56,491 of JAVVSK010000009.1, read as the reverse complement.
CCCTTAGACTTATCGGTCATCGCAAAGACAATGAAAACTCCCGCCACTCCGCCGTTCGTTATAAATATCTTAGATCCGTTTAAAACATAATGATCTCCGTCAAGCACCGCTACGGTCTGCTGCGCCGAGGCATCCGTCCCCGCGTTCGGCTCGGTAAGCGCAAATGCGCCGACAACACCGCCGGTAAGCATCGGAAGGTACTTATTCCTTTGATCCTCTGTACCATATTTATAGATTGGATAACAACAAAGGGAATTGTGCGCCGCAACAATTACTCCCGTCGTTCCGCAAACGCGCGAAAGTTCCTCGACCGCTATAGCCGACGCAATTTCGTCAGCTCCCGCGCCACCGTAAACCGTAGGTACGCCCATTCCCATAATTCCGTACCTAAACAGCTTTTTAACATTTTCAGCCGGAAAATCTTCGGTAATGTCTATAAGACCGGCTATCGGTTTTACTTCCTTTTCCGCGAACTCAGAAACCATTTGTCTTACGGCTTCCTGTTCCTTCGTAAACTCAAAGTTCATGCAATATTCCTCCCTATTGTGCTTATGCACTATTCATTGTAACTCTAAAACGTCTAAGTTGCCAGAGGCTTAAAAAAGTATATTAATGCGCTTTATTTAAATTTGAATACTTAAAACCAGAGCATACTTTCGCGCTAATCGCCTATATACAACAGCATACGCGAACTTTCGTCTTTTGCTTTTTAAACGATTTTATTGATGAATATGCATTTTTTTGAATAGTGATATACTATTTTCGAATAGCGGCGCAAAATATTATTTCTATGCAAAGCTTATTTATATTCAGAAATTTTATCAATAATTGCGTTGCCTTTTTCGCCCGCTCGCGCAAAAAACGATTTTAGCCGTATGCACCTGTTATCATAAAGAAAGAACATCGGTTTTTCCAATAAATATTGGCGTAAAAAGTCAATACCCATCCCAATTAGAAAAACAAATGCCGCCGCCGCAAATATATAGACCGGAAGAAGTAAAGTGTTCGGGAATAGATCCGGGCGAAATATATTTCTCCAAAGTACCACTCTAAAAGCAGAGCTGTCATGAATAAGATATATTCCGAAGGTTGTTCCGGCTATGGTATTAATAATTTTATTTGACCCAAGGCTCTTTATGTTATTGAATACTAAAAACATTGAAATTGAAGCTATCAGCATTGGAAGCTTATTTTGCGCAAGCATATATACGCCGACATTCTTAAAAAAAGCATCATTAATCGCTAAAACGTCTATAAAAATTACCGATATAACGAGAAACGACATTGAGCAAAATAATATCGCTAAACTTTTTTTTAGGCTCATCGTAAGCGAATTCGGGTATAGACGTAAATAAGCGGCGATAAAATACAGCGCAACGAACCACGCAATATCCGCATATGCCATTTTCGCCGTAGTAATCGTTGGTAAAACGCTTTGCAAAAGTATAAGGACGAGTACGAGAATAAGATGCGTCCGCTTATTCATAGCCTTTATAAGTATATTTAAAAACGGCGAGATGCAAATTAAAATAACATATGTCGTAGCAAACCAATATTGCTCGAAGGCAACGGGAATCGCCGCCTTTATTAATGAAATAAAATCAAACTGAATCGCTCCAAAGCTCGCCATAAGTATAAAAAGAAACAAGGAATAGAATGCGATTTGCAGCCATGTTTTTACAAGGCGGCGCATTTTAAAACCGGTAGAAACCATAAAATATCCCGATACAAGTACAAATAGGTTTATCCCAAAACCGCCAAGGCTAAGCGACTGAATAAGAATTTTAGATGCCGAAAAAGGCATATCCGATGGATTAAACCCGCCATAATAACAGCAATGATGCACTATAATTATAAACATCGCGACTATTCGCAACAGCTCTAGGTTTGAGCTCCGTTCCGACCTCAATTTCTCCATAAAAACCTCAAAATTTCAAACTTTTTTAAGTTACAGCGGCGATTATAACATAAAGATGATTATAATGCAAAATAACCAGTATATGATTCGATGTATGCATGATTTTTAGCCTTTCTTTTTCCTGACAATTATATTAAATTATATATGTGTTTATTTTCACGGCATAATAATATTGTTGCTTATCCTTAATTGTTTCTATGTCGCCAAAATTCGAAGTAAAAGTTAAGATAATGGCATTTAATTTAGGTATTTATCCAAAAATGACATTATTATGGTTGACAAAAATAGTAATGAACACTATACTCGACTAGTATATTAATGAGTGCGGGATAGCATCTAAGTTTAAAGGGGATCTGTTGTATACATATGAAAAAAAATTTTAAAAGCGGCTTTACCCTTGTCGAACTTTTAGTATGTCTCGTCATAATAATTATACTCGTCGCTATTTTGCTTCCAATGTATAGCCAATACATTACTAAAGCAAAGCAAAGCCAGGCGTTAGCCGATGGGCGAAGCGCGGCTTTAGCAACTCAGTCCGTTTTTCATCAATATTATGGATCGGGAGAGCTCTTTCTCCTCGCTAAAGATGATCGTGAAAATAACGATTGGGGAATAGAAGAGAACGAAAATGCGGGATATCAAATGGGAGATTGGGTTGGTCTTACAAAAGCCGCTTATGATGAAATAATAGCTCTTTCGAGATTAACCGGAGTTATAACCGGAGTAGAGTATTCCACCGATGGTAGAGATACATTATTGCGGATTACTTATTGCGATCCAGATAGCGGATTTAAAGCAACCTATTTAAATGGAAAATGGACTACCGAATGAAGCTCCCCCCTTTTAATGTCGCTTTGTTCGCTTTAACTTCGATACGATGCTTTGATAAAACTCAAAGCGTATGTATAAATAATAACTTAGAATAAGAGGTAAAGAAATGAAAAATCTCAAGAGCAAAAAGGGTTTTACCCTCGTTGAGGTAATCGTTGTTCTCGTCATATTGGCGATTTTAGCAGCGATCCTTATCCCCTCGCTTACCGGCTATATCGCCGAAGCGAATAAAAAAGCGGTTATCGCCGAAGCGCGTAGCGTTCTAATCGCCGCGCAAACTTCCGTTTCATTAACGTATTCTGAAATGACAGCTGATTTAACGAAAGAAGTTGAAGCAGGCACAGGCAAAATTCTCGAAATCGACTTGAATGGTACAGCACCTACAGCTGCCGCTGCGAAGCAGATTTATCAGTATACTGAAAAGTACTCTGAAATGAAGTTTGCCACAGGTCTAGTAGCTAAAATAAAGATTCAGAACATAGATGGTGCCTTTAAAGTAACAGAAATTCGCTACTATGACGGCAACTACACCGCTTATATGTGTACCTACGGAACACCGACTGAAACCGCCACACCGCCAGTATTCCAGCCGACTCTTGCCACTAACGTTTGGTCTGTAGCTGCGGGCGATAATATAGCCGCTGCAATCACCGTTGCCAAACCATAATACTCCATAACTAAAAGATTCCCGTAAAGCCCTATATGTTGAACAGATAGTGAATAATTTGAAAAACATAAAGGGCTTTACCCTCTTTTGAGGTAGTCGTCGTTCTCTTAATACTCGCGATTCTAATGGCAATCTTAATCCGATCGCTAACCGCCTATCGCCGAAGCGCATAAGAAGGTTCTTATCTCCTAAGCGCGAAAGGTTCTAATTGCCGCTCAACCTTTCCTTTTTGCTAACGTATTTTGAAATACCGAAGGAGTTTGAGGAAGGTAACGGTGAGTCCGTTATTTCAGGCATTTTCGTAATCGACTTTAATTTGGAAAAATTCGACGCGGGGATCGCTAAAAAAGATTTAAAGTTATATTGGGAATTATTCGTAAATCACCTTAGAAGAGAATGTACAACCGCAAGAATCATTATTCTGGATATCAATGGCAAATTTGAAGCAAACGAAAGCTAACACTATGACGGCAACTATACTGCGTATATTTTCACCTAAGAAACGCTCAGCAAAACGTTTCACACTTATCGTCCGGTTCCCGTCGTCAACGTTTGGTCTTCTATAACTTCCGGTAAATTGCCAAAAGTATCAATACCTGAAAAATGATTTTTTTGCTAAAGACCTATATGTTTATAGATGCTTTGAAGGAAAAGGTTTTGAAAGTTGAAAAAGTTAAAAGGTTTAAGCGGTTTTACCCTTGTTGAAGTAATCGTGGTTCTCGTAATACTCGCGGTTTTAGCGGCAATCCTAATTCCCTCGCTAACCGGCTATATCGCCGAAGCAAATAAAAAAGCAGCTATAGCCGAAGCTCGAAATGTCCTAATTGCCGCTCAAACTTCCGTTTCCATAACATACGCCGAAATGCCCGCGGCTTTGATTTACGAAGTAAGTCAAAATCTTTCTAATCTTACGATTAAGTTAAACAGCAACACCGGACCTAACAGCAGTGGTCACGGCATAACAGCAGCTAAACAAATTTATAACTATATCGAAAAGTACTCCGAAAGAAAATTTGGTACTTTAAATGCAGCCAAAACCGGTGAAATAATTATAAAGGACATAAATGGAGCCTTTAAGGTAACCGAGATTTACTATTACGATGGAAATTATACTGTATATATGTGTTCGGATGCGGATTTGACTCCGCCTAACGGGAAAAAATTCAACCCGGCTTTCGAACCGACACCCACGCTTAATTCTTGGACTATCGCCATTGGTCAGCATATTAGTAGAATTTTCATAAATATACGGTAAGTCAGAGCGAAGTTTTATTAAAACCTATTTTTAAATAGGTAACTCCGAAGAATAGGTGCAAAAATAAAATAATACACCTTAATTATCAATTTTTTTGCCGCCGCTAAAAAAAGCGCTGCGGCAAAGGTTCTTTAATTAGTAGAGTTAAGAGGAAATCCCTTTTTAAAATTATCCCTAAGATTAAAAGGAAAGGAAAACGATTATGCAAACCATTTTTACAATATTAATAGCGCTTTTCGTTTTCGCTTTTGGTACGGTTATTTTTTCTTTTGTAAACGTCCTTATCTATAGGATTCAAAAGGGCGAGAGCTTCGTTAAAGGAAGATCCCATTGCGTTTCTTGCGGACATACTCTCTCGGGCTTTGACCTCGTTCCCCTATTCAGCTTTGTTTTTCTTAGAGGAAAATGTCGTTATTGCGGAGGAAAGCTTTCGGCGCGTTATTTTTTCGTTGAACTTTTGGGCGGTCTTCTCGCGCTTTTGTGCGCTTATGTTTTTCGAAAAACAGATATTTTTCCCTTTTTCTTTTCCATCGAAGGAGTTGTTGCCTTTACTGCGTTTTCGATACTTACAGCGATAGCGTTCATCGATTACGATACAATGGAAATTCCTAACGGGCTTATCATAGCGCTAATTGTCCCGGCAATTGCTGCTTTTTTCATTTTTAAGGATAACATTGGATTCTTCGATTCTCTTCTAAACCATGGAATCGGCTTTTTTTGTATAAGTCTCCCTATGCTGCTCTTAACGCTTTTAATAAACGGCGCTTTTGGTGGTGGAGATATAAAACTCATGGCTGTTGCCGGATTTATGCTCGGATGGAAACTCGCCATAATCGCAATGTTCTTTGGTCTTTTAATTGGAGGAGTTCAGGGTATCTTTTATATGATAAAAAATCAAAAAGGCTTTAAAGAGCATTTTGCGTTCGCTCCCGCGCTCTGCATTGGAATAGCTCTTTCAATGCTCTTTGGCGAAATAATATTAAATTGGTATCTGACATTTTTCGTTTAAAAAATAATTTTAGCTTTATGTCTGATATATTAAAAAAATTTAAGCATTAGTTAAAGCATTATTTAATACCGTGTGTTAAATTTAAAATTAAGGAAGGGGGGATTTCGCTTTGCCGAAATATTCATATATTGCAAAGGATTCAGAGGGAAAAACGATAAAAAGCATAGCTAACGCAAACAACGAATCCGAACTATTCGACTCTTTACGAAAAGCGGATGTATTCCTCATATCCGCGAAAGAAAAAAAACTAAAGCTTACGAATAGAAAGCTAAAATCGAAGCAGGTCAGCGATTTTTGCCGTCAACTCGGTACTTTGCTTTCCGCCGGCGTTTCTCTCGTCCGAACTATAGGGATAATGACGCGTGACGAAAACTGCGAAACTCGAATACGCGGAATATATGTGGAAATACTTAGGCTAATAAGTCAAGGAATTTCTTTTTCCGAAGCTCTCGAACAGCAAGGAAACGTTTTCCCCGAGCTTCTTATTAATATGTTTAAAGCGGCAGAATCCAACGGGACGATGGACGTTACCGCAAGAAAAATGGCTGTTCATTATGAAAAAGAAGATCGTCTAAACGGTAAAATAAAGAGCGCACTATTGTATCCCAAGATTCTTGCGGTTATGACGATATTAATTTGCGTTGGGCTTTTCACCTTCGTTTTACCCAACTTTGTTTCTCTTTTTGAAGGGATGGAGCTTCCGGGACTAACGAAATTCGTAATGTCTATTGGCGATTTTGTCGCTACGAAATGGTATATATTATTGTTCATTGTAGCGGCTTTATCAATATTTATATCGATAATAAAGCGAATTCCTAATGTAAAATGGTTCATAGACAAGATGATTTTAAGAATTCCGAAGGTGGGTAAACTTCTTAAAGTCATATACACCGCTAGATTCGCGCGAACTCTCTCCTCGCAATATGCGAGCGGTCTTCCTATCGTCGTAGCGTTGCAGGTCGGAAAAAATACGATAGGTAATAAATATATAGCGAGTCAATTCGACGATGTTATAACCCGAATAAGAAGAGGTGAAACCCTTTCGCATTCTCTTTCCTTCGTAGATGGATTCGAAAAAAAGCTTATTGCAAATGTTCTCGTTGGCGAAGAAACCGGAAACCTGGAATATATGCTTGGTGTCGTCGCCGAAAGCTATGAGTTTGAATCCGAGATGGCGATTCAAGCGCTCTTGGCGCTCATGGAGCCGGTTATGTTGGTTATAATGGCGGCTATAGTCTTACTTGTTATGTTAAGCGTGCTTCTGCCCATATTTAACTCATACGAAGCATTGTCAAAAAGTTAGGAGTAAAACGTTATGGCAATATCACTTTATCTTTCAAATAAAAATGTTTCTGCTGTAGTAGGCGCCGGAAGCTCCGCGGGCGTTTCCGTAAGCTCCTGTTTCGCTGATGTTTTAATGGGCGAAAGCCTCGTAAACGGCGTTATAACTAATGCCCCCGCGCTTAAAGAGGAGATTGCGCTGTTTTTAGATGCTCATGGGTGTCACGGGAAAGACGTATCTCTCGTTGTAAATAGTACTCTTATTCAGCTAAAGCCGATAGAATTTCCGAATATGAAAGAAAAACAGCTTCAACTGCTTATGGCTAACGAATTTTCGGATGCTGAAAACAGAACAGCCCCCCTATACGATTATATGATGCTTAAAAGCAAAAACGGTTCTATGAACCGCGCAATAGCATGTGCATGTGAAAAATCTTTTGTAGAAACCTATGTAAAGTTGTTTTCCGAGATTAAAACTAAGGTTGTTTCATTTAATACCGGGGTTACTGCCCTCGTTAAGCTCATAGAATTCATGCCCGAATTTAACGATAAAACCGCGGTTATCGTTGTTATGGACGGTGAAAATGTTCAAAATGTTCTGCTTGAAAACGGTCGCTATAAGATTTCGACGCGCACTCGCCTTTTTTCTTCGGATGGAACCGACGAGATTGTTGGCGAGATGCAAAGGAATGTATCCTCAATGGTTCAGTTTTTAGCGTCCGAGAAGAGTGAATATACTATAACCGATGTATATTTTTGCGGCGCTAATCCCGACGATTTAAATCGTTTTTACAGTTTTGGAGTGGATATGAACTTAAATATACAAGAATTCCCAAATGACCGACGAATAAAATTTTCCGGACGAGATGAAGACGCGCGATTATCGAACTTTATCTATCCCGTAGGCGATCTTTTAAAAAAGTGAGGCGAAGTAATTTTGGCATCAAGAGATTTAAATTTAATGGTTCCTTTTCGGGCAAAGCCGGAAGAATCGAATAAAAAACGAAACAAGCGGGTAATCATACTTTCTTTTGTAATGTTGATTTTACTTTTATCCGTTATTTCGGCTCGATTGATACTCGACAATATGACGTTGCAAAATGATCTTGACGAGATAAACGCCTATATTGAATCGCCGATAAATATAGATCAATATAATGAAACATTAGCTTTAACGTCGCATAATGCCGAGCTTTTAGCGAAATTAGCGAGTATAGATCAAACTTGGAAATGTCTCGAATCATACCCGCTAATAAATTCGAACGTTTTAGAGGCCATACTTGTCTGTACGAACCGATTCTATGAGTCAACGCCACAGATAAACACTTATGATGCCGCCTCTGGGAAGCTAAATTTCGATACATACGCGACTACCGTAACGCAAACAGCCGAATATATAAAATCTCTTGAAGATTCCGGCTTCTTTTCGCAGGTAAACTACCATGGATACGTGTATTCCGAACTTTATAACGCATTCCAAATAAACGTCGAATGCGTTTTATCGGAAAATGCGGGAAAGCAGGCGAAAAATGACAATTAACCTTACAAAGCGCGATAAGGTTTTTATAATCATCTTATTGTTCGCCGTAATCATATTTTTATTTGTCAACTTTCTAATACTACCGACTTTGAATAAGAAATCAGAGCTTGAGGCAAATATATTGACGGCGAACGACGAAAAATTCAACATGGAGACTGTTATTTTGACGCTTGAAGGGATGAAAGCTGCTGTTAAAAATAACGAAGAGGCTGTTGCAACTGCCTCTAAAGATTTTTACCCTATGATTACCCCTAAAGATATAGACCACCTCTTAACAGGGATTATGAAGGAATATAATCTTAAACCTTATTCACTCGACATGGGTACCGGTCCCGCTCTCGTCGGTATCGCGCCCTATTTTGCTTCCGAATTTTCGACGAATGGATATAACGAAGCGATATTGTCCGCCGTATATACTGAAACCGTAACGTTAACGGCCACCGGATCGCGCGAAAACTTTATGCGCCTTTTTGACCGTCTCGTTTCGGAGCGCGCTATAATGGTACAGAACTTTTCGATAGAGGAACGTTCATATTGGAATGACCATACCGACTTTGTCGACGAAACTTGGATATCGCTTACTTTATCTATGTATCTATATCAAAACGAACCGTTCCCTATAAACTAATTATAAGTTTTAAAAAATAAAGGACTCTGTAAAATTGGAAAACATTAGGCTTGGCGATCTTTTAATTGAATATAAACGAATAAATAGACAACAGCTTGAACAGGCCCTTGCCATACAAAAACAAAAGGGCGGGAAAAAGCGTTTGGGTGAGATACTGATTGAACTTGGGTTCGTCTCTGAAAAGGAGATGCTGCAAGCTTTAGCGCAAAGACTTAATCTTCGTTACCTCGATATAGACCAATATATCGTCGATATGGATGCGGTTGAAAAATTGCCTCAGCAAATAGCGGTACGCTATACGGTTCTTGCTGTAAAATCAGTATTAAATCAACTAACCCTTTTTGTTACCGATCCCTTAGACTTTTATGCGCTTGAGGATGTTCGTCAGATAACGGGGCAGAACCTTGAGATTGTTTTAAGCGAACGCGCTCCGCTTTTAAAGGCAATAGACTATTATTATTCTGAAGTTGCGGCAAAAATAGCGGCGCGAAAAGCGAACATAAGTGAGCTTGGAGCTCAGGTTGTAGACGAATATCAAACAACTGAGACGGATGATCCGGATGCTCCGGTTGTAAAGTTGATAAATTCCCTTATCATGCGCGCTTATAATACCGGCGCGAGCGATATTCATATTGAACCCTTCGAAAATGAAACCGTCGTCCGTATGCGCGTCGACGGAGTTATTGTCGAATATGTAAAATTACAAAAAACGCTGCATTCAGCACTGATCGCCCGTATAAAAATAATTGCGAACCTCGATATAGCCGAAAAGCGCCTGCCTCAGGATGGGCATTTTAAAATTAAGATCGAAAACGAAGATATAAACGCCCGTGTCTCCCTTATGCCGACGGTGTTTGGAGAAAAGGCGGTTCTCCGTCTTCTTTCAAGCAATATAATAATAGACCATAAGAATCATTTCGGTATGTCCGACGATAGTTACGAAAAATTTTCACGTATGATAAAATCTCCTAACGGAATAATTTATATAACCGGTCCTACAGGCTCCGGAAAAACCACTACCCTATATATGGTTCTCGAAACTCTCGCGCAAATGCCCGTAAATATAGCAACTATCGAAGATCCCGTGGAAAAAAATATACCTAAAGTAAATCAGGTGCAAGTTAATAACGTCTCCGGTCTTACCTTTGAACGCGGGTTGCGTTCCCTTCTTAGACAGGATCCCGATATTATCTTGATAGGCGAGACGCGCGACGCGGAAACGGCGCAAATATCCGTCCGCGCCGCCCTAACGGGGCATCTTGTTCTTTCTACGTTACATACAAACGACGCGGTTTCATCCGTAGTTCGCCTTGGAGATATGGGGCTTGAACCGTATATGATAGCAAACTCTCTCGTAGGTATTATTGCGCAACGCCTAGTACGTAAGGTCTGCCCAAACTGTGCATATGAGGATGTACCGAACGCATATGAACTTGAGTTAGTCGGTGCTGACCTTAAAAAGGTCGTTCGCGGAAAGGGTTGTCATCAATGTAATAATACGGGGTATCGCGGTAGAATCGCAATTCACGAAGTTTTATTTATTGATAAGCCGCTTCGCCGCCTAATTTCCGAAGGAACGTCGTCGCAGGAGCTGGAGACTTATGCGCGCGAAACTCAAGGGTTTAGAACGCTAAGAGAAGTTGCCCTAGATATGGTTCGAGAAGGGGTAACGACTCTCGATGAACTTCAAAAAGTAATTTATACTACATTTTAAACGAGGGAAAAATATGAATATTGAGCAATTGATCTTTTTGGCTCGCGAAAAAAAAGCCTCTGACATCCACTTATCTGTTGGTATGCCCGTGGCTTTTCGTATAAACGGAGCTTTGAACTACATGGATATTGAGTTTACAAACGCGGAATGTGATGAACTAATTCGTTCCTCAATGTCAGAATCTCAGCTTCTTCATCTTGATGAAGGAAACGATATTGATTTCGCTATTCAAACCGGCGACGGAAACCGTCAGCGCATAAACGTATTTCATCAGCGCGCAAAGCTCGCTACTACTATAAGGCTTTTAAACAACTTCATACCGTCTATAGACGACTTAAAGCTACCTCCCGTTATAAATCTATTAGCGAATCAGCCTCGTGGTATGGTTCTGGTTACCGGTCCTACGGGCAGCGGTAAATCTACTACCCTTGCCTCTATGATAGACCTTATAAATAAAACTAAGTTCGATCATATAATAACAATAGAAGATCCTATAGAATATGTCTATGGGCAGGGTAAAGCGTTGATTCATCAAAGGGAGATAGGGGAAGATTCGAAATCTTTTGCCGTTTCTCTACGCTCAGCGCTCCGCGAAGATCCCGACGTTATCCTAGTAGGCGAAATGCGCGATTATGAAACGATATCGGCGGCTGTAACCGCGGCGGAAACGGGGCATTTAGTTCTTTCAACTTTACATACTACGGGAGCTGCGCAAACTGTCGATAGAATAATCGATGCCTGTCCCCCCACGGCTCAAGCGCAAATACGAACTCAGCTAAGCGGGATGCTGCGCGGAATAATAACTCAACAGCTTATCCCAACTATGGATGGAATGGGGCGTATAGCCGCAACTGAGGTTCTTATAGGAACCGATGCCGCGCTTAACCTAATAAGGGAAAGTAAATGCCATCAACTCAGCTCGGTAATGCAGGTCGGAAAGGCGGACGGAATGCATACGCTAAACGCCGATCTAGCGCGCCTCGTATATGAGCGCAAAATTTCCGTTGAAAATGCATTTAAGTATTCCCTCGATAAGAAGGACCTTCAACAGTATATTGGATAATTTAACTCCGCGCTGTCGGATATTTCTTTTTTCCTTCGCTTCAATACGACATAATTCCCCGGAAAATATAAAAAACCGCGCCGTTAAAACTTAAATTTTGGTTTTGAACAGCGCGGCTTTTTTAGTATTCAATTAAGACTTAAATCTCTGTTTTATGACAGATCCGTGAGAGTCAATAATATCGTCGCCGCGTCGCCGGAGTTTACCTCTGTATCATGATTAACGTCTCCGATTATAGCGTAATACTCATCCGGCTCAATAAGGTTTGCCAGAACACAAAGTATATAAGATGCGTCGCCGCTGTTTATGACCTTGTCATGGTTAACGTCGCCTATAGGAAGATATTGTGCAGTTACCGTTAGGTCGGATATTACGCATGAGAAGTCTACGTCCCAACCGATAAAGCAATAATTCTCGTGTATCGGGGGATTAGGCGCTGTCGCGGCGGTTCCGGCTTCAACTTCGGCTTTCGAAAGTTCCGTCCCATCCCAATCAAGGAATGTAACCATGAATATTTCGGAAGGATCGAGTCTGCCTTCATAATAAACAGGATAGACCGTCATATCCGAACGCACGGCATCAAGAATCCCACTCCAATCGATAAACGTGTTCCCGGGAATAAAAGGAGCATCGGGAACTACAGGCGCTTCACCGTGATTTACGGTAACCTCGCCTAAAACGTTCTCAGGCTCTGCTGGGTTAGCTATAAACTTAACGGTATGCGTAGCGTTAGGAATAATAACATCAACGTTGTCGAGCCAAGCGGAATCCAGACCAACGCTCGTCGTCGAATCTTTCCTATATGTCCAAGTAAGGACAGCTTCGCGCGACGATCTTATTGTATACGTGCATGTCGCCCAATCCTGCTCTCCGCTTATCGAATCTATACCGACTTCCGAATCGTTTATCTTAAATACCATTTTATCATATTTAGGTTCGCTGTTTATCTTCCAATCGAACTTTATTACGGTATTTTCGGGAAGCAAACCAAGGTTAAGCATCAATACGGCACGGCTTCCGTTATCATGATTCGTTGATACAACGGAGGCACGATCGGCATCCGTCGTTATATCCTTAACAAACGGATCCTCTGCATCGTTAATAAACGCAAGTTTTCCGCCCGTCGCGTTAGCCGCGGCATCAAAGTCGCTTTCGTTTACGATACAAACCGCCGCATCCTTAAAGTTTCCATCCTCAGAGGTGGCGAGTATAAGCGTCGTTCCTACGGATACAGGAATAATTACGCCGTTTTTATCTACAGTCGCAACGGCTGTATTTTTGCTCTCCCAAAGAACGTTTTGATTACTTGCGTTTTCCGGAGCAATATTCGCGGCAATCGTCATGCCGCTGCTGCCCATATTGACTTCAAAGACGCTCTTTTCGAGTTCAATCTCGGCAACGGGCATTATTCCGAGTACGTTAATAGCCGCTTTCGCTATAAAAGTTGCGGTCGTACCGTCTTCGAGATGATCGGTTACGGTACAAACGAGATTGGTCGTTCCCTCTTTACGCGCTGTAACAATGCCATTTTCGTCTACAACGGCAATATTTTCGTTTTCAGTAGAGAAAACAAATTCATATTTATTCGCGTCCGCCGGATTTATTAGGGGCGTAAAACCCTTTGTATTGTTTACATAGAGATCCGCACTGTCCGGTTTAAGAGAAACGTCGGTTACGTAGACCGGCTCGGTCATAATAACCGTCGCTCCGTGACCTGCGAACTGTAAAACAGCATCCCCCCATGTATCAACCTGACCATTATCGTTCTTTGCGTTCGTAAAAGCTTCCTCGGTCGTATATAGACGATTCTTTTCAACGTTCTCTGTCGCGAGATAAGTAAAAATAGAATCCATCATTATGCCGTCATAGCGGAAAGTAACGGACTTATCATATCCGGTTACAAAGTTTGCGCCGATCTCAACCATAGGCGCACAAAGTCCGTCCGTAGCCATTCCGAGGCATGTTCCGAGGTAGACAACTGTCCCGGGCATAGTCTCGCAATATTTTTTGAAAAATGTTCCCGTTATCTGAACACCTCCGCCCCCCATGCTTATCATATGCCCTTCGCTTATGTCCGCATTATCATATGGACCCGGAACCGGAATACAAATCCATGATTTACCATTGCTCATATCGCCGTGGCTATCTACCATTATGACACCATATTCGCCAAACTTTTTAAAGTTTTCAACACTCCCCTGGTCACCGTAATATGTATAAAGTTGACCGCCCGTAACCGGAGGAAGAGTTTCGGCTCTATCCCTGTAATTATAAGAAAAGCTTCCGTCATAGCCGTAATACGGGCAATAAACCGCGATATCCGGGCTTGAGGGATAAAAAAGTTCCTCACTTCCGGCTTTAATTTGCGTCGGTAAGGTTTCTTTAATTGGATTTATCGCATTTCCACCTTTTTTATCTGCACCCGTACGAACGAAAGCGCAAGGAATATGCGCTTCGCCCATTTCAAAATGAATTGAAAAGTCGGTTTCGCGCGTTATATTGGTAATCTCGGGGTCGTTTTCGAGGTATTCGTTTACCTTATTTAAAATCTCGCTGTCCGTCATTTTGAATGACTCAAGCTCTTTTTCATAGTCCTCAACTCTGTCCCACATAGCATTGAGCGCCGCGGTATCGGTATCCGTAATTTCCTTATAATAACGGATCTCAAACTCTGAGGTCGCCGCGCCGCCAACCGTTGCGCGATACGTTTTTGTCGTTCTCGTATCGGCGGTCATCTCAACGGAAGCGGTATAAGTTCCGTCTCCTTTAACGCTATCCCCGTTAACGCCCTCATCGTTTAATGACGCGATAACGGTATTATTTTCGTCAACGAGTTTAACATCATTCGCGCTAAGAGCGCGCGAACTCGCAATCTCCGTCGTAAAAGTAACCGTTTTAGTATCTCCCAGCTTGATTCCGAAAGTATCGGAATCAAGGGCAGTCATTACTGCCTTCGCCTGTTCCGGCTCTGCAAAGCTTATGCCCGCAAAAAGCGTCACAAACATAAGCGCAACTAAAACAGAAGCTAATGTTTTTTTCATTTATGATGTGCCTCCCAGTTTTCTTTGTGCATATTAATACACCGAATGACATTATAACATGTCAAATTAATTCCTGCAATACTCTTAAAAAAGATAGTATCGGTATAAAAATAAGACATTTTGAAAAACAAAGTCTTTAATTCCCTAATTGCAGTGCAGTATTGGGAAACTTCATTTTCCCAATACTGTCTTTCTTTAATATCCCAGCCTTATTGCGCGTTTTAAAACCGCCTGTGCAACGGGTGCTGCGTTACTTCCTCCGCTTCCTCCATTTTCCAATATAACGCAAATAGCGAGAGGATGATCGTCCGAATATACGAAGCCGGTAAACCAGGCATGCGGGCTCTTACTCCCGTCGCTCGTAACCTCTGCCGTTCCGGTTTTACCTCCTACCTCGTAGCCGCTTATTTGCGCTGATTTACCCGTTCCGTTTTTTACGACTTCAAGCATATATTCACGAATCAGACCCGCTTCTTCCTTATTCATCGATGTCATATATTTCCCCGGACGCAGCGAATAGGTCATAGCTCCGCCGGGTGTAACCGCGTAACGTAAAAGCTTCGGCTCGGGCATAACTCCGCCGTTAGCTACGGACGCCGATATCAGCGCCATGTTTAAAGGTGTCATAATGTCCTTATATTGTCCCGCCCCTGACCAGGCGAGATCGATATCCTTATCGGCTTTCGTAAAGCTGCTCGAATATGCAAGCATATCAGAAAACAAAAATTCGCGACCGATTCCGAGGTCATACGCTGTCTTCGCCATTTTATCGTTTCCTATTTTCATAGCCAAAAGCCCAAAAGTATTATTGCAAGACTTAGTAAAAGCCGATTTTAAGCTTAATTCACCATGGCTCGACCCTTGATAATCAATAAGTCCGTTTAATCCTTCGAGGTTTAAAACCGTATTTAAGTCACCAACATATTTCCCCGTTTTTTCATCAAATAAGAGTTGACCGGAACAGTTAAAAGTCTCGTTTACCGCGTTCGGTATATATCTTATAGCCGCTAAAAGCGTAACTATTTTAAACACCGAACCCGGAGCATATTGACCCATGGTTACTCGATTCACCATCTCGCCGCTCTCCAAAGTTATTTTCCCGTCTAAATAGTCCTTCATTCGCGCCGGGTCAAAAGCCGGCTTACTTACGCTAGTTAGTATTTCTCCCGTTTTATAGTTTAAAAGGATGACTGCACCGTTAAAATCACCCATTTGATCATATGTGTATGATGAAAGCTCCGCGTCAACGGTCAACGTAACGTTTGAGCCATAGGCTTTTTCTCCGCTTATAGCTGCGCTTAACCGTTCAAAGACGTTTTGATCATAGCCTAAAAGATATTTCGCAAACATGGCATCCGCACCTATCGTTTGTCCAAAGTTATCTCCCAATAGTAGGGCGGTCGAAAGGCGCATTCTTTTATCCGGATTATACTTTCTCTCATTGCTCTCGTCGCAATAAGCTAAAATATTCCCGTTTCTATCGCCTATTGATCCGGCTATTATATTCCCCTTTTGATCCTGAACGCGCGTATTATAAGGACTTGTAAACCACCTTGTTCCGTATTGATTTACGATAAGAACGAGGTATCCTGATAATAGAACGAACATCACCAAAAAAAGCGCCAAAAGCTGTTTAATCTTGAGTTTTGTTTTCATCTAAAGTTAGCTCCTCTCTACCCTGAACGGCAATGCTCTGTAAAATACCCAAAAGGATCATGCAAGCTATCATAGATGTCCCCCCGTAACTAACGAACGGAAGCGTTATCCCGGTAAGAGGTATCATCTTTATAACGCCTCCTATAATTATAAAGCTTTGCAACGTTATTAGGACGGTACAGCCGAAGCCTAAGAGCATTAAAAATCGATTTGGTGCTTTTAACGCTATATTTATTCCGCGAATTATAAATACGATATAAAACGCTATTACGCAAAGCCCGACGATTATCCCGAACTGTTCGCATATGACGGCAAATATGTAGTCCGTTCGATATGCGGGGATTATTTTAGGTGTCCCCATCCCTAGACCAACGCCGAAGAGACCTCCCGACGCTATCGCCATCAGACCCTGCGCAATCTGATATCCGCTTCCCTCGTATGTAGCCCATGGATTTTGCCAAACGGCAACGCGAATTCGAACGTGATCGAAAAGCGAGTAACTTAGTAGTGCCCCGCCCGCGCCAAAGGCAACGCCGCCTAATGTCGCCAGAATATTTCCCGTAGCAGCGTAAAATACAATTAGAGCAGTCCCCGCAATAAGCATTACCGCACCTAAATCTCGCTCAAGCATAAGGAGCGCGGCTATAATTAAAACAAAGGCAAAAGCGGGAAAAACCTTTTTAAAACGACTGCTCTTATCAAAATAGAAGGCAAGAACGATAACCGTCGCTATTTTAACAAATTCACTCGGTTGGAAAGTAAATCCGGCTATATTTATCCAGTTCTTTGCGCCGCCGTTTTCCTTGCCGAAAACGAGAAGAACGCCCAAAACGATAATAGATGCTATCATCATCGGAAGAGTCAACTTTTTTATAATATCCTGCTTTTTAAAAAACGGAATACATATAAACATCAAGATGCTGCCTCCTACGAACATAGCCAGTTGTTTAAAAGCATAGGCTGAATCCATACGGTATTGGGTAGCCATGCCGATGCAAAGGAGAATATCGACAGTTATTAAAAGGAATCTATCGAAATTTCCAAACAGCCGCGCCATAAGAGCATATTCTATTATCAAAACGCAAGATAAAATCGCACCAAAAAGGGGTGCGACATAATCGATAGACTTCCCCGAAAAAGCGAGAAGCGAAAATGCGCACATGATAAAGAGTATTAATAAAACGAGAAGACCTATAGCGCGCCTTTTAGTTTTGCTTGTCATATTCAGCCTTGCCTTCCTCTCCATAGGTCATTGTATTAATTCCGAAGTCTTCAACTGAATCGAAAGTTTCTTCCGGTTCTCCCTCAAATTCTCCGTCAAACGTTACTTTAAATGCTATTTTCTCCGCTATGGAGACTATATCCCCGCTTTTTAAGCGCATATCGTGCTTAAAAAGCTTTTCTCCGTTTACAAAGGTGCCTAACTTACTTCCATAATCCGCTATGTATATCCCGCTTTTTCTCTCAAATATTACGCAATGACGCTTTGAAACGCCTTTATCCGGTATTACTATGTCCGCTCCGCGGCTTCTACCTACGATAGTTTCGCGATTAATTAAAAATTCGTTTCCCGCGTAATTTTCGGGAGATAAAAATTCGATTCGCCCTGCCGCCATATTCTTTTGCATTATACGAGCCTTTTTATTCTCCCTATATTCAGCGAGAGATAAAACGACGAGTCTCACCAGCATATATGCTATTATCGCCATAAAAACATAGCTGAATATAGACGCGGCTATGCTATATGCGGTGTCATTCATATTACCACCTCCGTTTAATTCCATATTACCATATAAATAATATTTTTTCACCGGTATATTTTTATTTTAGCAATTTCCATCGGTTGATTTAATTTATTTTATGCTATATTGAAAAATAAGCAATTAAGAAATGCAAGCATATAAAAAATAAAAGCCCTATATTAGGGCTTTTATTGCAATCCCGAGAACGATTTTTTTGAATGCAAGCAATATTATATATCGCTATTAAACAAAAAATCGACCACGGGGTTTTATTAATCAGAAAATTACTTAACCTCGATCGTTGCTCCAACAGCCTTAAATGCTTCGACGACCTTATCGCATTCTTCCTTTGGAATAGCCTCTTTAACGGCCTTAGGCGCGTTATCAACCAGTTCTTTAGCTTCTTTAAGACCCAGACCGGTGATCTCGCGGACGACTTTAATAACCTTTATCTTCTCAGCGCCGATATCCTTAAGTATGCAATCGAACTCAGTCTTTTCCTCAACCTCGGCAGCAGCCGCGGGACCCGCAACGGCAACCGCTGAAGCGGCGGCCGAAACGCCAAATTCTTCTTCAAGAGCCTTAACGAGATCGTTAAGCTCTAAAACCGTCATAGCCTTAATATCGGCAATTAATTGTTCCTTATTCATTATAATAAAACTCCTCTATCTATTTTTTTGTCTCGCTGTTCAATCAGCGTTACTTTTTTTTTGAAAAAGCATTACGCTTCCGCAGCTTCTTCGCGCTTTTTCGCGATCTGATTGAGTACGATTGCGAGTCCCGAAATCGGAGACATCATGCTGCCAAGCATCCTTGCGATAAGCTGTTCCTTGCTGGGCAAATCGGCGAGGGTATCAACGTCTTTCGCGTTCATAACAACTCCGTCAACTATGCCGCCCTTCATTTCGCATTTTTTATACTTCTTTATCGCATCCTTAAGTATTTTCGCAGGAGCGATAGCGTCGTCATAACCAAAAGCGAAAGCGCTGGGTCCCTTTAAAAGTTCATGGATAGAACCGTCAACACCGCTAAGCTGCGCCGCGCGTGCAACAAGACCGTTTTTCAATACCAGATATTCAATACCGGCCTTTCGCATTTCGTTTCTAAGCGCCGTAACTTCGCTTACCGTAAGTCCTCTATAGTTAAAAAGTATTACGGATTGTGCCCTGCTCATTTTTTCACGAATTTCCTCAACCTTTTTTGCCTTTTGTTCAATGATTTTTGCACTTGCCATTTTTTTATATTCACCTCCGTTCAAAAAATTCCCCATGCCAAAAGACATGGGGAAATAACAAGTTAACTTGTTAAAACCGCCTCGGCAGGATTTACTTTAATACCTGCTGTCTTTGGCAAAATATTCGATTATATCGGATTTATCCGAAAACCGTTTTAAAAATTAAAATTTTTGTCCGTTAAAACGGACTCCGGGACCCATAGTCGTCGATATAACGAGACTCTTTATATAAGTTCCCTTTGCTGCCGCGGGCTTTGCCTTAATAATTGCTTCCATAAGCGTATTTAAATTTTCGAGAACCTTTTCCTGTCCAAAGCTGACCTTCCCGACAGGAACGTGAATGATACTCGTTTTATCTACGCGATACTCAACCTTACCGGCTTTAATCTCTGTAACCGCTTTCGCGACATCCATTGTAACGGTTCCGCTCTTCGGGTTGGGCATTAGACCTTTTGGTCCTAAAACGCGACCTATGCGACCGACAACGCCCATCATATCCGGCGTCGCTACGCAAACATCGAACCCAAACCAGTTTTCGGTCTGAATCTTTTTTACTATGTCATCGTCGCCGACAAAATCCGCTCCGGCTTCTAAGGCTTCCTTCGCCTTATCTCCCTTTGCGAAAACCAAAACCCTGATAACGCGACCGGTTCCGTGCGGTAAAACTACCGCGCCTCTAACCTGTTGATCCGCGTGACGTGGATCAACGCCCAAACGTACATGCGCTTCAACGGTTTCATCAAACTTCGCTTTATGTGTACCAAGAACGGTAGTTATTCCTTCCGCCGGGTCATAAAGCTTCGTTCTGTCTATAGCTTTTAAGCTCTCAATATAGTTTTTTCCATGCTTCATTTAAATTACCTCCGCGTCAGTCTGTCACGACAACGCCCATGCTACGGGCGGTGCCTGCCACCATGCACATCGCGGTTTCAAGAGACGCCGCGTTTAAATCCTGCATCTTCGCTTCCGCTATCTCTTTTATCTGAGCCTTGGTAATCTTCGCGACCTTCTCTGTATTAGGACGACCGGAAGCATGCTCAAGTCCGCAAGCCTTCTTTATAAGTACAGCTGCGGGTGGAGATTTCGTTATAAAAGTAAATGAACGATCCTGATAGATGGTTATGACAACGGGAATTATCAAACCAGCCTGTTTAGAGGTACGCTCATTAAACTCTTTACAGAATCCCATCATGTTTACGCCGTATTGTCCCAACGCGGGACCTACCGGCGGCGCCGGCGTTGCTTTGCCGGCGGCTATTTGAAGCTTTACAAGACCTGTAATCTTCTTTGCCATTTTTAGTAATTCCTCCGAAAATAAAAGTGGTGCGAGCGGGAAATAGACTTTAAATCAATTTCCCTCCCACAGAGGCAATAAAATTGCCCCTATGTAAAGCCCTTTTGGGCGATACTTCAAAAACAAAAGATTTTTTTGCGCTTTTTTAAACGACGCGCTTAATCTGAACATATTCAAGATCAAGAGAGGTTTCTCTCCCAAACATGAATACTTTAACGCGCACCACCTGCCGTTCAGGATCAAGCTGCTCGACGACGGCGGGAAAGTTCTCAAACGGACCTGATATAATCTCAACATGATCGCCAGCTACGACATCGAGCTCAATGGGAAGTCTCTCAACGCCCATAGCGGTCACCTCGGTATCCGTAAGCGGGGTTGGTTTAGAACCTAAACCAACAAAGCCGGTTACGCCGCGAGTATTCCTTACAATGTACCAAAGATCGTTATTCATAACCATCTTTATCATTACATAGCCGGGAAAGACCTTTCTCGTAACAGTATGACGCTTACCGTCTTTAATTTCCGTTACTTCTTCGGTGGGATATTTAATTTCAAGTATGGCATCCGACAGTCCGCGCTTAGCAACGGTCTTTTCAAGATCCTCTTTTACCTTGTTTTCATATCCGGAATAGGTATGTACAACATACCATCTCGGATCTTCAACAATCGTTTCGTCTCTATCTCTCTCAGCCATCTTCCGATATCCTCATATTAAAGTACAGGAGTAGCGGACACAACCGGAGTCGCCGTAGGAGCGACATGGGCAAGCGCCCTCATTCCTTCGCCAAAGCCAATATCCAAAGCGCCGATTATAATAGCCATGACCGCGACAAACGCCAATACCATGAGAGAATACATGGCGAGCTCTTTAGGCGTAGGCCAGCTCAGCTTCTTGACCTCGCCTACAACTTCGCGGAAATACTTTTTAACGCGCCCTTTTTCTCTGGGCTTTTTCTTTTTGACCGGCTTGGTTTCAAGCTTCTTTTCGTTATCCATAATTCCTCCGTTCCCCATAATATATTTTAGGGGGAAATTTTATTTGCTCTCTCTATGTAGGGTTTGTTTGCGGCAGAAGCGGCAGTATTTATTGAATTCCAACCTATCAGGATCGTTTTTCTTGTTCTTGAAGGTGTTGTAATTCCTCTGCTTGCACTCCGTGCACGCCAATGTTATCTTGACACGCATAGCTTTTCACTCCTTTTAACTGTGGTGTGTGCGCAACCTAAATATATCCCCTTCTAAGGGGATAGCTTTAGTACTTTAGCATAGCTTTATTCCGATGTCAAGTGGTTTTACATTTAATTTTTGATCTATTCAAATATATTGTCATTTAATATTAAAACTATATGCCGTGCCACTGAAGATAGTTTTTTTAAAAGCTTCGTTCCGCTAAATTTCTCATGAAAATAACTTTATTGCCATATTGCGTTCAAAATAAGCGTGTAGAGTAATCGCAGTTTAATATGCGAGGTAAATAAAAAATGGTTAAAAATCCAAATAAAGGCGAGGTTATAGTCCCCTCCAAGCCTAAGAAAAAACGTAAAAATGCCGGATTAATAGCGCTTATAATTATCGTATTTCTCATTGCAGGATTTCTCGTCACCGGCGCAATTATTAGAAACAATATGAACGCCCCGTATTACGAAACCCATACGGTCAAAAAGGGCAGCATAATAAAATCCGTTACGGCTACAGGAACGCTTAAAGTAGGAAATACCGAAAGTATTGAGACGCTCTCGGGGATTACCGTCGAGAGCGTTGAAAAATCAGTTGGAGATATCGTTAAAATTGGAGATACGATAGCGTTTTTCGATAAAAACGATGTAAATAACCTTATAGATACGCTTTCTTTGGATTTAACCGCGAAAGATGCCGACCTTGCCTCTATGCGAAAATCGGAGGATAAGGCGGTAAGTTCTACGGTAAAAGGTCGCGTAAAGTTGATATACGGAGAAGAAAACAGCTCCGTCGAAGCCGTTATGCTGGAGCATGGCGCTCTCATGGTGTTGTCTACCGATGGATTTTTAAAACTTACTTTCGATTCCTCCGAAGATTACGCTCTGTATAGTAAACTCGCCGTTGAAAACGAAACGGGTAAATCGCGAAGAGCTACAATAATCTCACACACGGGTTCAACTTATACCGCCTTAGTAGACGACGACGCATATTCAGTGGGCACAACTCTCGCTATATCCGATACGAATAAAAAAATCTCCGAAGCAACAACTGAGATAAATGCCCCTTATACGGTTTTATATTCGAACGGAAAAATAAAATCGATACATGTCGGTCTTAACGACTCGGTATCCGTGGGCGAAAAGTTATATACAGTTTCGGATGCGGTTACGCCCGAATTTTCTTATAGATTAGCCGAGCGCGAAAGAGCGGCGGACGCACTATCGAAAGCCGTCACGCTTAAAAATGCAAACTACGCTTTAAAAGCGGAGATGAACGGAACAATAGCATCTCTCAGCTTAAAAAACGGCGAAATGACAGTGGGTTCAACTAAAATAACGACCGTCGGTACCTCTGTAATGGAAGGCGAAAAAATCGAAATGACCTCGGATATAGACGAACTTGATATCTTGTCTTTAAAATTAGGGCAAAAGGCAGATGTAAAAATAAGCGCAATACCCGGAGCAAAGTTTGAAGGCGAAATAACCGCCCTTTCATCCATAGGCATATCCGTGAATGAAGTTACGAACTATTCGGTTACGATTACGCTTAAAAACGCGGATTCGCGAATCTTAATCGGCATGAACGCTGCGGCTACTATCGTTACCGAGCGCAGAGATGATGTTCTCATCGTTCCCCTTGAGCTTTTAAACGAGGAGAGTGACGGAAAAGCATTCGTTCTTTTAAGCGCAACGGGCGATCATCGCGGAAAAGACATGGTTAAAACCTATATTGAGAGTGGTCTATCCGACGGGATAAACGTAGAGATAGTAAAGGGGCTTAAAGAGAACGATATAGCTATGTATCAGTTGAGCGAGAGTACTATGTTAGGTATGATGCGTTTTATGAAACAAAATAACGTTCAGCCAACACCGGAGGGTTTAAAATGAGCGATATAATAAAGCTCATAGACATCAATAAAACCTACAGCATAGGTGACACCGATGTTCATGCACTCTTTCACGCCTCCCTTACGATAAAAAAGGGAGAGTTCGTAAGCATCATAGGTCCATCGGGAAGCGGGAAATCTACTTTAATGAATATAATCGGCTGTCTTGATATAGCGGACAGCGGGACCTATATATTAGATGGTCAGCGCATAGAGGAATATTCGGAAAAACAGCTTGCGCGAATAAGAAATAAAAAGATAGGCTTTATATTTCAGGGTTTTAACCTTCTTCCGAAAATGACCGCTATCGAAAACGTTGAGCTTCCTCTTATTTATCAGGGCGTAGCGCCAAGCGTTCGTCATGAACGCGTCGCTATTGCGCTCTCCCGAGTCGGTCTTTCGTCGCGAATGGA
This sequence comes from Clostridia bacterium, assembly GCA_036654235.1. Taxonomy (GTDB): domain Bacteria; phylum Bacillota; class Clostridia; order Christensenellales; family CAG-138; genus JAVVSK01. The sequence continues at coordinate 32,141 of JAVVSK010000009.1, read as the reverse complement.
ACATAGACCGACCGAGCTTAGCGGAGGGCAACAACAGCGAGTCGCTATAGCGCGCGCCCTTGCAACGGAACCTTCAATAATACTAGCCGACGAACCTACGGGTAATCTCGATTCAAAGACCGGAGCTGAAATACTCTCAATATTTCATGAACTTAACGATCTCGGAAACACTATAATTTTAATAACCCACGACGAATCGATAGCGAACGCCGCAAAGCGCAAAGTGCGCATATTGGACGGCGAGGTAAGCGAGGTGGCTTCATGTTAATTCAAACCATTAAAATGGCTTTTTCCGCTATATTTTCAAACAAGATGCGCTCTTTTTTGACTATGCTCGGAATAATTATAGGAGTTATATCCGTGGTTGTTCTGATCTCTCTCGTAAACGGGGCGAAAGGCGCGATAGTTTCGCAAATTTCGGAGGTTGGAAGCGACCTTATTTCGGTTTCGGTAGTTGACGACCGGGGCGCACCCCTTACGACCGAAGACGTTAAAGCTTTCGCGAATGAACCGGAAATTCTCTCCTCCGCACCGGAAGCCACCGTATATTCAACCGTTAAATCCGGTCTAAACAACCTTGACTTCGTTATTTACGGTACGACCCCCGAATATCAAAATATACGCAACGTTAAAATTGATTATGGACGGTTTCTTAAGCAGCCCGATATAGATAACGCAAGCGCCGTCATAGTTTTAGACGCGGAAAGCGCGAATGAGTTTTTCCCTGAGAAAGACGCTGTCGGTGCAACAGTTAGCGTTAATGGGCGCGATTTTTTAGTAATTGGCGTGCTAAAGGAAGATAAAACGGGCGGCACATCGTTTATGTCCTTTATTACGAAAGGACGCAATACTGCATATATACCGTATAATATAGGAAGCCGAATGACAAACTCACCCTTTGTAACTACGTTTTACGTTAGCTCCGCGGATTCTTCAAAAATGGATAAGGCGGAAAACAAACTGAATAATCTACTTTTAAATCGGTTTAAACAGGATAAGGATGCGTTTTATATTGTTAATCAGTCTACAGTGATGAATATAATGGATAAAGCAATGAGTACAATGAGTCTGCTTTTGGGCGGCATAGCGGCTATATCCCTCGTTGTCGGTGGAATCGGAATAATGAATATAATGCTTGTTTCGGTTACTGAGCGAACCCGCGAAATAGGAATAAGAAAAGCGATAGGCGCGTCGCGCTTTAGTATACTTACACAATTTTTATCTGAAGCACTAATCCTAAGTCTTTTCGGTGGAAGCATAGGTCTCGCTTTTTCTTGGGGAATACTCGAACTTATAGGCGCTATAGCCGGTGACTATATGACGCTCACTATGGAGTTCCCCGTAATACTTACGGCTATGTTGTTTTCCGTATTCATCGGGGTCGTATTTGGGCTTTACCCCGCAAATAAAGCGAGTAAGCTAAAGCCGATAGACGCGCTTAGGTATGAGTAAACCTTTATGAATCAAATACCCTCACGGAATTATTCCGTGGGGGTATTTGGTTTATAAAATGCGTTTTTTAAAACATTGAATGCGTTACAATTCTATTTTGGTCCACTTTGCCGTTTCATAGCGAATAAAATTCAGTATTAAACGCAAAAACTGATCGCTGAACATACCCAACCAAGCTCCGATTAAGCCCCATCCTAAAGTGAAACAGAAAAGATAAGATAAACCGGTTCTAACCACCGCTATGCTTATAAAAGATGATATGGCGACAAAGCCAGCGTCGCCCGCGCCGCGCAAACAGCCCGATATTACGACCTGTGATGTTTGCGCAAGACAGAGGAGAGCTATAACGAAAACGACCTTCGACCCCAGCTCGATAACCTCCGCTTCGTTTGAAAATAGACCGATCAGCTGTTTTCGTAAAAGGATAAAGGTAATTGAAAGAAATATGCCTATTATAAGGGCGCAGCGCTGACCTACTTTACCGTATATCATAGCTATATCGGGTCGCTTTGCCCCTAAGTTTTGACCTACTAAACTAGCAGAGGCTATCCCCAGCCCATCGCCAAATGCGAACGATATATTTATAAGTTGTAAGCAAATTTGATGCGTCGCAAAGGCAAGCGTTCCCAAAGAGGCAACCATTGCCGCATAAACGAAAAATCCGGCACGCATAAATACCTGTTCAACGAGAGCAGAGGACCAGACTTTAATTATACCCTTCATCGTCTTTTTATCAAAGCCCCATCCCTTGCTTACGAATATATTAAATTCGCGTTGCCGCCTAGTTACCGAGATTATCGCTATTATAAGTCCGACTATATTTCCTATAACCGTTGCAACAGCAGCGCCCATAACCCCCCACCTTGGAAAAATCCAAATGCCGTTTATAAGGAGAAAGTTAAAAAGAATATTTACAAGGTTCGCGGAAATATTCGTCACCATTGATATTCGCGTATTTCCGAAGCCCCTTTGCGCGGCATTTATAGTTAAGTTTATACATGAAAAAAAATTACCTATAAGGATGATTCGAAAATATACGAGAGCATCCACCATATAATCGTCGTTCGCTCCGGCTAAGCGTAAAAAATCCTCGGCGAAAACCTCGCCAAGTACGTTTAAAATTAGAGACAGCAGACCGCAAAGAAGGAGAGCCTGTTTTAGGCATTTTGTCGCGCCCACTTTATCGCCCTCGCCTTTTCTTCTAGCTACTATCGCGGTAACGCCCATATTAAGCGTCATTATAACGGCTAACAGTATGAATTTCGGCTGAGTCGTTATTCCGACCGCCGAAATTGCGGATTCGCCCAATGACCCGACCATCATGATGTCCATTGAGCCGATAAGAGCGATCAAAACGGATTCAAGCGCCGAGGGCCAAGCCATAGCGAGGCTCGTTTTATACGCTTCTTTTGTCCCGGGAAGCTCCCCCAACACCATAGATGGCTTAATCATTTTATCAACAAGAAAAAAGTTTTTAATAAACATATCCTTATTATATCATTAAAAAAGCAATTGGCAACGCATTTTTTTATATCTACCCCATTCTGTTTTTTTAACCGTTCTAAATAAGTATCCGACGACGTATATAAACGTTCTTCTGTTGACCTTTGATTAACTTATCATTTATAATGTATATAGAATAGATAGATATTTCTATACTTCTAAAGTTTGCTTATGATCATGCTATTTATAAATTGAGGTGAAAATGAATATGAAACCAAATAATAATACCGCCGCTATTTGCGGTCTGTTTTGCGGGATTTGCCCCGCATATCCCGAAGATTGTCACGGTTGTTTATCTGATAAACTAACTCCGCATTGCGCCGTATGCGGAGCCGGATTCCGCGCATGCGCCAAACAGCATAATGTTACCCGCTGCTATGAATGCCCTGATTTTCCCTGCGCACGTTTAAATGATTTCAGTAAGCAGCATTATGAAAACGGAATTGGTCACCACGAAACGGTTATCAGCGACTTGCAATTTATGAAAGACAATGGCGTAAAAAGTTGGGTAGATAAAAATACGGCTGAAAATACCTGCCCAAAATGCGGTAAGCTGATTTATTGGATGGATAAGAATAATCATAAATGTAACTGAAAAATAAAGCTTGATTTTTTTATTTACGTTTGTAAGCGAAATACCCGTACAGTTTGATACATTTATCTTTTTAAACTGCCCGGATTTTTATTTGCGCTTAAAAACAGTGTATGAAATGGCAGATAAACAACGCGGTATTTTCTATATTCCTTTTCGACGTAATACTGCTCTTGAACATTCCATAGTTCATAGTGTTTTCCGGCTTCATTTACGACAAATTTATCGTGATTACCGCGTTGGACAATTCTGCCTTTACCTAATACCGCTATATCATCGCAAAAAGCGACAGGAGTATAGACGGTGACTTATATAAATCGCCGTTTTATTTCCGGTCATACCGTTAAACTTGCTATATATCGTATTCAGCTATCGGCTCGAGATCGGCGGTTGGTTCGTCGGGTATAATTTGATATAGTGCATGCCTTTGTTTTTCGCCTTCCGAAAGATCAGTAGCTTCCTCATATATGCTTTTTAAAAGCAGATTGTTTTCTTTTTTAGGTAAATTTTCTACTTTTTCGTATAGTCCTGAAAGCTTTAACTTTAGAAATCTTAGCTTCATCAATTTTACTTTGCTCGCAAAAGGGGTATATTTTTTGCGACAGAAATCAGCATAATATAAATGTCCTGAAAGACGACCGATAAAAGCGTATAATATTCATCGCGCTTGTATCCCTAAAAATTGTCGGTTGTAATTAACATAACCGAATTTGCGAACGCCTAGACGAACGTTATTTTACCGGCTAAAATACGAATCAATTAACCGTCGATATTAAATATTATAACCCTTTCGGCTTTACTTAAATTTATCGATGCACGGGTTAGAACTTCTAAAAACTTTTCATAGCCTACGGATTTCATTAGAAAATACAGCGCCGAAACCTCATAGCCTTCCGCTAAAAAATTCGGAAAGCCCGTTATAAAAATAATCTGAACCGTTGCATTATCAAGGCGCGCTCTTTTCGCCAGCTCAACGCCATTAATACCGGGCATCTCAATGTCGAGTAAAAGAATATTGTAATCCTTATTGTCCGCATAATCGAAAATGAAGGTTTCAGCGCTTTTAAAGATTGATATGATGACTATATTATCGTTTTGCTTCGTCCATTCGCCTACGAACGAAGATAAATATTTTAATTCGATCGCCTCATCATCGCAATTTGCAATATGATAGTTCGTAAATTATCTATCCTCAAAATAAAGTCAAAGAATACCTTTCGTAGCCTCTATCCAAAGCTTTTTAGCGCGAATTTCATCTTGCATCTCAGCGCGTTATTTATAATAGTATATCGTAGCACAAACAGAATAATAATAACATACGCAACAACGATCCCGGCTTTAAAAATCGGCGGAATAGCCGAATGATTTTCGGTCTTTCCGCCGACGAACCGATTCGTATAGATTTTTTTGAAAATTAAAGAATCTTCGCATATAACAAAAGTTCCCTTTAAAAAAGAGAACTTTTGGGTTTATAGGGTTTGGTGGGTCGTCAGGGGCTCGAACCCTGGACACCCTGATTAAGAGTCAGGTGCTCTACCAGCTGAGCTAACAACCCAAAAAGTGGAGCGGATGATGGGACTCGAACCCACTATCTCAGCTTGGAAGGCTAATGTGTTACCATTACACTACACCCGCACTATTTTGGAGCGGAAGACGGGGCTCGAACCCGCTACCTCCGCCTTGGCAAGGCGGCGCTCTACCAAATGAGCTACTCCCGCGCAATATTAAAAAACAATAAACTGTAATAAATGGTGGGTCGTCAGGGGCTCGAACCCTGGACACCCTGATTAAGAGTCAGGTGCTCTACCAGCTGAGCTAACAACCCAAAATCCCGGCGCTTGAACAAAATCAAACAGTTTTACACCCAGTAAAAAAAGCTGGTGCGGACGAAGAGACTTGAACTCATACGCCTATTCGGCACTGGAACCTAAATCCAGCGCGTCTGCCAATTACGCCACGTCCGCATTTTCAAAAAAATGGTGACCCGTCGGAGATTCGAACTCCGGACACCTTGATTAAAAGTCAAGTGCTCTACCAACTGAGCTAACGGGTCATAAAATGGCTGGGGTGGCAGGATTTGAACCTACGAATGCGGGAGTCAAAGTCCCGTGCCTTGCCGCTTGGCTACACCCCAACAAACAAACTCGGAACGAATATAAAAAACGTTACGAAATTGGGGTGAGTGGTGGGGCTCGAACCCACGATCTCCAGAGCCACAATCTGGCGTCTTAACCAACTGGACTACACCCACCACGTTCTTGGCGCGCCTGCAGGGATTCGAACCCAGGACCTACGGCTTAGAAGGCCGTTGCTCTATCCAACTGAGCTACAGGCGCACGCCGTGTGAACCGTCTCTAAAGAAAACATCGGAAAAGCGCAAACGCATCACCAACGGGTTACAATTCTAACAGACTTTTGATGCTATGTCAATTGTTTTTTTTATTTTTTTAAGTGAAATTTTTCCTTCAAAATTGATTTTTAAGCTCTATTTAAAGGAAAAACCGCCATAAAGTAGCCTTTATGCCTCAAAAAACACGCAAAGTGCGATAACGGCACGATTTTCATCAAACATATATATTTTCACAAAGCAAATTAAAACCTGATTATTTTCGTTTGTATAATAAAAAAACCGTTTTTATTGATTTATCCCATATGTATTTTTCAAAGTTTCTTCAGTATAGACGTTTTTTCTAGCATAGCTAGATATCTAATATTTGCAAAAACCGTTTGACTTGTGCTATTATATTGACAAATTGTTGAAGGAGATATACCTTGAAAAATAAGTACACTATGCCTCGAAGGGGCATTTGGTATATATTGCGTGCGGTTGTCATCATATTAGTTGTTATATTACTGGCTTATGGTATTTTCGCCATGGCGATGAATATCGCAAACCTCTATATTTTAGCAAACGAGGGTTTCACTTACCGAATTTCTTGCATACTCGGAAATGGCGACCCGAACGAGCTTTATGCATATTTCACTCAGGACTGTATAGATAACGATGCGCTGCTGTCGAATAATATCTATCAGTTATACACTATTTCGTCTTACGACTATCGCCTTAGTATCGTCGGTATAGACGTTATGCCCTGGTATACAACGGCAACTATGGAAGTTATCGAACGGATTCCCTCTATCGTCGGAACCGCAAATTTAGGTTCGCCAACCGCCGCCGTTCCCCTTTGGGAGGCTGGGCGATATCGTCTTACATTTATTAATAAGGATTCGAGATGGATAATAGATAAAATCGATCTCTTAGAGGCTAACCCCGCGGAAAATCAAAATCCTACCCCGAATATGGATCTTCTACCTTCCTCTACGATTATGCCAAAACCATCGTATACTCAAAAACCGACCTTTGTTCCACCGACCCTACCTCAGGCTACCGGCGCGGTTTCTCCGGCACCAAGCCCAACAAAAAGCTGAGATGCTGTTAAAAGATATTTTAAGGCGCAAAACGGAATTCCCTGTAATGCTGGCTCCTATGGCTGAGGTTACTGACCTTCCGTTCCGGGAGATATGCTGCGCACATGGGTGCGATTTTACATATACCGAGATGATAAGCGCTAAGGGACTACATTTTTTAAATAAAAAAACCTGTTCCCTGCTTTTAACCTCGTCATTCGAAGAACCATGCGGCGTTCAGCTTTTCGGGAGCGACCCCGAAATAATTGCCGAAGCCGCTAAAAGGCTCTCCGAGGAATGTTTCGATAAATTTGCGCTGATAGACCTAAATATGGGCTGTCCTGTAAAAAAAATAGTCAATAACGGTGAGGGTTCGGCGCTTATGAAAAATCCGCTTCTCGCTGCAAAAATCGTTGAACTTTCCGTAAAGTCCTCCCGTCTCCCTATAACGGTAAAATTTAGAAAGGGCTTTGACGATTCACATGTAAACGCCGTCGAATTTGCACATGTTTTAGAGGAGAGCGGGGTCGGCGCGATAACCGTACACCCGAGAACGCGAGAACAAATGTATTCCGGAAACGCCGATTGGGACATACTAGCTAAAGTTAAAGCGCGCGTTAAAATTCCGGTTATAGGAAACGGAGATATCTTTTCGGGCAATGATGCTTTAAATATGATAGCTCAAACGGGCGTTGACGGGATAATGATAGCGCGGGGGGCTAAGGGAAACCCGTTTATATTCGACGAGGTTAAAGCGGCGATATTGGGAATTCCTTTTCATAAAATAAGCGATAAGGAAATTCTCGAAGAGGCAAAGAAGCATATTCGCCTTCACGTTAAAAAGAAGGGTGAAGGTGCTTTTATTGAACTTCGAAAACATATAGCTTGGTATACAAAGGGAATGCGCAATGCGGCAGTACTGCGCGAAAAAATCAACAGTGCCGGAGGAAGTCTCGAAATTACAGAGTTTTTAGATTGGTACGCGGATATGCTTGACAAAGGATTAGCATAAAAATACAATAGGTAAATTGATTGAAAAAAATCGGAGGAATGTTTATTATGGCAGAAGTTCATCTTACGGCAGAAGGTATAGCAAAATATGAAGATAGACTTGAATACCTAAAGACTGTCCGCATGGCAGAGATATCCGAAGAAATAAAGGTTGCCAGAGCGTTCGGCGACTTAAGCGAAAACGCCGAATACGACGCGGCGAAAGCGGAACAGGCGCGCGTTGACTACGAAATCGAAGAAATAGAAACAATGCTAAGAGACGCGGTTCTTATAGACGAGGATAGCGTAGACATTACGACGGTTAACGTCGGTACTACGGTCAAAATAAAAAATTTAGCCGATAAAAAAGAATTAATAATTCAGATAGTAAGCCCGGCGGAAAGTGATATCCGCTTAAATAGAATAAGCGATAAAAGCCCTATAGCTATAGGTCTGTTAGGACATCGCGTCGGAGAAAAAATTAATATACAAACTCCGGGCGGATCTGTCGCTTATAAAATTTTAGACATAAGTAAGTGAGGTAAAAATGACGAATCCCGATACCAATATACCGTCTACGGACGACATAAGCGAGCTTCTTCAAATTAGAAGAGATAAGCTGGCGGCGCTTCAAGAGATGGGTAATGATCCGTTTTTTGAAGTCAGCTTCGATAAGACACATGACAGCAAAACGATTTTAGATGATGCGGACGCTTTTATAGACGCTACCGTTAGCATTGCCGGACGCATAATGTTAAAGCGAATAATGGGCAAGGCGAGTTTTTTTCATATATTGGATAATGATGGCATTATACAGGCATATATAAAAAAAGACGACGTAGGAGAAGAAAAATATGCGTCGTTTAAGTCTATGGATATAGGCGACATAGTTGGATTATCGGGCAAGGTTTTCAGGACGAAAACCGGCGAGGTTACGATTCATACCGATAATATAATTCTTCTTTCAAAATCGCTTTATCCCCTTCCCGAAAAATTTCATGGTCTTAAAGACTCGGAGATTAGGTATAGGAGAAGATTTGTCGACCTCATAGTAAATCCCGAGGTAAGGGATACATTTGTAAAGCGCAGCAAAATAATAAGCGAAATAAGACGGTATTTAGATGCTAATGGCTTTTTAGAAGTTGAAACGCCAATATTAAATACGGCTGCAAGCGGAGCTAACGCGCGCCCTTTTAAAACGCATCATAATACTCTCGATATAGATATGTACCTCCGGATAGCGCTTGAACTTAGGCTAAAGCAGTTAATCGTCGGAGGAATTGAGCGAGTCTATGAAATCGGAAGGGTGTTTAGAAACGAAGGCATGGACGCAACGCATAACCCCGAGTTCACTATGATGGAGCTTTATCAGGCATATACCGATTATAACGGAATGATGAGGCTTTCCGAAAATCTTATCGCGCACCTTGCAAAAACCGTTTTAGGTACACTGACCGTCGAATATCAGGGATATACGATAGACCTTACTCCGCCCTTTACCCGCATAAGCATGAATGACGTGGTTAAAAAATATACGGGCGTAGACTTTGACAAATTGGACAATTCGGGAGCACTCGAAGCCGCTAAAAATCTCGGACTTAAAATTGAGGACAAAGCTATTTCAAAAGGTAAGCTGGTTTTTGAAATTTTTGATGAGCTTGTCGAAGATAAAATAGTTCAACCGACATTCGTTATAGATTATCCTATCGAAGTTTCTCCCCTTAGTAAGCGTAAAAGAGAAAACCAGGAAATAACCGAGAGATTTGAGCTGTTTATCGCGGGGAGCGAATTTGCGAATGCGTTTTCGGAGCTGAACGACCCTATAGATCAGCGCGAACGCTTCATGATGCAGGCCGCGGAACGCGCTAATGGGAACGACGAAGCTATGATGATAGACGAAGATTTTTGTCTCGCTCTTGAATACGGTATGCCTCCTACGGGTGGCATAGGAATTGGAATAGATCGCCTAATCATGTTATTGACGAATTCGGCAACAATAAGAGATGTCCTCCTGTTCCCGACCATGAAGCCAAAACAGTGAGGAAAATATACAGGATACCGAAAAGGAGAACTTAATTTATGGCAACAACTCTTACAAGCGAAAACTTTAAAAGCGAGGTTATAGACTCGAAAATACCGGTACTCGTAGATTTTTGGGCCGGCTGGTGCGGTCCCTGCCGTATGGTTGGACCTATTATTGACGAAATAAGTAACGAGTCGAACGGAAGCTACAGCGTAGGAAAGATCAATATTGATGAGCAGGCTGAGCTTGCGCAAAAATATGGCGTTATGAGCATACCTACCTTAATGGTATTTAAAAACGGTATTGCCGTCGATAAAAAGGTTGGAGCGGACTCTAAGGCGAATATACTTAAAATGCTCAAATAATAGGAACGCCTCATAAAATAAGAGTAAATATCGGCTACTTCGTGAAAACGTTTCTCATGCCGATCGGTTTATTGTGCTTAAAATTTATCGCAAAGGCATATCTTATAAGTTTAAAATGCATTGCGAACGTAAATAATATTTCGGGCTTTCCCGGATAAGAGCGAGATGGCGAAGAAAAGATGGTTTAAAGTTATCGTACTATATAGAAGTTTAAGCGAATTTACGCTATTACCATCTTTAAAACTTCGCCTATCGCTTCGTTTATAATAACGTTCGCCCTATTGTCATACGGCGTTTTTGATTTATTTATAAGGGCGAGCTTATCTCCTCTATAATATTCTATAAGCCCGGCGGCGGGATAGACCGAAAGAGATGTTCCTCCTACTATAAGCATATCTGCGCGCATTATATTTTTGACAGCACCCTCTATCGTCTTGCTTTCCAAGGGTTCCTCGTAGAGTACGACGTTGGGTTTTATCGTTCCGCCACAGACGCACTTTGGAACGCCTACGCTCAATTTTATATATTCAGCATCATACGCTCTTTTGCATTTCATGCAATAATTTCTGTAAATCGAACCGTGCAGCTCAAAAACGCATTCACTGCCCGCTTTTTGATGAAGCCCATCAATATTTTGCGTTATAACTGCCGTTAATTTTCCTGTTTTTTCTAGTTTAGAAAGAGCAATATGCGCGGCATTCGGAATTGCGTCGGTAACTAGAAGCGCACTTTTATAGTATTCATAAAAATCTTCCGTATGGCTTAGAAAAAAACTATGCGACAATAAAACCTCGGGCGGGTAACCAAAGCGCTTTATAGCGTCGAATATTCCGTTTTCGCTTCGAAAATCCGGTATTCCGCTTTCTGTTGAAACGCCCGCACCGCCCAAGAACGCGATGCGCTTTGCGCTTTCTATCATTTTTTTCAAAGTTTCAAGCTTTAAGTTATCCATTTAAATATCTCCAAATAAGTTGTTTTTAGATTGTAAGCCTAAATCAACTCTTTGTCTACTTACCCTTCTGCGAAAAATATAGTTTCCTGGGGTATTGACTTATTGGCTCTATGACTGCAAAATGGAATTATAATATTACAAACGGAGGAAATCATGAAAAAACTTGCGGATATGAACAGGACAGAGCTTAATGCTTTTAAAGTTTCCCTTGAAGAAAAGTTTAACGAGCTAAAGAAAAGGGGATTAAAGCTCGATATGTCGCGCGGAAAACCTTCATCTGCACAACTCGATCTATCTATGCCTCTTCTCGACGTACTATCCGGGCAATCCCTTAAAGTCGGTGAGGCGGATATAAGAAACTATGGAATTCTTGACGGAATTTCTCCGGCAAAAAAACTCTTTGCTGATCTTCTCGAAGTATTACCCGAAAATATATTTGTCGGCGGAAGCGCCAGCTTAAACCTTATGTATGACATTATAGCGAAAGCGTATACTCATGGGCTTTTAAATTCGGAAAAGCCTTGGGCAAAGCTGGAGCGCGTTCGCTTCCTTTGCCCCGCACCGGGATACGATAGGCATTTCGCGATATCGGATTCTTTCTCTATGGATATGATAACAATACCTATGACAAGTTCCGGTCCCGATATGGATTTAGTCGAGGAAATGGTGAAAGACCCAACTGTTAAAGGCATGTGGTGCGTTCCGAAATACTCGAATCCGGACGGTATAACATATTCCGACGAAACAGTTAAGAGGATCTCTTCGTTAAAACCCGCCGCCCCTGATTTCCTTTTAATGTGGGACAACGCATATTGCGTACATGAGTTCGACGGCGAATTTGAGCCATTTTTAGATATTCTTTCCGAATGCGCAAAAGCGGGAAACCCTAACATGCCTTTTGAATTTGCTTCGACAAGCAAGATAACTTTCCCCGGAAGCGGAATATCCTGCTTTGCCTGCTCTAAAGAAAATATGACGTACATGAAAAAGCTTTGGAATGTCGAAACAATAAGCTATGATAAGATAAATCAACTTAGACATGCTCTGTTTTTAGTCGATAAAGAACATACAATAGCGCATATGAAAAAACATGCTGCTATAATGCGCCCGAAGTTCGATATAGTTATTGACTTTTTAGAGCGCGAGATAGCGCCCTATGACTTTGCCTCATGGCATAGACCTAAGGGCGGATATTTCGTAAGTTTATACTGCATGGAGGGAACGGCAAAGCGGACGCATTCCCTTTGCAAAGAACTCGGCGTCGTTATGACCGGCGCGGGCGCGACATATCCCTATGGACACGACGAAAAGGATTCGAACCTCCGTATAGCTCCTTCGCTTCCGCCGGAAACCGAGCTTCGCGAAGCTATGACTGTGCTTTGCGTTTGCTTAAAGCTGGCGGCGGTTGAACAGCTCTTAAAATAAAAGTATCGGCAAAATAAAACTAAACGGTAGAGGCTTTTTTTGGGGGAAAACAGTTTCCCAAAAAAACGCTCCGATCAAACGGTTTTTTATCGTTTTACCCTAAGCCGCCTTTACCGTTTATTTTATATGGAATAAAAAGATATTAGAGCGTCGTTTGCATTTGTTGATTTTGGCAGACATTAGTCGTTTTAATTTAAGGAGAACGCAATGGATATACAATGGTATCCCGGACACATGACCAAGGCAAAGCGAATGCTCATGGAGAATTTAAAGCTCATTGATGTCGTCGTTGAGCTTATTGATGCGCGCGCGCCGATAAGTACGAGAAACCCGGATTTTGACTCACTCTTCGCGGGAAAGTACCGCGTCGTAATACTAAATAAAGCCGATCTCGCGGATAAGCGCGAGACGAAACGCTGGATAGCGCACTACGAAAATAAGGGCATAGTCGCGATAGATATTACAGCGACGAACGCCGGAAAACGAAAAGCTGTTATAGATGCAATAAACCGCGCGGCGAGGGAAAAAATCGAAAGAATGCGTCAAAAAGGCGTTATAAAAACGGTTAGGGCTATGATCGTCGGAATACCGAACGTCGGAAAGTCTACCCTGATCAATACAATTTCGGGTGCTTCCCGCGCTCTCGTAGGAGATAAGCCGGGGGTTACGCGTGGGAAACAATGGGTTTCGATAACTCCTCAGCTCGAACTTATGGATACTCCGGGATTACTTTGGCCTAGAATTGAGAACCAAATTTACGCCGCTCACCTAGCCTATTTAGGCTCTATAAACGACGAAATTATTGATACCGAAGCTCTCGCGACGGGGCTTCTCTCGGAGATGATGACGATATGCCCCGATATGATTATAGAAAGATATAAATGTATAACTCGGGAAACGGAAAGGAACGATTTACTAGAGGCTGTCGCGAAAAGCCGCGGATTTATACAAAGCGGCGGAATGCCCGATATTTTACGCGCGGCGCGAATGACTTTAAACGAATTTAGGGCGGGAAAAACCGCGCGAGTTACCCTCGAAACTCCGGAGGCTCTATGACGGAAAATGAACGCTTAAAACTAATGACCGATATAGAGCGTGAATATTGGAATCTCGGCTTAGCTGTTGCAGGTACGGATGAAGCGGGGCGCGGACCTCTTGCCGGACCCGTCGCCGCCGCCTGCGTTATAATGCCCGATTACCCACTCCTGGAATTCGTAAACGATAGTAAAAAACTGAGCGAAAAAAAACGAGAAATATTATACAATAAGATAAAAGAGACTGCAATAGCTTATGGAGTTGCGTTTATTGATAACGAAACTATTGATCGAATAAATATTTTAAACGCAACTAAGCTTGCTTTTAAAAACGCATATTTAAAAATGCTCAAAACTCCCGACGTACTCTTGGTTGATGCGGTTAAAAATCTCGATATCGACGTTTTACAAAGACCAATAATACATGGGGACGCTATTTCATATTCGATAGCCGCCGCCTCTATTCTGGCGAAGGTCGAGAGGGATAGGCTCATGGTCGAGTTTGATAAACAATACCCTGATTATAACTTTAAAAAACATAAGGGTTACGGAACGCGCGAGCACCGCGCGGCTATAATAAAATTTGGACTTTGCCCTATTCATCGAAGAACCTTTCTTAAAAAGACACTTGAAACAGCGAAGGAGCTTGGCGATAATGGTGAATTAATTGCCGAAAAATATTTAAATGCCCTCGGGTATAGGACTCTCGAAAAAAATTACCGTGCTGATTCAAAAGAGATTGATTTAATTATGTTGGATAATGATACCGTCGTTTTCGCGGAAGTAAAGGCGAGATCGTCGGGACTATATGGCGCGGGTAGAGACGCTGTAACTGCGAAAAAAAAGGAGAACCTAACTATCGCCGCCGATTTTTATGCGCGCGCAAACAACCTTATGGATTCGAAAATGCGCTTTGACGTTATCGAAGTGGACTTAAAAACGTTTTCGGTATCGCATATTAAGTCAGCGTTTTTAGCTCTTTATCGTTGAAAAAATATTTAGAATAACGTTTAGGCAATTTCTAAAAGCACATCAGATTTTTCTTATTCAAGTTATTTTATTAAACAAATCTAAAAACAAAGCTTTCGTCATGGAGGCTTTTAAGCTATACTCAAACTATTTTTTTTTGCCAATTAACTATTTTAGCTTATATTTTTCACTAATTTTATTTAAAAAGAATACAATGCTAAAGGGCAGCTATTATCGCCCTTGAATAAATAGAAAGTTAAAAGGTTTTCTTTTTATGATAGCAATAACAAGTAAAACGAAATTTATAGAGAAAGATGAGATAAGGTAGAGGCATATGAGGAAAAGTTTTTTAGAATATTTAGATGATGCCGTCGGAAATATTTATGTTTGGGGTGGTCAAGGTCAAACGGATATATCCGAGGCTTGGATAAAACGCATGGAAACTAGCGCCAATAATGCCGACCGTGCTATCCGTTTTTGGCATAAACGCCAAAGTGAAGGAGCGAAAAATCTCGCGGCTTACGATTGCAGCGGACTAATCGTAAAATACCTACTTGATTCCAATATAGAAGCGGCTGGCTGGGACACTAGCGCCAACGGTCTAATGAATAAGGCGCAAAAAATCGGATATGCAGCGCTCAAGGCAGGAGACTTACTTTTTAGAGTATCCAGCGGAACCGCTTATCATGTTGGTGTCTATATTGGAAACGGAACAGTAATTCACGCGAAAGGGCGCGATTTCGGTGTCGTTAAGGAAGGTATCGCGTTTAACGGCTCTGATTACTGGACTGATTACGGAATACTCGACAAATTAAAGGAGGCGATAAATATGCCAAAGAAATTGACGATAACCTCTCCCCTTATGCGAGGGAATGATATAAAGGCTCTGCAAACGGCGCTTAACGCTCTGCTATACGATTGCGGAACGCCTGACGGAATTTGCGGAAACAAGACGATAAAAGCAATATCCGAATTTTGCGCGGAACAGGGTTCCGGCGCAACGCCCGATAAACTTAACGTTAGCGTTACATGCGGCGAAAAAACATATAAAGGTGAGCTTCAGATATGAGCGAGGAAGAAGTACTTTAAAAAACCTAATGTTTGCAAAGCAGGGAAAAGAGGTAATTATTTTCTATAGGACTTTTTAGCGCAATGTATACAACCTTTGTAAGCACGGAAGTTACCTCGAAACTCAATATACCCTGGTGGACCGGCGCTATAGGAATGACGCTTTCAACCGTACTCCTATATTGCAACGGCAACAATCCGTCTTTGCCCGGTAAATATTAATTTTTTGATAAATATAGAACGAGGGAGACGGAGTTGCGTCTCCCTCTAACATATTTACAATAAAATCGAAAACTGATAATTATAAGGATTATCCTTATATTTAATGTACATTTACGTATTTTTTACTAAAAAACGTCTCATAAGCAAACCGGGCTTTCAGAATACCTTAAGTCTGTCCCAAAATTGGTATAGCCTTCTTTTCAAGGATTGAATTTTTGCCTTTAAATGGATAAAATTTCTTTATTGGAAACTTAGGAGGCGATTCAATGCAAACTTTTAAGATAAACGCACCAAAAAAAGGTCGCGTACAGCTTTCGCGAGAACGTGAAAAAAATATTTTTGCCGCAACAGAAAGGCGTCTCTACGAATTAAACGTCGTTGCTATAAGAATAGATGACAATAAAGAAGATCTTTTCAATTTAGAAAATCAGGGAATAGAGGCGCTTAAAAACAATGCGCGCTCTTTTGTTAGCCTTATAAAACCAGGAATGCGCCTCGATAAATATGACGTTCACGAAGCGCAAATAAACTACCTTAAATCGCGGATAGCGTCCGACGAACGCGAGATTTTTTTAGTTCGCCGTGCGTTAAGAAAATTTTCTAACGACCCTTATTACGGAGTTATCGAAAGGCGATATTTTAAGCGCGAAAACGACGTGGAAGTAGGAAAAACTTTAAATTGCGACGCAACTACCGTGTATAGGAATAGAATCCGAATAGTTTCCGCGCTCGCCTCGCTTTTATATGATGAAAACCTATTTATGTAGCTGTAACGATATCTACCCCGTGACTCGTTCCTATTCGGTTCGCACCTGCCTTTAAAAAGGCAATTGCGCGTTCCTTAGTATTTATCCCGCCCGAAGCTTTAATCTTAACCCGGTCCTCAACGACGCGCTTAATCAAAGCGATATCATATTCACTTGCGCCGCCCATCGTCCCCGTACTTGTTTTTATAAAGTCCGCTTTAGCACGCTTTATAGCTTTACAGACCTTTATCTTTTCCTCATCCGTTAAAATCGCGGTTTCAATTACGACCTTTAATAGCGCGCGCCCCTCTATTGCCTCCACAATAGAAGATATATCAGCATAAACGGCTTCAAAATTGCCATTTTTTGCCGCCGAAATATTCATTACCGCGTCTATTTCGGTAGCTTTAAGCTCAACCGCCCTTTTCGCTTCCAAAACGCGCACCTCCGTTAATGACGCGCCTAGAGGAAAATCAATGACGGAACAAAGGGCGACGTCAGATCCGCTTAGTATCGGTGCAGCAAGCTCTAAATAGCAGGGATTTAAACAAAGAGCTGCAAATTGATAGTGAATCGCTTCTCTTGATGCCGACTTAACCTGATCTGCTTTTACGTCCGGTTTCAAAATAGCTTGATCTAAATAGTGATTGATATAAAACACGGCGACCTCCTTTTTTTATGCTAGACCTTTATACTATTCTATGATATAATATGCGCCGTTTTCAAGTAGTCAAATGTATATTACCGTGAACATTTTGTGAAAATCTGTAAGAAATGTTAAATTAAAGAATTGTACTTAGATTAAATTTTATTCAAAGATTAGATATGGAGTCTAAAATGCGTGCAATTATTAATTGCTTATTAACTTTCAGGTTAATCGTTTCCATAAGCTCCTTCGTATTTTTTAAATATCAAAAGGCGCGGCAAATCCAGCTTTGCCGCGCCCCTTGTTTCCATCGGGATTACCTAGCCTTATAGCTTCCGCAAAGGCTTTCGTCCGACGGGCTTCCGCTGCCGCAAGAATCGCACCCGCATTTCGGTTGAACCTCTATGCGCGTCAACGTACAAAGACATCCCTCGGTATTGTTTTTGCAGCTTCTAACCGTGCAGCCAATAGTCTGGCAACCTGCTTTGCTCTGTGACATAAATTTACCTCCTGTTTTTTCATGTACACGTAGCTTGCGCGTATTCAATATCTTTTATTCATATGAAAACGCGGGGCGAACGCTAAATACAAAAGTCGTTTTCGCTTCCCGCTAAATATTCCGGTATTTTTTATTTTTGTATATTTTTTCTGAAATTATTCCAGCACTGCATTTTTATCATTAGGTTAATTGTATTCCTTAAATAAAACTGCGCTTCTTGTCTCTAATGATTTTTGAACATCTATTATGCGTTGATTCTCGCTTCCGCGAAATAGCAGCGATATATTTTTCCGTTCTATGATGAATCTTCCGTCTATCAACATGAAAGTCCGCTTTAAAAGCTCAATAATTGATGGGCGAACCTCGGAAAGCTCTATAAGCTCCTCAAACGTATATCCAGAAAACACGACGATATCCTTATTTCTCGAAATTATCGCTTTAACGAGAGGTAAAACCGCCTCAGACTGCAAAAATGGTTCGCCGCCAGATAAGGTTATTCCGCGAAGCAGGGGATCAGCATCAACAGCCTCAAGTATTTTTTCGATATTTCCTACGTAACCGCCGTTTATATTGTGCGTTTCGGGATTATGGCATCCGGGACAGTC
The DNA here is from genome assembly GCA_036654235.1 of Clostridia bacterium. Lineage (GTDB taxonomy): Bacteria > Bacillota > Clostridia > Christensenellales > CAG-138 > JAVVSK01. The sequence goes on along the minus strand of JAVVSK010000009.1, from coordinate 13,642 downwards.
GTGCGGACACCCCTGTAAAAACACGGTCAATCGTATGCCCGGTCCGTCCACTATTGATTCGCGTATAACCCCCGCGAGCCTAAGCTCTATTCCATCGCTCATATTACCTCCGCTATGACTTTTCCCCGTTACAAAAGCCGGCGGGCGGATTAAGTCCGCCCCTCAGCTCAAAAGTTCCGAAATAAATTTCCCGGCTCTTTTAAAAGCTATCGCTTTTAACCTTTAGTCTTAGAACATTAGTCAGATCTTTTCTTTTTCACATGTAAGCCCGTGTTTTACTCTATCCGCAACTTCGGCGCGCTTAGCATCGTTAAATCTATCCAGAGTTCCGACCAGATATCCGGTTATTCTGCGAATACGCTCAAAGCCAACGTCCTTTCCGACGGTTTTCGGTTCTGTTTCGATTATCATTGTTTTCATTCTCCTTAATTTTATAGTGCATTGGGTATTCTGTCGGCTTCCTCTTTAGGATCGCCACAACACCCTAACGTTGCTGAATTTTTATTTTTATAAACGCCTAAGCTACGAAGCTTTTCGACGCTTACCGGCTCTCCCTCGTGTCTTCCGCAACGCGGACATACTTCGTCTATTATTCCGGTATAGCCGCATACCGGATCGCGATCCACGGGGTGGTTAATAGAGCCGTATCCGACTCCCGCCTCCTTCATGTAACGAATCACGGATTCAAACGCTTCGAGATTTTTGAGAGGATCACCATCAAGCTCAATATAAGTTATATGACCGGCGTTCGTAAGCGCATGATAAGGCGCTTCTAAGCGAATTTTATCGTAAGCCGATATTTTATAGCTCACCGGAATATGGAATGAGTTGGTGTAATATTCTTTATCCGTAACTCCGGGGATTATACCAAATTTTTCTTTATCTATACGAACGAATCTTCCGCTCAGCCCCTCGGCCGGCGTCGCTAAAAGGGTATAGTTGAGATGCATTTTTGCGCTCTCTTCGTCGCATCTCTTACGCATATAAGCTATTATATCTAAACCAAGATTTTGCGCCTGCTTCGTTTCCCCATGATGTGCGCCTATAAGCGCGGTTAAGCATTCGGCGAGACCGATAAACCCTATAGACATAGTTCCGTGTTTTAAAATTTCGCCTACGTTATCTTCGGGTCCTAGCTTTCCTGAGTCAAGCCATATCCCCTGACCCATTAGGAACGGATAATTCTTTACCTTTTTACTGCATTGGATTCGGAACCTATCCATTAACTGATCTATAACGATATCCAACGCGCGGTCGAGAAGATCAAAGAAAAAGTCTACATTATGGTTCGCGCGAACCGCAAGGCGCGGAAGATTGATAGACGTAAACGAAAGATTCCCGCGTCCCGTAACGATTTCCCGCGTCGGATCATAGACATTCGCTATTACGCGCGTTCTGCACCCCATATACGAAACTTCGGTTTCTTTTTTTCCCTCTTTATAATATTTTAAATTAAAGGGCGCGTCTATAAATGAAAAGTTCGGGAACAGTCGCTTTGCGCTTACTCGGCAGGCGAGCTTAAAAAGATCATAATTTATATCGCCCGGATTAAAGTTTACGCCCTCTTTAACCTTAAATATATGTATCGGGAATATAGCGGTTTCACCATTGCCAAGTCCCGCTTCGGTAGCCAATAAAAGGTTTTTCGTTACCAAGCGACCCTCGGGAGAAATATCAGTTCCGTAATTTATTGATGAAAACGGAATCTGTGCACCCGCGCGGGAATGCATTGTGTTTAAGTTATGAACGAGAGCCTCCATGGATTGATAGGTCGCTCTGTCTATTTCTTTATTTGCATATTTTATCGTCTGACCCTGCGCCCTATCGATTTTTTCTTCCGGTAAGCCCGCGTTTAGAAGAAGCTCTTTTTCAAAATTCCCGTATCCATTATCGCCCGCAAGATTAGGAAGGATGCCATGTTTATTTTCGATAGCTTCGAGAGTGGATCTGATTAAAAAATCTGAATTTTCAACGTCCAACATATCGAGAGCCTTTATCATATTATCCCTATAAATCTGTCTATAGCTTTTTCTAACCCCATCGCTCATATCAAAATCGAAACATGGTACGCTCTGTCCCCCATGCTGATCGTTTTGATTGCTTTGAATCGCTATACAGGCTAGAGCCGAATAGCTTTGAATCGAGTTTGGCTCTCGTAAAAATCCGTGTCCGGTCGAAAATCCGTTCTTAAAAAGCTGTGTCAAGTCTATTTGACAACATGTCGTAGTGAGAGTTAAAAAATCGAGATCGTGTATATGAATATCCCCCTCGGCATGTGCTTTGCTATGTTCCGGTTTCAATATGAACATCTCATAAAACTGTTTCGCACCCTCAGAACCATATTTAAGCATAGTCCCCATAGCCGTATCGCCGTCTATATTAGCGTTTTCGCGCTTTATATCGTTATCTCGTGCATCTTTAAAAGTCAGCTCCTCATATACATGCATGAGCTTCGTATTCATCTCGCGAACCCTAGTCCTATCGGCGCGGTATAAAATAAATTCTTTCGCCGTCCTACTATGCCCGTTTTTTATAAGTACGCGCTCAACTGCGTCCTGTATATCTTCAACACTGGGAACGATATTCCCGCGATTCTCAAGATATAAAACGGCTTCGTTCGCAAGCTCGGATGCTTCAACCCGGTCGTTTCCTCCAAGAGCCTGTGCCGCTTTAAATATAGCTTCGGTTATTTTATCAACATCAAACGCAACCCGTCGTCCGTCTCTTTTTACTATTTCTTTTATCATAAGTTCTCCTCCTGATTCCCGATTATAGTGTACCACAAGATATAGCGTTTTTCAAAAGGCTCGATAGCTATATATAGTGTAAATTCTTACATTGTGATTTTTAAGAAAGCCTTATAAGCCTGGAAATCTACAAATTGACTTTTCAAAATCATGGACAATTGCCGCTATTTATTTTTTAAGTTTAATTAAAACTTTATAGAATAGCTATATAAATTAAAAGAGTTACTATGATTTTACATTAACGTTTATATTTGGTATAATAAAATTCAATTTGGAGGTGTTTATTGATGAAAAAAAAGTTGGGTAAAATTTTAAGCGTTATAACGGTTGCGCCCGTAATGGCTATGATCGCCGTTACATTGGTCTATATTTTTCGACCTCAGCTCTTTGATAACAATATTGGATTTCTTTTTGTGATCATATTTTGCTTAGGCATTGTTCCCCTTTTAGCTTATCCCGTCGCCCGCATAATCCCAAAGATTAATGCAAAAGGTCGGGAGGGCGAACGGAATCTCGCCTTTCTCTTTACTCTCATAGGCTATCTTTTTGGTATAATTTATGAAATTTGTTTTCTTCCGCCCCATGCGGTAGCTGTAATATTGACCTCATACTTTATCACTGCACTTTTACTTACCTTCGTAAATAAGGTTGTGAAAGTTAAAGCGAGTGGGCATGCCTGCGGTATGGCTGGTCCAATAGTCCTCATGGTTTGGTTTTTGGGCTGGCCCTTTATCGCCCTTTTTGCCCTCTTACCTATCGTCTATTGGGCGCGCATGGCTATGGATCGCCATACCGTTTTGGAGCTTGCCGCCGGAACCGCCGTCGGTATCGTCGCTCCAATTATCTCGCTCCTTATATTTACGTTTTTTATTTGAGTTTCTTTCTATACTTTCGGCTCTGTGCCGCTTTAAATACGGACAAAGGAATATTCTTCTGCCCGTTTATCTTTCTGTTATCTTCATTATTTCTCTTAAAGTTTGCTTCGCGCGTTCGTCCAGCATTGGCGAGATACGGTTTATCAGAGCCTTTAGTTCGTTTGCATTAAAATTTCCGTTTTGATATTCCCGCTTTAATTCGTTTAAAAGCTCTGAGCTGCTCTTATTACCGTATTGTTTTTTAATTTCATCCGGTATAATCCCGTCGATATTCATATTATTTTGTTGCTGCTGCATATTATTTTGCGATTTACCGCCTTTATTAAGTCCGCTTTTAAGATCCTTCATTTTTATACCTCTCCTACTTGTTCAAATCCTTTATTAGTTGTATTATTATATGTATTCATTGAAAGCTTTTGAGGTGAACGATTATGAAAAAAATATTTTTATGCTTTATGGTCTGCATATTTGCAATCTCCGTTTTTGCCTGTTCGAAAGAAAACACAAAACCTACGGAAACCGATCCACCGCATAACGGAGAAATTGCGCCTTTTATCGGAGACTGGAAAGTAATTGGTACAACGCAGATTATAACCTTCAATAAGGACGGTACAATAACTTCACATGATGCTGAAAATCCGTATGACGACGGCTATCTATCGATTCGTAAGTTTTTTTATACTCCTCATGTTGAGCGCGTTGTAATAAGAACAGTAGACGGAAAAGGTAACGTTACGACCGCTTTCTATTCTATACAATTTAGCTCCGATAAAACAGTTATGACTATGCTCCCCGAAAGTAAAAACGCAAAGAAGACCGTTTTTTCGAAAGTAGGCTGACTTTATATGAAAATTGCAATAGGATCCGACCACGGGGGATTTTTATTAAAAAACGAGCTGATTACTTATTTAGGCGAAAATAATTTTGAACTTCGTGATTTTGGTTGCTTTAATACAAATAGTGTTGATTATCCGGATATTGCGTCTTCGGTTGCGCGCGCCGTCGTCTCCGGTGAATTTGAACGTGGCATTTTAATTTGCGGGACAGGTATAGGAGTTAGCATTTGCGCAAATAAAATAAACGGCGTTCGCTGTGCGCTCTGTTCCGAACCTGTTTCCGCGAAACTGGCGAGAGCACATAACGACGCGAACATACTGGCTCTCGGTGCCCGTATAATAGGCTTTGAACTTGCGAAGGCGATTGTCAACGAGTTTTTAACCTCAACATTCGACGGAGGTAGGCATTCGCGGCGTATAGAAAAAATTTCGCTTTTAGAGGAGTAAAAAAAGTAATTGAAAAAAGACAATAATAAAACTCCATATTCGAACGCGAAAAAAAACGGCAATGTAAAAAAGAAGGTCGCCGGATCGGCTAAAACTGCCTCATATAAGCAAAATGAAGCCGAAACTTTAAAGATGAAGCCCGAAACGAAACGAGAAATACTTGGTATCGTATTTATCGCTTTCGGAATTTTGCTTGCTATTTTTATCTATTCGCTCGAAACTAGCGTAATAGGCTCCGCCGTCGTAACCGTTTCCTTCGGGCTTATCGGGGTTTTTTCTTATTGTCTCCCTCCTCTTTTTTTATTATTCGGACTTCTTAGAATAATAAAATCCGAAGCCACGCTTAGAAAAGGCGCTATATTTTCCGCGCTTATTTGTATTTTTCTTATAATCACCATTATTCATTCGTCCGTCTATCCGTTAAACGGGAGTGGGCTCATAGCTTATTACGGCAATGCTTTTAATGTTGGAAGTGAATTCAAGTCCGGAGGCGGGCTTTTTGGCGCGCTCCTCTCCTACCCGTTCCTCCTCTTATTGGGAAACATCGGCACTCTCGTCCTTTTAATCGCATTGACCATTATAACCGCCCTAATATCGACGCGCCTATCTTTAAAATCTATGAGCAAACGGGTAAAGATGGTAATGGATAAAAATGTACAAAAAATAACAAAAGCCCACGAAGAAAAGCGCGCTTCGATATCTAAAGACGTTATAGATTTCCCGGATTTGTTTTTACAAAACGACCCGAACGAGAGCGCGGATTTTAACCTTGAAAACATTTGGGACGGTAAAAGAAAAAAAAGCAAAAAACTCGAAAAATCTGCGCACAAGGTGGATTTATGGGATGGTGAGTTGGACTTTTTACCACTTGAAGGTCCTCTAAAAACTAAGGATGAAGCGGTTTCCCCCGAAAAAAATTTCTCCGCTAATCATGATATAGATATAGAAGCTATAAACCGTGAGTTGGGAACGGACAAAATTCCCCTAGTCCCCGATATTCCCGATCCCGTTATAGTTACGCGTCCGCATTCATATGAATATCCAAATCCCGAACCTTTAGTTCCCTTTAAACCGGAAGAAAATGCGATTGAGTCTGATAAAATCGATCTTGACGCTCCGGTTTCCGTCCCGTATACATCATATCAATGCCCCCCGGTCAGCTTTTTAAACCCTCCCGAAAAGCGTACGCTAAATACGGAGAGCCCGTCCGAAACCGCGAAGCTCTTAATAAATACGCTTGCAAGCTTTAAAATTGCCGTTAGAATAACTAACGTAACCGTAGGTCCCGTAGTAACGCGCTATGAGATGCAGCCCGCTCAGGGGGTTCGGGTTAGTAGGATAACTTCTCTCTCGAACGACCTCGCCCTCGCTCTTGCCGCGCCACGCGTCCGAATCGAAGCGCCTATTCCGGGTAAAGCCGCGATAGGAATAGAAGTTCCAAATAAATGCACGTCTATGGTATACCTTCGCGAGTTGATAGAGTCGAACGAGTTTAAATTAAGCAAATCTCCATTGACCTTCGCCTTAGGAAAGGATATCGCCGGTAAAACCGTCGTAGGCGACCTTCAGCGAATGCCGCATCTCCTTATCGCGGGAGCTACCGGAGCCGGAAAGAGCGTTTGCGTCAACGATATTATTATAAGTATGATCTATAAATCCTCGCCCGAAGAGCTTAGAATGATACTTATTGACCCAAAGGTCGTCGAGTTTCAAGTTTTCGCTGGGCTTCCGCACCTCTTAATTCCCGTCGTTACGGACGTTAAAAAGGCGGCGGGCGCTCTACACTGGGCGGTAAACGAGATGGAACAGCGGTATAAGGCGATGGCTAAGTTAAACGCGCGCGACCTTGATACCTATAATTTAAGGCTCGGCGAAGATGCCGAAAAACTCCCGCGGATAGTCGTTATAATAGATGAGCTTGCTGATCTTATGATGGTCGCCGCGAAGGAGATAGAAGAATCTATCTGTCGAATTGCGCAGCTCGGTCGCGCCTGCGGAATTCATCTTATCGTCGCTACACAGCGCCCAAGCGTCGACGTTATAACCGGTCTTATAAAGGCAAATATACCGTCACGAATAGCCTTCATGGTCAGTTCTTCCGTCGATTCACGGGTAATCCTCGACGGGGGCGGTGCCGAAAAACTTTTAGGGCGTGGCGATATGCTTTTCCACGCAAATGGGGACAGTAAACCTACGCGCGTTCAATGCTCATTTATAACGATAGATGAGGTTGAAAAGATAATCGAATTTTTCGGTGTTTCGCCGGAGGAACATAAATTTAACGCGGAAGCCCTAATTGAGATAGCCGAGGTTTCGTCTAATTTTGAAGGCGAAAAAACGCAAAACCGATATGATGATGAGCTTTTGCCCGAAGCGGTTCAAATTCTCTTAGACACGAATCAGGCTTCAATATCGATGCTTCAAAGAAGGCTAAGAGTCGGATATGCGCGCGCGGCAAGACTTATAGACATAATGGAACAGCGCGGAATAGTTTCAAGCTACGACGGAAGTAAGCCGCGAAAACTTCTAATAGATTATCTTCAGTATAGGCAAATGTTCGGTGTCGAATATTCGCCTATACCTACCGCAAACGATGATATTATCGAAGAATCGAAAGACAATGAATTTTAAGCAGGAGGCAAAATGAATAAGATAGGGGTAATATCGCTGGGGTGCAGCAAAAACTTAGTTGACACAGAAACTCTCCTAGGTGAGCTTAAGTCGTTCGGTTTCGAGATAACGAACGACCGCGCTAAGGCGGAAATAATAGTCATAAATACATGCGGCTTTATTGAGAGCGCAAAACAAGAGTCCATAGATACAATATTAGAGACGGCAACTTTAAAGCGTGATGGTGTCCTAAAGTTGCTCGTCGTTTCCGGATGTCTCTCTGAAAGATATAAAGAGTCTTTGATGAGCGAGCTTCCCGAGGTCGACCTCTTTTTCGGCGTTAAAGACTATCCCTCTCTCGCACTTGAAATTGCTAGGTTAGCCGGAAAAACCTTGCGTATATGCGCCCCGAAAAGAATTCTGACTACTCCCCCGTATTCGGCATATATCCGAATTGCGGACGGATGCGACAACCGATGCGCCTATTGCGCTATCCCGCTCATCCGCGGCGGAAGAGTAAGCGTCCCTATGGAAACTATTGTTAATGAAGCACGCACCCTTATTCATGACGGAGTTTCGGAAATTACGCTTATCGCGCAGGATACTTCCGCATATGGTATTGATTTATACGGAAAGCCAAGCCTAAGCGAACTTATAAAACGCATTTCACCTCTCAAAGGGCTAAAATGGCTTAGAATTCTCTATACTTACCCCGATACTGTCGATACCGAACTTATAGATACGATAGTTAGCCTTAAAAATGTCGTCAACTATCTCGATATGCCTATTCAGCATATTGATGATGATATCCTTCGCCGAATGAACCGTAGAGGTTCGTCCGAACATATTAAAAACATAATAAAATACGCGAAAAATCTGGCGCACGACTTCATAATCCGTTCAACCGTTATATCCGGCTTCCCTGGCGAAACAGATGCACAGTTTGAAACGCTTTTACAATTTATAACCGAATATCGTCTCGATAGACTCGGTGCTTTTACATATTCTGACGAGGATAATACTCCCGCGTTCGATTTTTCCGATAAGGTCGATAGCTTTGTTTCCGAAGAAAGATTCGACGCTATAATGCGAACGGCGCGCGCTATCGCGATAGAACAAAATAATAAGCGAATAGGCTCGGAAACCGAAGTTTTAATCGAGTCCGTCGGAAATAAATATGCTATAGGGAGAAGCTACGCCGAAGCTCCCGAGGTCGATGGGAAAATTTATATAAAGTTAAACGATTCCGCCCTAAAACCCGGAAATTTTGTACAAATTAAGTTAACGGCGGTTAAAGAATATGATATCATGGGTGAGCTTTTATGAACCTTCCAAATAAGCTTACTATAATACGAATGTGCGCCGTTCCCGTTTTTGTCGCATGTTTTTATATACCCGTTGATTTTAACCTTACTATTGCCGCCGTAATATTTATTTTAGCCTACCTTACGGATATATACGATGGGTATTATGCAAGAAAACATAATCTTGTTACCGATTTCGGAAAGCTAATGGATCCTATGGCGGATAAGCTTCTCACGGGAAGCGCTTTCATTATGCTTTTAGGGCGTGGGCTTCTTCCGCCCATTTTCGGAGAACTTTTCGTTTTTATCATTATCTCGCGTGAGTTTATAATAAGTGGTTTTAGGCTCGTTGCCGTTCAAAAAGGTATCGTTATCGCCGCCGGAGCTTTAGGGAAAATTAAAACAATTCTTCAGGCGATTACGATAAGCGTAATTCTCTTTGGCAATCCGATTTTCGGAGCTATCGGCATTCGGTTCGACTATATTTGTATGGCTACCTCCGCTGTCTTTACCGTATGGTCGCTCATAGACTGTCTATTAAAAAATAAAAAAGTTGTATCATGAACGCGCCGGTTTTAAAATATGGTGAACGCATAGACGACCTAAAATATAAGTCTCTCCGCATAATACAAAACCCAAATATGTATTGTTTTACGGAGGACTCCGTCCTTCTCTCGCGCTTTGCCTCGCTAAAGCCTAACGAAAGATGTATAGATTTCGGAACCGGCTCGGGTGCTATAGCTCTGCTCATAAATGCACATATGGGCGCTAGGGTCGTCGGGATAGATATTCAGGAAGATATTATTGACATGGCAAATCGTTCTAAAGCTATGAACGATCAGGACAAAGTTGATTTTTTTACTATGGACATTCGCGACGCTTATAAAACTTTTAACGGTTTTTTCGATGCTGCCGTCTGCAACCCTCCCTATTTTCGCGGACATTCTATGAGTAAAAACGAAAGCAGATGCTTATCCACTCATCTTTCTGATCTTTCAATCATAGATATTTGTTTAGCTATGAAACGCGTTTTAAAGTTCGGTGCAAGATGCTATTTTGTTTATCCGGTTTCTGAGCTTTCGGATATTTTCGACGCACTCAGAAAAAATTCTTTTGAAATAAAAAGGCTTACGTTGATTAGGGCAAGCGAAGCCGCAAATCCCCGCGTTGCCTTAATAATGGCGAAGCTCGGAGGCAATGTTGGTATGATTGTCGAAAATAAAATTGCCCGGGAAATACTTATATGAAACGTGTATTATCTTATTTAAAACCCAAAATACCAATTATGAGCCTACAATTTGTCATAAAATTTGTAGGCACTATTATGGATTTACTTTTACCCATGTTACTCTCTTATATATTGGATGACATCGTTCCGACCAACGACATGGGAATGGTCTATTTTTGGGGAGGCATAATGATTCTATGCGCCGTCGTTGCCCTTATATTCAACGTTTGGGCTAACCGCATGTCGACCGTACTCTCAAGGAATTTTACGCAACAATATAGACATGATCTTTTTGTTAAAATTGCTTCCCTTTCAAGTAGACAGACGGACGAATTTACTATTCCTTCGCTAATTTCGCGCCTAACCTCAGACACCTATTTTGTTCATCAGATGGTCGACCGAATGCAACGTCTCGGGATTCGTGCTCCTATACTTCTCTTAGGCGGAATATTAATTACCTTCAACATGGAACCCGTTCTAACTCTTGTCCTTGTTTTTACTTTACCTATTCTCGCCTTTATTATTTTTATGATTTCGAGAAAGGGAATACCGCTATATACAAATGTTCAGCTTTCCCAGGACAAGCTCGTTAGAAAGGTACAGGAAAACATGACCGGAGTTCGCGTTATAAAGGCGCTTTCAAAAACCGAGTATGAAAAAGCGCGTTTTTATGAGGTGAATGAGGAAGTCGTAAAGCGCGATCAAAAGGCGAGCATAGTCATGGCTATAACGAATCCGACTATGAGCTTTTTATTAAACCTAGGGCTTACTCTCGTTATCATCGTTGGCGCGTTTAGGGTAAACGGAGGATTAACTCAGCCCGGAAAAATAATCGCATTTTTAAGCTACTTCACTATAATTTTAAACGCTATGGTAATGGTAACTCGCCTTTTCGTTATGTATTCAAAGGGCGCAGCTAGCGCTAAGCGAATAGATACCGTCTTCGCAACCGAAAACGATATGAAGGTAAAGCCCTCTTTAAAAACGCGCGAAAACGACTATGCCGTTGAATTTAAAAACGTTTGTTTTTCTTATAATAAGGTGGGAAACAACCTTAATAATATAAGCTTTGCACTTAAAAAAGGTGAAACACTCGGTATTTTAGGAGCGACGGGAAGCGGAAAATCAACTCTTATAAGTCTGCTCCTAAGATTTTACGACCCTGATTCCGGATCTGTTCTAATAGACGGTATTCCCGCCGACGAGATCGAAAACGAAATTTTACATACGAAATTCGGGGTTGTATTCCAAAACGACTATTTATTTGCGGATACTATTCTCGCCAATATTGACTTCATGCGTTCTCTCTCACCGGAGGCAGTTGAAAAAGCAGCTGATTTTGCGCAGGCGGACTTTATTAAAACAAAAGAGCGTGGATTCCTACATCGCCTAACGGTTAAAGGCGCGAATTTAAGCGGTGGACAAAAACAAAGAATATTGATTGCGCGCGCCCTTGCTAATGACCCCGAAATATTGATCCTTGACGACAGCTCAAGCGCCCTCGATTATCAAACGGACGCCAACCTTCGTCATGCCCTCGCTAAAAACTTTTCAGATACGACTACCGTAATAGTTGCTCAGCGTGTAAGCTCAATTATGAATGCAGATAAGATAATGGTTCTAAATAACGGCTCAATAATAGGTATGGGGACGCATTCAGAACTCCTTTCCTCCTGTCCTGAATATAGCGATATATTTTTACTGCAAATGGGCGAAAGTATGGATAACTGATCGCTCTCTACTTGATTTTTCACGCCGCCCTCAGAATATTCTTGCGATTTCATATTAAAAATAATTATCAGCCTACCAACCGAAGCTTATCGGTTATTAGGCTGATCATTTTTATCGATACTTATCGGCATAAATAAACATAATTTACGTTTTTATGAAATATCATACTTCGCGTTTTCTTTGCATTATATTCACACATTTTTGAGTGGAATGTGTTATAATAAAAAGCAGATAAAGGAGATTGTTTAATGAGAATATGCAAAGTTGGCGGTCAGGCCGTTATGGAAGGTGTCATGATGAAGTCCGAAAAGGGCATAGCTATGGCCGTAAGAACGAATGACGGTAAAATCGTGACTGAATATACAGAATGTACCTCGAAGGCGAAAAAGGGGACGTTCTTAGGGCTTCCGATTGTTCGCGGTGTCGTTGCTTTTATTGAGTCACTTACTAACGGTATGAAGATGATGACGCGAAGCGCTGAGCTTTATGGCGAAGAACCCGAACAATATGAACCCTCTAAATTTGAAAAGTTTTTATCGAAACTTTTCGGTAAATCCGTTGAAAAAGTCGTTGTCGGACTAGCCGTTGTTCTCGCTATCGTAATGTCCGTCGGTTTGTTTTTCGTTTTACCCCTCGTTATCGGAAACCTTATATATGGTGGTTCAGCTAACCGTGATATTTGGCGCTCTCTAATTGAGGGCGGTGTCCGGTTGCTTATATTTTTGGGTTATATTCTTATGTGCGCTGGCATAAAAGATATAAAGCGCGTTTTTATGTATCATGGAGCAGAACATAAAACAATAGCTTGTTACGAAGCAGAAGATGAGCTTACGCCGCAAAATGCAATGAAATATAAACGGCTTCATCCGCGCTGCGGAACCAACTATTTATTTCTCGTTATGGCGGTAAGCATACTTTTTTTTACAACCATAGACTTTATAATCCCGCTTCATTTGGAAGGATTTTTAGGATTTTTATTTAGACTTGCCACGAGACTCGTTTTTCTTCCTCTCGTTGCCGGTATTTCTTACGAAGTTTTACAGGCCGCCGCTAAGAGCAACAACCTCTTAGCGCGTATTGTCCGTGCCCCCGGAATGGGCTTACAGCTTATAACTACTAAAGAACCTACGGAAGAAATGATAGAAGTCGCTATTGCCAGCTTTAACCTCGCTATGAAGGATATGGGAGAGAATGTTTTATCCTGTTCCTCTTGTGCCGAAACAAAATGCGAAGCAGCGCCTGAAAAAACCGCCGTTAAATAATCAAAGATAATATCGAAATAAAAAAGTCTGATGCAATAAACCAGTGTGTTACAGGGAAACATTTTTAATTCAATAGTTTTGTTGCATTTGGGCAGACAGCTTTCACCGAGCTGTCTGCTCTTTGCTATTCTTATGCCACGCCTAACTCCCTTTGAAGTGCCTGCGTATCGGCTAAATCTAATAATCCAACATCACGGTAGTAAATGGTCACCTGTTGAAATGCTGTTCTTGAGTATCGTTCGGATTTTTCACCAACCACAATCTTATCAATAAACAGGTGGAGGATTTCGGAAGTCAGCTCCGGAATTTCCGGATACTGCTTGGCTTTGGCTATAAATAAATCTACATTGGCGATGCTGCTTTTGAGCTTTTCCAGCTCTTTTTCTCTCTCTGGAATAGCAGCGGCTATTTCTTTTTGCTCATCAAGGTAGTCTTGGCTTAGGGCACGGAAGACTTCGTTTGGAATTTTACCCAGCACATTATCCTCATACAGCCGTTTGAAAAGCGCCTTAAGTTCTTCTTCACGATGCTTAAGCTTAAATATTTTTTGCTGTAAATTTGAAATTTCACTTTGCACCTGTGCGGTGTTTTTCTTGTTGAGG
>JAVVSK010000008.1:55972-93373 GCA_036654235.1 Clostridia bacterium | reverse complement strand
GAAATAGTTGGTCTTTCCGCCGAAACGCGTTCGACCGTAGTAACCGGCGTTGAAATGTTTAGAAAGCTCCTTGATCAGGCTATAGCGGGAGATAATATTGGTGTTCTTCTTCGCGGAGTACAGCGCGCGGATATTGAGCGCGGTCAGGTTCTCGCGAAGCCGGGTTCGATTAAGCCACATACGCATTTTAATAGCGAAGTATACGTATTGACGAAAGAAGAAGGCGGTCGTCATACACCGTTTTTCCCGGGCTACCGTCCTCAGTTTTATTTTAGGACGACGGACGTAACGGGGATTATAACCCTTCCGGAAGGCGTTGAAATGGTAATGCCCGGCGATAATATTCGCATGGAGATAAAACTTATAACACCTATAGCTATCGAAGAGGGACTTCGCTTCGCTATTCGCGAAGGCGGAAGAACCGTAGGTGCCGGAGTTGTTGCCAGCGTTATCGAATAAGCTTTTAACGACTGAAATTTAATTAATATAAGAGCCGTCTGAAATTTTTTCGGAGGGCTCTTTTTTATAAAAACGTTTTTCTTAAAAGTCATATCGAAATAGATAATATCCAATACCTAGGTTTTGCCTTGACAAAACCTAGGTATTGCAGTATAGTATAAACAAGGGATTACTATGCCTATTGCATGGTGACCCGGCTTAGGAGGAGAAAAAGTGTTTGCAGTTGGTGAGAAGGTGTGTTATCCAATGCACGGCGTTGGCGTTATAGATTCAATAGAAGAACAAAACGTGCTGGGCGAAAAGGCGCAATATTATGTAATGCGTTTTTTAGGCGGAAGGATGACCGCCATGATTCCCGTTGAAACGGCAAATGTTGTAGGTCTCAGAGAAATAATTGATTTAGACGTATACGATGAAGTCATGGAATTTTTAAAAATTGAACCTGAAACAGATTGTGGAAATTGGAATCAAAGATATAGGGAAAATCTCCAAAAATTAAAGAACGGAACGGTTTTCGAGGTTGCGGATGTTGTAAAGACCCTTTCTCAGCGCGAGAATAAGAGGGGACTCTCAACGGGTGAAAGGAAAATGCTTTTGACCGCGAGGTCGGTCTTATTGGGCGAACTTGTTGCGGCGAGCGGAAACGAATCCGATTATTTTATGGAGGTGCTTGAAGGCAAGACCAAATAACTGAATTTTTAATATTTACGGAAGGATTTTTATGGTAAAAAAACTTTTTAGAATATTGCTTACGCTGATGGGAGTCGCCATCGGCGTAGCTTTAGTAAGCTTAGTTAATAAACTTTTTATTGATTGGGGGTATCCGTCTCTAGACGTATTGATTCCGTTTTTCGCGGTTATTTCAATCTATGCTGTTAGCGCAGTTGCTTTTGGACTTATTTTTTTCTTTTTTTCTTCGCGCGCTGTTGATAGGTTTTTAATAAGCGTTGAAAAGCTCGAGGAACATATATCTTCAATGTCTGTTTTAGATATTTTGCTTTGCGTTCTAGGTCTTATAATTGGACTTTTTATTGCATATCTTTTGAGCCTTATGATACAGACGATACCGATACCATATTTGCCGACTATAATAGATATCGTAGTATATGCTACTCTCGGATATTTGGGTTGGCGAGTTATGTATAGGAGAAAGGGCGATATTCAGTGGCCATTGATTTTTAAACGCGGGAAAAGCGGAGAAAGGGGTGATAACAGCGCCTCAATTAAGCTTTTAGATACTTGCACTATTATCGACGGTCGAATATTGGACGTCTGTTTTACGGGGTTTATAGAGGGAACTCTCATTATTCCGCTTTTTGTTTTGGACGAGCTGAGGCATATAGCCGACAGCCCCGATCCTCTAAGGAGAAATAGGGGGCGGCGAGGTCTTGATATACTGAACCGTATGCAAAAGGAATTGAGTCTACCCATAAAGGTGGACGATACAGATTATGACGATATAGCCGAAGCGGATAGTAAGCTTATCCGTCTTGCGGGTGAGAAAAAAGCCATGGTTATAACAACCGATTATAATCTTAATAAGGTTGCCGTAGTTCAGAGCGTAAAAGTTTTGAATATAAACGACCTTGCTAACGCTATAAAGCCGATCCTTCTTCCGGGAGAGGATATAAAAATCCTTATATCGAAGGAGGGGAAGGAATATAATCAAGGTGTGGCATATTTGGATGACGGAACTATGATTGTCGTTGAAAACGGGCGTAAATATATAGGATCGGATATAGAGGCGACGGTGACGAGCGTTTTACAAACGAGCGCGGGGCGAATGATCTTTGCAAAAGCTAAATTTGATTGATGGAGATTTTATATATGTCTAATAGATTAGTTATAACTAATTCGACGGATCCATGTTATAATCTTGCCCTCGAAAGCGTACTTTTTGAAACGCAGGGGGGCGGGGCAACGCTCTATCTTTGGCAAAATGCCAATACCGTCGTTATAGGGAGAAATCAGTGCGCTAAAAACGAATGCAGTGAGAATAAGCTTTTGGAATTGGGCGTTACCCTCGTTCGTCGTCCGACGGGGGGCGGGGCGGTTTTTCACGATATGGGCAATTTAAATTTTACCTTTATTATGCGTACTGCCGATTATGACGTTAAAAGGCAGTTATCCGTTATTGTTAAAGCTGTTTCGGCTCTTGGAGTAAAAGCGGAGTTTTCAGGGCGAAATGATATTGTTACGGACTCGGGAGCGAAGTTTAGCGGGAACGCGTTTTTAAATGGGGACGGCGTAAGCCTTCATCATGGGACGATTCTTATAAACGCCGATATGTCAAAGCTTGCCTCGGTTTTATCACCTTCAAAGGCTAAACTCGTTTCACATTCGGTTAAGAGCGCGCGCGGTCGTGTTTGTAATTTATCTGAAATAGATAAGGGAATAACGGTTGAGGCGGTTAAAGCGGAGCTGATAAAGGCGTTTTCGGAAGAATACGGAGATACAAAGCCGGAGTTGGAGAGCGAGCTTATTAATACTCTGCTATTTAAAGAATATCTTGAAAAATTCAAATCCTGGGAATGGCGTTTTGGAAAAACAAAGCGGTTCGACGTTACTATGAGCGAAAAATTCGACGCATTCGAGCTTACGGCAAATTTTTGCGTTAAAAACGGGATAATAAGCGACGTTGAGTTTTATTCGGATGTGATGGAAGAATATTTTACGGATCGCTTAAAGAATGCCCTTTTAAACGTCCGTTACGAAAGGGAATCAGTAATGGACGCGGTGTCAAATATTGAGCCATATGGCGCGACAGTAGCCGAGTTTTTCGGGAGGGAATTATGACTTTAAATGAATTTATTGCATCAATGTATTCTATAGCTCCGCTTGAGTTAGCTATGTCATATGACAATGTCGGACTTATTATCGGAACGGATAGGTCGGAGATAAAAAACGTTCTCGTTGCTCTCGATTGTACGACGGAGGTTGCGCGGGAGGCGGTAAGAACCGGAGCGGATTTAGTTTTAACTCATCATCCTTTATTTTTCAACGGAATAAAACGGATTTTACCGAATCATCCGGATACTTCCGCCGCCTATATTTTAGTTAGAAACGGTATAGGGCTATATAGCGCGCATACGAATCTTGATGCGGCGAAGGACGGGGTTAACGATGTTTTATGTTCACTTTTAGAGATCGAAAACGCTGTTCCCGTTCCACCGGAAAATATTGCACGCGTCGGGAATCTTAGGACGGAGGTTCCTTTATCTATGCTTTTAAAGCGGGTAAATAGGGAATTGTATACTCTATCGCGGTATACCGGAGAGCTAACGAAGCCGATAAAGCGGGTAGCAGTTATGGGCGGTAGCGGCGGCGGTGATATACAGTCGATAAGTGCCCTTGGTGCGGATGCTTTTATAACCGGAGAAATAAAGCATAGTCAGGCGATATCGGCTCTCGCTCTGGATCTTCCCGTTATAGTTGCGGGGCATCATGAAACGGAGTTCGCTGTTTTAAAGCCGTTGATAAAACGTTTACAAAAACTCACTTTAGGTGTAAAATATAATTTGGCGGTTTCGGGAGCTACGCCTTTAAAGCTTTCGCCGGAGTCGTGATGAAGAGGAGAGAGATATGGGAAATATTGAAGCATTATTGAACTATCAGGAGGCGGAGCTTAATATTGAGAGGCTTGAATCCAAGACGCGTTCGTCTTCTGCGGGGCAAACCATGATCAAACTTAGAAAAACGCTTCGGGAGCTTCAGTTGCAAAAAGCTACTCTCGAGAAGCAAGTTGAAGAAATGAGCGAAACCATAGATGGTCTACATGTACAACATGACGTATTGAAGGAACGGCTAAAGCTCGAAGAGGAGGATCTCGCGATAATGGAGAGTGACGAAAATTGTACCGCCGAGGAGGCTTTTGAGCTTCATTCGTCTTTGAGATCAATAAAAGCCGAGATGGACGTTTTAAGAAAAAAGCTTATAGATGACCTTGATCAATTTGAAAAGGCGGAACGAAGCCTTGGGGAAACCCTTAAAAAAGGCGGGAAGCTAAAGAAAGAATATGATGAAATAAAAGTTATATGTGACGCTGAACATGAGGCGGCGCGCCCGGAGATTGAGGCATCTAAGAAAAAGCTTGAACAGCTAAAATCGAAAGTTCCCGAGCTGCTTATGAAACGCTATATAATGCTTAAAAAGAATTTTCCAATTCCGACGGCTAAGGTTGAGAACGGGAAATGTACGGGATGTAACGTTTCGCTTCCCTCTTCGATAACGACGCGCGTTGCGCGCGGGGACGTAATAGCTACCTGCGAACATTGCGGAAGAATTTTATACATATAAATGATGGTTTGTTTTTTCTAAAGATAAAGGCTGAAGCCGCGTGGCTTAATAACAACCTTTTTGAGTATACTATGTGACCGCATACCGGCTTAGTCCGTATGAGGAAAGTCCGAGCCCCACAGGACAGGGTGCCGGGTAACGCCCGGCGGAGGCGACTCCAGGGATAGTGCAACAGAAATAAACCGCCGTTTTTTAAAAAACGGTAAGGATGGAAAGGCGAGGTAAGAGCTCACCGGCGGACTGGCAACTTTTCCGCATCTGTAAACCCCACTCGGAGCAAGATTGAATTGGGAGCATTTAATGGCGGTCCGTCACGCTCCTTGTAATCGCTAAAGCCATGCGGTAACGCATGGACAAGATAGATGGTCACACTTTGACAGAACTCGGCTTACTGTATGCTCAAATTTTTTTTGTTATTATCGGTTTTTTACGGCGATTGAATTTCAATCGCTGTTTTTTATTGCCTTTTAGGCGCAAAATCGTACTAATAATTCGGATTTGCGGCGAAAATAAATATATCGTGGGTACCCCTTTGCGTTTTTTGGCAATTTGCAATATAATTGGTGCGGAATTTTAGTAAACCGGAGGTTCTTTTTTGTATGGACAATCTCAAGAAAACCCCTCTCTATGAGGCACATCTTGCTTTAAATGGCAAGATAATCGATTTTGGCGGATGGGCGCTCCCCGTTCAGTATTCATCGGTCATTGCGGAGCATATGGCGGTTCGGGAACATGTCGGCATTTTTGACGTTTCGCATATGGGCGAGATAGACGTTTCCGGTGCGGACGCGTTTTCGTATATCCAAAATTTGGTGACGAACGATATAACGACTATGACTCCCGGTCGTTGTCGTTATTCCCCGGTTTGTTATCCCGATGGAGGAACGGTCGACGATATACTGATTTATAAGCTGGCGGACGATCATTATCTTCTCGTTGTAAACGCGGCGAATACCGAAAAAGACTTTAACTGGTTCGAAAAAAATCGGACGGGCGATGTAAAAATCGAAAATCAGTCCGATGAATGGGCGCAAATAGCTTTGCAGGGTCCATGTTTTATGGACGTTTTAAGGTCGGTCGGCGTTTCCGGAACGATTCCGGAAAAGAACTATACGTTCAACGAGGATGTAACGGTTGCGGGGCTTAAATGCCTAATGTCGCGTACGGGGTATACTGGTGAGGACGGTGTTGAGATATATTGCAAAGCTAAGGACGGAATGGTAATCTACGAAGCACTTATTGCGGCGGGAACTCCTTTCGGACTTCTCCCCTGCGGACTTGGCGCGCGCGATACGCTTCGCTTTGAAGCGTCTATGCCTCTTTATGGACACGAGATAACGGCTTCGATATCTCCGCGCGAGGCCGGATTAAATTTCGCGATTAAGATGAAAAAAGAAAGCTTTATAGGCAAAGATGCGCTGGCGCAGGATCAAAAGCGCGTAAGGATAGGTCTAAAACTTATAGATAAGGGCATTGCGCGTGAGCATACGGATCTATACGTTGGCGATAGGCTTGTAGGTCAGGTAACGAGCGGCGGTCCCGCTCCGGCACTTAAAGGGAACTATGCGATGGCTCTCGTTAATATTGAGGACGCGGAAGCTGAATTCTATGAGATAGATATTCGCGGAAGACGCGTTAAAGCCTCGAAGGTTGCGCTCCCCTTCTATAAGAGAGCGTAAAAAAGGCGTTGCCTAATAATAAATTTTTTTGGAGGTAAAAAATGAACACACCTAAGGATCGTAAGTATACGAAGGAACATGAATGGATAATGGTAGAAAACGGCGTTGCTAAAATAGGCATAACCGATCATGCACAGGATGCACTGGGCGACATAGTTTTCGTTGAAATGCCGTCATTGGGCGAAAATTTCGCCTCCGGTGATCCTATCGTTACGGTTGAGAGCGTAAAGGCGGTATCGAATATAATAACCGTTGTTTCGGGGGAAATAGTTGAGATCAACGAAGCGTTGGACGATAACCCCGAGCTTTTAAACAGCGACCCATATGAGAACTTCATAGTTGCTATAAAGGTTGGCGAAATAGATGAGATTGAACTTATCGACGCCGATACTTACGACGCGTTCGTCGCTTCGGAGGAATAAGCGATGAGAAGTTATGTTCCTAATACGTTAAAGGAACGGAACGAGATGCTGAAGGAGATTGGAGTCGATTCTGTCGACGGGCTTTTTTCCGATATCTCATCTAACCTTAGGCTTAATCGAACTTTAGCTATAGGCGAAGACGGGGTCGGTCTTAGCGAGCTGGAAATTCGCCGCGTCTTTAAGGCATATGCCGATTCTAATCAGGAACTGCCTCTTTTTAGAGGGGCGGGAGCCTATAGGCATTATATCCCGGCTATCGTTCCGCAAATTGTCTCGAGGAGCGAACTTTATACGGCATATACCCCATATCAGGCTGAAATGAGTCAGGGAATGTTGCAGGCAATATTTGAATTTCAAACATTTGTTTGCGCATTGACCGGTCTAGACGCGGCGAACGCGTCGGTTTACGACGGGGCAACCGCGGCGGCGGAGACTATGCATATGGTCTGTGACGTTAAGCGCAAGAAAAAGGTTCTCGTTTCCGCGGGACTACATCCGGACGTTTTAACGACGATGAAGACATACGCGCGGTTTTCGGGGATAGAAATCGTTGTAATTCCGCTTAACCGCGACGGAAGCACCGATATTTATTCTCTAGAAGCGAACCTTAGGGATTCTGCGGGGCTATTCGTTGCCGTTCCGAATTTTTACGGCGTTATTGAGGATGCGGATAAATTTTCCGCTATGGCGCATGAAAATAATGCGCTTATGATAGAGTATGTAAACCCGATTTCTTTGGGGGCTATAAAGCGCCCGAAAGATATCGGAGCCGATATAGCGATAGGCGACGGTCAAACGCTGGGGATTCCTATTTCGTTCGGCGGTCCATATGTCGGGTTTATGTCCTGTACTTCTAAGCTTATGCGAAACCTTCCCGGAAGAATAGTTGGACAAACGGCGGATGCGGAGGGAAACCGTGCTTTCGTTTTGACTCTTCAGGCGCGAGAGCAGCATATACGCCGCGAAAAGGCGAGCAGTAATATCTGTTCAAACCAGATGCTCTGTGCTATTATGTCGAGTATCTACTTAGCATGTATGGGTAAAGAGGGAATGAAGGAAGTGGCGGATCAAAACATTCAAAAGGCACATTACCTTATGGACGGGCTTACGAATGTCTGCGGGATGACGCTTCGTTATAACGCACCCTTCTTTAATGAATTCGTTACCGATTCCGCGATACCGGGTTCGGAAATAAACGATATATTGAAAGAAAAGGGCTTTATTGGAGGACTTCCTCTCTCTCGCTTATTCCCGGGCGATAACGGTGTTCTTTGGTGCGCTACCGAATGCAATACGAGGGACGAGATAGATGCGCTGATAGGCGCGCTGGAGGTGAAGGCATGAGAGCTTCCTATAAACTGATTTTTGAACATTCGCATGAGGGGAGAAGGGGCTACGATCTACCCGCTTTAGACGTTCCTGCGCTTTCCGGTCTTGTTCCCGAAAATATGAGCCAGGATAGTCTTTTACCTCTTCCGGAGCTTTCCGAAATTGATATTGCGAGACACTATACGAATCTTTCACGCCGAAATTTCGGAGTTGATAACGGGTTTTATCCTTTAGGTTCATGTACTATGAAGTACAACCCTAAGATAAACGAGGAGCTGCCCGCTTTATTCGCGAATTTGCATCCGTATTCCGACCCGGATATGGCGAAAGGGGCTGTTGAGCTTCTTTTAGATATGGACAATGCACTTTGCGAAATAACAGGAATGGATAAATTTACGCTTCAGCCGGCCGCGGGTGCGCATGGTGAGCTTACGGGGCTTATGCTTATTCGCGCATATCACGATGCGAGAAACGATTTTAAACGTGATACGATAATAGTACCCGATGCGGCGCATGGGACGAACCCGGCGTCTGTCGCTATGTCCGGAATGAAGGCTAAGGAGATAAAGAGCGCCGAGGACGGGAGCATTGATTTAGATGCGCTTAGAGCTGCCGTAGACGAAAATACCGCGGGGCTTATGCTGACAAATCCTTCGACTTTGGGTCTTTTCGAAAAGAACATTGAAGCCGTTGCGAAAATAGTACACGATGCGGGCGGACTTTTATATTATGACGGGGCGAATCTAAACGCAATAATGGGTATAGTGCGTCCGGGCGATATGGGCTTTGATGTAATGCATATAAACCTTCATAAAACGTTTTCAACGCCGCATGGCGGCGGCGGTCCCGGGTCGGGTCCCGTTGGCGTAAAAAAACGTCTTATGCCCTACTTACCCGTACCGTTTATTGAGCGCGAGCCGGGCGGCGGGATTAAGATGGATTACGACCGTCCCGAAACGATAGGTAAGGTAAAGGGCTTCTACGGAAACTTTGCCGTTATCGTTAAGGCATATGCATATATATTGTCTCTCGGAGGTCGGGGGCTTCGTTCAGCGAGCGAAAACGCCGTATTAAATGCTAACTATATTTTATCGAAGCTAAAAGGAACCTTTACGCCGGCGCATGACCGAATATGTATGCATGAATTTGTAATATCGCCTACTGATGAGATGCTTGAGCGCGGCGTTAGAACTACCGACATAGCTAAGGCACTTATCGATCGCGGATATCATCCGCCGACGATATATTTCCCGCTAATAGTTCATGAGGCTATGATGATAGAGCCGACCGAAACCGAAAGCCGTGAAACGCTTGATGAATTTATAGACGCAATGAAGGCGATAGCGCGAGAAGCCGTAGAAAACCCAAATGAGCTAAAAAAAGCTCCGGTTACGACTCCTATAGGGCGTCCGGACGAGACGGCGGCGGCGAGAAAGCCAATAGTGAAATATCAATAATTACTTTTTTACGAAGGGACGGATATTATCCGCCCCTTTTTTTTTGCAAACATATCTGTGAAGAAAAAATACATGTCTGTTAGGCAAATGTTGGGATTTTTTTACCAAAAACTGTCTGAACTTTTTTAAACATAAAAATCCATACTAAAACGAATTGAGAAAACCGTTTTAAGTGCATGAACGCCTGTGCGCCGAAAAGCATATCATGCACAATGGAGTTGATGATATGGGGCTAAATATAGCAACGATGGAATATAAAATCGATATCACCCGTCTATTTTTAAGACGGCTGAAGGATACCGGTGCGGATCTTCCCGTTTCAGGGAAAGAGGATTCGTTTACTGTTCAAATAGCTTCGGAGACGGATTTTGAAGCTTGTATATCCGCAACAACGGAGCTTATTTTAATGGACATTTCGCAATTCGAGATAGCGAAGCTCGTAAACGATATTCCGTTTGAATTAGAAGCGCGGCGTGAAATATTGAAGGAAGCAATAAGGTATGCTAAGAACGCGGCGATGAGAACACCCGTTCGCCGTGATCTTACACGGCATTTTAAAGAATCCGAAAATCTCGTTTTAGAGGGCTTTATAAGGTTTAGAATGCATGAAACTGCGCTGATTTGGGAGCGCGCCGTAGATAAAGCGGCGGAGGAATATCTTATTTCTTTGGAACAGAGAGAGCTAAACCTGTTTTTATCGGAATTCGCGAACCTTAGAGAATCGATTGTAGAAGAGGTTACGCTAATTTTGACCGCTGAGGGCAACTGTATTTTGACGGATGATTCGAATAGCCGAATAGAATACGGTAAAGATGGCTTCGACGTTCTAATAAGCGTTTTAGTTTCTCTCTCACCGGGGATGATAACGGTATATGATCTTTCGATGGGGGATTGCGATGAACTTATACGAAGTATAGACCGCGTTTTTAACGAGAGGGTACGCGTCTATGTCGCCGCCTCTCCACCTATAAAATAAAAATCTTTTTGAATTTAAAATTTCGCGCCGCTTTTTTATACGGCGCGAAATTATTTTAATTTTAAAGGATCAAGTAAAAAATTCTGAATTTTAACTGCGTTCTCAAAGAAACGTATCATTCACTTTAAGTTTGCATTATTAATACAATTTTCATTTCACATTTTTAGGTTTTTGTGATAGACTCTATACAGGAGGTGCTTTCTATGAATCTCGCTTTTATAGCCGTGGCGATGCCTTTAGCAGGACAAAGCTTCTTTGAACAATATTTTGGTGCCCTAGGTCCCGCCGTTATAATTTGCCTTGTCGTAGGGCTTGTACTTATGATGATCGAAATGGCGACGCCGGGGATAGGTATTCCCGGAGCGATAGGCGCCGTTGCCCTAATCGCCGCGATAGTTTTAACCGCCGCCGGTTCGGGTCAAAACGCGTTTTTTAATGCGCTAATTACTCTAGCTATAATTTTGGTTATTCTTCTCGTTGCAGCGTTATTTATCTTCCGTTCGTTTAATAAAGGGGCTTTATCGCGCTCTCCTATTATTTTAAAGGATAAAATAGACGGTGACTCGAATTCGCTTTCGGATCAGGAAATGAAGGACATGATAGGTCGTAGGGGGATTTGTGTAAACACCCTAAGGCCGGCGGGAAATGCCGAGTTTGACGGTAAAAAGCTCGACGTAGTTTCGAAAGGCGAATTTATCCAAAGGGGAACGCCCGTTCGTATAGTCGCCGTTGACGGGACGAAGATACTCGTGGTTTCTGATGAAAATAAAACGCTGTAAAACTTGCGGTACTGTATTTTCTACCGAGGTGTGTCCAAAATGTGCCGTAACTATAGAGCCGTATCCGGAGGATAATTCAAACGGAAAAGGATCACGGCGCGGATTCTTTGGTATAATGATAGCTATGCCATTATTTATTGGCTTCATCTATCTTATATATTTTATTATGTCAATATTAATTAAGTGAAGGAGTAAAAATTATGGATCCAATTATTTTAACGGTTATTATAATCGTGGCGGTTATTGTATTTTTGGCGATATTCTTTAGTTTCGTACCTATCGGGCTATGGATAAGCGCGAGCGCTTCCGGCGTAAAGGTCGGAATTTTTCAACTTGTCGGTATGCGAATAAGAAAGGTTGTACCTTCCCGAATAGTAAACCCGATGATAAAGGCGACGAAAGCGGGGCTTTCGTTAAATATTAATAAACTTGAAGCGCACTATCTTGCCGGCGGAAATGTAGACCGGGTTGTAAATGCACTTATTGCGGCGCAGCGCGCCGGGATTCCTCTCGACTTCGAAAAATCATGCGCAATCGACCTCGCGGGGCGCGACGTTTTAAACGCGGTACAAATGAGCGTAAATCCGAAGGTGATAGAAACTCCGATAATTTCGGCTATCGCGAAGGACGGTATAGAGCTTCGCGCGAAAGCGAAAGTTACGGTTCGTGCGAATATAGATAGATTAGTCGGCGGCGCGGGCGAAGAAACGATAGTTGCGCGCGTTGGCGAGGGTATTGTTACGACGGTTGGTTCGTCTTTGAGTCATAAAGACGTTCTCGAAAACCCCGATCTTATTTCGCGAACGGTTTTACATAAGGGGCTCGATGCCGGAACGGCTTTCGAGATACTTTCAATCGATATAGCTGATGTTGACGTTGGAAGGAATATTGGGGCTCAGTTGCAGATAGATCAGGCGGAAGCGGATAAGCGTATAGCGCAGGCGAAGGCGGAGGAACGGAGAGCTATGGCGGTAGCGCAGGAACAGGAAAATATCGCCGAGGTTCAGGGAATGCGCGCGCGCGTTATCGAAGCGGAAGCGGAAGTTCCTATGGCTATAGCGGAAGCGTTTAGAAGCGGAAGACTCGGAGTTCTCGATTATTATAATATGAAAAACGTAATGGCAGATACCGATATGCGCGAAGCGATAAGTAAGGGCGCAACCCCTCAGCAGCCAAATAAACAATAAAGTTTATTTTAAAGCTGTCACCTATGGCAATTTTGTCATGGGCAACCCGCTTTTTTATGATTACTTAGCGGGCTTTGCAGGGGGTTAAACGCGCGTAACCCGCGCGTTTAGGAGGGTCTATATGGACTTTATAATTATTATATTCGTAGTAATCGTGGTAGTGTCGTCGATAGTGTCCGCTACTTTGAAAAAGAAAGAGGAAGAACGAAGGCAAAATGCTGAGGCGGAAAGGCGAAGAATGGGGCATCCTCCTTCGAAAGGGGACGTTTCCGAGACTCCTTCACGTTTACCGACAGAGCAGGCGACGCGAACAACGCCGATGGAGGAGGAAGAAATTTGGGGAGCGCCGGTTCAAAAACAGCCGTCGCGCTACCAACCGCAACCGCAACCGCAACCGCAACAACACTCGCGTTCGCAGCAGCCTCCGCAACAGAGACATGCGCCGCCGCCAAAGGCGTTTACGGCTCAAAATTTGCAGCAGCCACCTGTTACAAAGATGAACAGCAATGCGAATAAGAGAACAGCAGTGACTTCGCTTTCGACGAATCATACGAATATGGAGACGAGTATGAAGGGGAGTTCGGGACCGCCGCCGGGCGGACCTGAAAAAGCGGTTGTTCGTTGGAGCGATTGGCAAAATTCATCGTCGGATCTTGCGCTATTTTCGTCGCCGAACGATATTATTCGCGGCGTTGTATTTGCGGAAATTTTAGGTAAGCCGCGTTCAATGAAATAAACAGGTATAACGCCGTTACTAAGTTTAGCAGCGGCGTTTTTTAATGGACTGATAGATTAGCATTGTGAAGCGGAGCGTAAGCATTTTTGCTTTCGTTTAGTCTATTGTTTGTACATTAGATTCCGTATTACAAAATTCAACAAAGTATATAGAAAATACCGTTGTTTTTAGTCTTGACGGGTGTTATAATTAAAAAAAGGTGGGCATGGCTTGCTATAATAAATAACTGCCTGTTTGGCTTTTAGTCGAAAGAGAGGTAATTGATTTGGTTAAAGTAACTATCAATGAAGAACGTTGCAAGGGCTGCGGACTTTGCGTAAGGGCTTGCCCGAAAAAAATAATTGAGCTTTCAAAGCATAAGTACAATTCAAAGGGCTATCATCCCGCAGAAATTATAAATATTGAGGCTTGTATCGCCTGCGCTTCTTGCGCGCGCACTTGTCCCGATGCGGTAATAGAAATCGAAAAGTAACAGGAGGAAATTATGGCGAAACAATTGATGAAGGGATGCGAAGCCGTTGCGGAAGCCGCCATCAGGGTAGGCTGTCGCTTCTTTTTTGGCTACCCCATCACCCCGCAAAACGATATCCCGGAATATATGGCTGCGCGCCTTCCTAAAGAAGGAGGTTGCTTCTTACAGGCGGAGAGCGAAGTAGCTGCTATAAATATGGTCTACGGTGCGTCCGGAGCAGGAGCCAGGGTTATGACCTCAAGCTCAAGCCCGGGAATAAGCTTAAAAATGGAAGGTATTTCGTATTTAGCCGGTGCGGAGTTGCCTTGCGTTATCGTTAATATGATGCGCGGTGGTCCCGGACTTGGTTCAATACAGGCTTCACAGGGCGATTATTTTCAGGCTACAAAGGGCGGAGGACATGGTGATTACCATTTGGTCGTATTTGCGCCGTCTTCGGTTCAGGAAGCTATCGACCTTATGCAGGAGGCTTTCGATATAGCCGATATGTATCGTACACCGGTTATGATTTTGGCGGACGGAATAATAGGTCAGATGATGGAGCCGGTTGAATTTAAAGAGAATAAATCGAATCGCGTTCTTCCTAAAAAAGATTGGGCGACGATCGGTTGGAGCGAAAAGAGCGACAGACCGCGCGCTGTTATAAATTCTCTCTATATAGAAACCGAAGAACTTCGCGATCTGAATAATAGATTACAGGCGAGATATGCTGAAATAAGGGCGAAAGAGACTCGTGTTGAACTTTATAATACCGAAAATGCCGAGGTTATTCTCTGCGCATATGGAACTATCGCGAGGATCTGTAAGAGCGCGATAGCGTTGGCGCGTAAAGAAGGAATAAATGTTGGGCTTATTCGGCCCATAACGGTTTGGCCGTTCCCGGAAAAGGAAGTCCATGACGAGATAGCAAAGCCGAACGTTAAACATGCTATGGTTGTCGAGGTAAACGCCGGTCAGATGCTTGAGGACGTAAAACTTGCCGTAAACGGAGAGAAGAAGGTTGATTTCTTCGGAGAACCGGGTAGCTACGTTCCGAGCGCCGAAGAAATTTTTGAGAAAATCAAGGAAATGAGAGGGCGTAAGTAAAGATGGCTGTTGTATTTAAAAAAACTTCTTTATTGACGGATACCGTATTCCATTATTGCCCGGGCTGTGGGCATGGAATAGTGCATCGCCTCGTTGCGGAAGTGCTTGAGGAATTGGGCGTTCAGGATAGGACGGTCGCTGTTGTACCTGTTGGATGCGCGGTTTTTGCGTATCGCTATTTTAATGTAGACGTTCAGGAAGCAGCGCATGGGCGCGCTCCCGCGGCTGCTACCGGCATTAAGCGCGTTTTACCCGGGAATGTAGTATTTACATATCAGGGCGACGGGGATCTTGCCTCTATCGGTACCGCCGAAATAGTTCAGGCGGCGCATAGGGGAGAAAAGATAACGACGATATTCATAAATAATGCGATATATGGAATGACGGGCGGTCAGATGGCACCGACAACTTTAGTAGGTCAAAAGACGACGACCAGCCCATACGGACGCGATAAGGATCATTGCGGAAGCCCGATTCGCATGGCAGAGATGCTTGCTACTATTGAGGGTTCCGCTTATATAGAGCGCGTTGCTGTAAACAGCAGCCCTAACATTATAAGGGCGAAAAACGCGATTAAAAAGGCGTTTCAGGCACAGATAGATAGGAAGGGTTTCTCAATGATTGAAGTGCTTTCGAACTGTCCGACGAATTGGGGTATGAGCGCCGAGGAATCCATGACATGGCTTGAGGAAAACATGATTCCATATTATCCTCTCGGCGTGTTTAAGGAGGTATAATTATGCTTGAACAAAACATTTTTGCGGGATTTGGCGGTCAGGGCGTTTTGCTTATGGGACAGCTTTTGGCGTATGCCGGCATGATTGAAAATAAAGAGGTTTCATGGCTTCCGTCTTATGGTCCGGAGATGCGCGGCGGAACGGCTAACTGTTCTGTCGTTATAAGCGACGAGCCGGTGGCTTCTCCCTGTGTTAATATGGCGACCGCGATAGTCGTTATGAATAGACCTTCTTTAGATAAGTTCGTTAATAACGTTCTTCCCGGAGGAAAGCTGTTTATTAACAGCTCAATTATAGACGAAAAATGCGAACGCAACGATATTGATGTTTACTATATCCCCTGCAACGATATTGCCGAGAATATGGGAAATCCGAAGGTAGCGAACCTTGTTATGTTGGGCGCTTATATTGAAAAGACAAAGACGGTTGACTCTGAAAGCATTCTTGATGCTCTGCTTCATAAGTTGGGCGAAAAGAAAGCGCATCTTATTCCTTTAAACCGTGAAGCTCTTAAAAAAGGCGCGGAAGCGGCAAAATAATTCAATAAGTATTATAAAAAACGGGCGACTAATCTCGCCCGTTTTCTTTAAGCGAACTAAGGTCTAAAATTTTGTTTAATAATCAGCGGATTAAAGGTCATCAACGTCCTGTATTGGAAATTCGCCTTCTTCGCCGATACCGATATAGCTTCCGAGAGGATCCGTTATACTATCATCACCCATATTCATTGCGGGGAGACTATGACGAAGTTTATCGATACCGATATTTTCCTTTAGTTTTGCCGATTTTTCCATTTCACGTTCGGTTTTTCGTTTCATGCTATTCTCTTTTCCTTTCTCTTATCTTTTTCAGTAATGTTTGCATTTCGCCTTGCTTTTATGCGCGCGGTTTTGTACAATTGTTTCTATGGATATTTTAATTTGCAAAGATGTAAGTATAGCGTATGAGGATAAGCGCGCCGTTGACGGCGTTAGCTTTTCGTTAGCGAGCGGATCATTTCTCTCGATAGTCGGAGAAAACGGATCCGGGAAAAGCACTTTAATTAAGGCTATAGCGGGGCTTATCCCGGTTAAAAAAGGGGAAGTTGTTTTTTCTTTCGGCGTTAGGCATGGCGCTATAGGTTATCTTCCTCAGCGTTCTCCCGATAAAATAGATTTTCCCGCGTCGGTTTTTGAAGTTATAATGTCGGGCTTTTTAAGAGATGAGGGGTTTTCTCCGTTTCATAAAAAAGCAAATAAAGAAAAAGCGGAACGTATGATGGATAGAATAGGAGTTAAGGAGCTTAGACGAAAAAAATTTTCAAACCTTAGCGGGGGACAAAAACAGAGGGTGCTTCTCGCGCGCGCGCTTTGTGCAACCGACAGCCTTCTTCTTCTGGACGAACCCGTTGCCGGGCTTGACCCCGTTGTCGGCGCGGACTTCTATAAAATTCTAAATAACCTTAAAGATATGGGTACGACAATAATAATGGTGTCGCACGATATAGCGTCGGCCGTTGCAATTTCGGATAATATTCTGCATATGCAGGACGGTAAAATCGCTTTCTTTGGCGATTCGCATAGCTATAGACATTCGGAAATAGGGGCGCGCTTTTTAGGCAAATGCACCGTATGCGGTGAATAATGAGCGCATAGGGATTCGTATTTAATAAAGGCTTAATATACGTTCAGCTTGATAAGAATGTTTTGCATCCTTAAGATTGGTCGTAGGATATGTTTATCGTATCCTACGGCTTTTTTCTACCCTAAACCTTTGAAATAGATATCAACCTGTCCCGTTTTTTATTTGGAATCGTGGAGGAAAAGTTCTGTTTTATCAGCTTTTCAGCCTTCTCTCGCCACAGTTCATAAATTTGCGTCAAAGCTCTTTGTGTTACGAAAAAAACCGTTTACCTAGATGTTGGTAGTAGGCTGACTTTATTTACGCACATAACTTTACATTACAAACTTATGCTTCGTCTACTTCAAAGAGCGTGAACATACGCAATGCGTAGAGCCTTGACTGCTTCTTTAGACGCCTCAATCAAATTGATCTTCTTACGGATCTCTTGAGCACTTTGCTTGTAGATAGCATTAATTTTGATCACAAGTCTTCCCTACCGCTATCGTCGTTCATATTTCTCGCGCTAATTTTAGCGTCTCTTTTCACTCCTTTGTACTTAATAATTTTTCCATTTCTCTAAATCCCCTTTTTTATAAATTACTACCTTTTTCTTGTACGGGGAGACTGCATTTTTATTATAAAAATTCACAATATCCAATCGATAATATTTCTGCCGATGCTTTTGGTGATTGGTTGGGAAATTCACAAATATGCATATATTTTTGACACAATTTTGGGTATAATGGATTAGGAAGATAATCTCTTGCCTCGGTCATAAAGGTGCGGGATAAGTAAATTTTATAAACAGTAAATGAGGTATTAAAGTAACTATAATGAAACTTGATTTTTATTATTTTTCGTATCAATGCCCGCTAAACGATACGATGATTCAATTATTAGAAGAATATAGCGATGTAATTGATGTGCATTTCTATGATTTGACAAACGATTATCAGTTATCAAAAAAAATGGAAATATTTTATCCTACATTAATTGTTCTTAATGAACATAAAAGATATTATAGCCCGTTAAGCAAACCTTTTTTAGAGCAGGTTGCCGATGGTAAATATCCAACTGAAAATCCATTTTGCCCAACTTTGTCAAGGGTAAAGAAAAAAGAAATAATCGAACAATTAAATCAGGATAATATAGAATTTGCATGTGACTGCTGTGGTAAAAAAACCGAAAGCAACAGTTGTAAGAAAGCTATGTTTTTAAAAAGATTTAATTTTGAAAGCTATGGATACATACATAAAGATATTAATGGTAGTCTTATTGGTGGAGCAGAATATTTGCCGGCAAAATATATTCCGTATAATGTTCCTCACAATGATGACATTGCATTTATCACATGCGTTTATATGTCAGATACAAAGTTTGACTATAAAAGCGCTCCTTTATTAGCACTTGAATATTATTTGAAACAGTTTTATTCTAAGGTTATGGCGATAAGCGATGAAATTGGAATTTTTCCAAATGGAGATTTAAAATTCTTTATGGATAACGGATACAGCGATGAAGGCGTTATTTATGAAGATAAAGATTATTGTAGGCTGCATCTTGTAACTAAAGTTCTGATTTAGATTATTGAAATGAATAATATTTAATGAGATAACGGTTAATCCGGATAATGTATACGCTCCATACATTATATGAACATTGAATTGGGCTCTGTTCAATTCTGCACAATTTTCGGGGTGTCGAGATAATTTCTATACGCCATACCGCCCATCTATTATTATCAAGTCGCGCTTGTTGCAGTAAATAAAGTTCGTCTAATATTGTAAACACAACGTCTACCTCAAGACCGGAATATCGTCCAAACTTTTAACGCTTTAAAGTACAGTATCCGGGAATGGAAAAGTAAAAAGCCATTGAAACCATTTATCAAGATAGTTCAAATGACCTTTCGGTTTTGCGTGTGATAGTTGCTTAAAATCTACAGGAAATCGTTTGGGCTGTGTTCCTTGTTTTTTTATAAACATCCTTATCACGGAGAGACTATTGTCGCTCCTTTATTTTTTTTTATTCTTCGCGAACGATTAGATTATAAATAGTCTCTAAGTTTTCTTTAGAGTAATATTCGATTTCTATTTTACCCCGTTCCTGATTCCCGACGATAGTTACTTTCGTATCAAGAGTACGCCTAAGGTTATCTATAGCGTAAGAAAAAACGGGGTCGTTGTTGAGGCGTGTTTTTTTTTGTGCAATGGAAGGCTTTTTATCGGGCACATCAGTCTCGTCTGTTTTTCGCTTTTGCTCATCATCGCCTTTTAAAAGCAACTCAAGTTCGCGGACGGAGAGCTTTTCCAAAACAACCTTTTTAGAAAGGTCAATGCAGTTTTTTTCATCTTTAACACCTAAAAGAACTTTAGCATGTCCAAAGCTTAGGCTTCCGTCCGAAATTAGGGCGCGCGTTTCGTCGGGTAAGGTTAAAAGGCGGACGCTGTTGGCGACCATGCTTCGGCTCTTCCCTATTCGTTTTCCGACTTCATCCTGAGTTAGGCGATATCTTTGCATTAAAAAGCGGAGAGCTTCGGCTTCCTCAATTGGGTTAAGATTTTCGCGCTGTAAATTTTCTATTAAGGCTATCTCTAAAATCTGCTCATCAGAGGTATCGCGGATTATTGCGGGTATAAGCTGAAGTCCCGCCTGTTTCGCTGCGCGAAAGCGCCGTTCTCCGGCGACGATTAAATAGCGTTCTCCGTTTTTTACGGCTATTATAGGTTGAATAACCCCGTATCTTTTAATTGAATCGGAAAGCTCAGCTATGCGCTCCGGGTTAAATTCCTTTCGCGGCTGTTCCGCGTTCGCGTCGATAAGGTCAATATCGAGATTAACGATGCGTTCATCCGGCTCGTCGGAAAAATTACCGCCGAGAAGAGCGTCGAGACCTTTTCCTAAACCCTTTTTAGGTTTCATGTTTCCTCTCCCTTACTTAAAAGCTCATCCGCTAAATCGAAATATGCGCGCGCTCCGGTACAACGCGGGTCATACATGCTTATAGGCAAGCCATAGCTGGGCGCTTCGCCAAGACGTATTGAACGCGGAATAATCGTATCATATACCTTATTTTTAAAGAACTTTTTAACTTCCTTTACGACCTGAGCCGAAAGGTTCGTCCTAGCGTCGAACATGGTCAGTACAACGCCCTCAACGTCGAGTTCCGGGTTAAGATGCATCCGAACGAGTTTAACCGTATTCATGAGCTGCGAGAGCCCTTCAAGAGCGTAATATTCGCATTGTATCGGGACGAGGAGAGTATCGGCGGCGGTGAGCGCGTTTATTGTTATAAGACCTAATGACGGGGGACAGTCGATAACGATAAAATCGTAATCGGGGCGCAACTCGGTCAGCGCGCGTTTTAAAACATGTTCTCTCGCCATCATTCCGACTAGCTCGACTTCGGCACCGGCCAGCTCAATTTTCGAGGGGATAATGTCTAAGCCGGGAGCGACGGTATTTACGATACAGTCCCTTGCGCCGGCTCCGTTTATTATAACATCATATATATTATGACTTAGCTTATCTTTATCAACTCCTAGACCGCTGGTCATATTTCCCTGCGGGTCTATGTCGAGGGCTAAAACTCTATTGCCCTTTTCCGCGAGACAGGCGGATAGGTTGACGGCGGTAGTTGTTTTTCCAACTCCGCCTTTTTGATTCGCGATAGCCATTATTTTTGCCATCATCGTAGCCTCCCGCACATTTTTATTATCCGGTAATCAATTATATCGTAACAAAGCGACAAGTACAAATGAACATGTCAAAAACATGCAAAAAAAAGAGGAAGGCTCCTCAAAAAAGAGGACAACCTTCCGCTTAAACAAGGGAAATTACAGAAAAAAAGAAAAATTAAACACTTCTTTGAACCTTGCCGGAACGGAGGCAGCGCGTACAAACTTCCATTCTTTTATGCGTTCCGTCAACAATAACTCTGACACGCTGAATGTTGGGAGCCCAAGCGCGGCGAGATTTTCTATTGGAATGGCTTACCTTATTGCCGGACATCACGCCTTTTTGGCATACTTCACAAAATTTTCCCATCCTAAACACCTCCTTAAAAGCTGTATCCCAAACGGGAACTTCCCGTCTAAATCAATACCGACGAATATTTTATCATGTAAAGAGAGTAATTGCAACAGCTTTTTCAGATCAAAATATTATATTTTGTGCCCATTGACATTAGTCTGAAATCGGACTACAATAAAGACCTGAAATCAGACTACAACAAAGGAAAAGTTATGAATAAAAATCTTGAAAAACAACTGAAAGAAACCTATATTTCATGGAACAGCATCAATGGGCTATATAGTACATGGGCAAAAAAAAGAGGCGTGAACGCGCATACGCTCTTTACTCTATACGCAATTTACAATGACAGAGATAACTGCTGTCAGAGTAAAATATGCGACGAATGGTTTATGCCAAAACAAACGGTAAGCTCTATTTTAAAGGAACTTGAGCGAAAGGGCTGTATTTTTTACGAGTCAGACGCAAACGATAGGAGAAATAAAATAATAAAGTTGACCGATTCGGGTTTGAGCTATGCGGACGGAATTTTAGGTAAATTATACGGGATTGAGGTTTCTGTTTTAGATAAAATGGGCAGTGAGCTTCGCCAAAATATGATAGATGCGAACAATTTATTTTATAAGTTATTAAAGGAAGAAATGGTCGAGGATGAGTTGGAATGGTAAAAAAGAAATTTTGGCAAAATGTTCTACCGGCTATGGTTTCCTTTGCATTTTCTGGTATATATGCTATCGTCGACGGAATATTCGTCGGGCGAAATATAGGTGACTTAGGCTTAGCCGCAATTAATATTGCCTATCCTCTATCCGCACTTATTCAGGCGGTGGGAATGGGTATAGGGATGGCAGGGGCGATTTGGATTGCTATTTGTATTGGAAAAGGCGAAGCGGAAAAAGAGAAAAAATATTTAGAGACGACGAGCTTGCTTCTCGTTATATTCAGCATTCTTATGACCGTTTTTTTAAGCATATTCAACGTTCCGATTTTAAAGCTGTTCGGCGCAAGCAATATTATTTTGGAACATGCTTCGGATTATATGAGGGTTATCGCTTTAGGCTCTGTTTTTCAAATTTTAGGGGTAGGCTTGATCCCGATTATAAGAAACTATAACGGAGCGCTTCTTGCAATGTGGGCAATGGTATCCGGGTTTATAAGTAATATTATTTTAGATTGGCTCTTTATCTCGGTACTTTCTTACGGTGCGACGGGAGCGGCTGTTGCAACCGTAATTGGGGAAGCGATTACAATGATCCCATGCCTTATATTTTTAATAATGAAAAATAGGCGTTCTTTCAATGCAAAAATAAAAATAGAACTTAAAATTGTAAAAGATGTTTTGTTTACCGCGCTATCTCCTTTTGGACTGACTTTAAGCCCAAATATAATAGTTATTGTTTTAAATAAAGCGTCTATGGTCTATGGAAACGAGTTGGCGGTTGCCTGCTATGCGATTATCAGCTACGTAATATGCGTCGTACAGTTGCTACTTCAAGGTATAGGCGACGGTTCGCAGCCTCTCTTTGGAAGATATTATGGTGCAAACGATACGGTAGCGCTTAAAAAGGTTCGTAAAATGGCATATATATTTGCTCCGCTTACGGCTATTTTCTCTATGCTGGTGCTCTACCTATTGCGAAATATTATGCCGATATTGTTCGGTGCGTCCGAAGCGGCGGCAAATATGTATGCGCAGGTTTTGCCTTACTTTCTTTCAGGCTTCGTATTTTTGGCTTTTTTACGCGTTACGACATCGTATTTTTACGCAACGCAAAAACATAAATATGCGCATATTTTAATTTGCGGCGAACCAATTGTTCTCACTTTTTTAGTTATATTTGTATTGCCTCCGTTTTTAAAATTACAGGGCGTATGGCTGTCGATTCCCGTAACGCAATTTATTTTATCAATGGTCGGATTATTTTTTGTCTTGCATTCGAGAAAAAAATGCGGTTCAGGTGAAAGAACTTAACTCTTGATTATAAGCTATGAGGAAATCCGTTTTTCGGATTTCCAAACGGTAATGATAAAACCATCAATGTTGTTTCCGGATACTAAATATGGGAAGTCATCAGAGATTTCTAAAGGAGTTTTAACTCCTTTTTCCGCCGCTAAATATGAAACCTCCGTTTTGTAGCCCGCAAGATTATATATGAAGGGTGTTCCCCCATATGGATATTGCTTTAAGAAAGCGATATATTCTTCGAGAGCAAATCCGAATTGCATAATTATTTCGGAATGCGGAGATCCGACATATCGAAAGTGCCATGGTTCATGAGCGATATCGGTTATGCTCTCTTTACCTTTTGGATAGCGTTCGACGAAGCCGAAACGAAGGGCTTTTTTGCGAAACGCTTTGCAAACACCCGTATATGGAAAATTGGGGCGTAAAAAGTCAATATTGGTAGCCTTTAGAGCGAGGTCGATAGCCAAGCCCGTTTGGTGTTCGCTATGCCCCGGAAGCGCAACAAATTTTTTTGTAAATTCAGCCCCATTATCAAGCGCGGAGCTTTTGTAAATCCGTTCTTGTTCAAGTTGCGACCGCCATCCGCTAATTGCGGTTATATCTTCAAAAGCGCAAAGTTCCTCAATGAGCTTTTTGAAAATACAGGCGATTCTTTCTTCAAGTAAGACTTTTTTATTTTTATCGTCTATTGCTACGAGTGCTTTTTCAGATATATCTCCGCGATAAGAATATTCGCGATTGACGAGGATTAAATTTCCTTTTGCTATATCTATATTTTTCAATACTTCTGTTTTCATTTTTTTACCGCCAAATCAATGACCGCTGAGACAATATCTTTAAATGTCATTCCGATTGCCTTTAACATGTTTGGGTAGCGGCTATTATTGCTAAGCCCGGGGGTTGTATTTACCTCATTGAAAACTATTTCGCCTTTCGGTGTCAAAAACATATCGACCCGCGCAAAACCGCGGCAATTTAGAGCCTTATAAATAGCTTTCGCCGTCAACTTTACTTCCTCCGCTTTTTTTTCGTCTATTCTCGCAGGAATGTGGATTTTAGAGGCTACGCGGCTATATTTTTTATTAAAATCGAAAAAACCTTCCTCAAGCTCAATTTCGTCTACATCCCCAACTGTTAAAATGTCATTTCCCAATACGGCGCATCCGACCTCGGAGCCTGCAATAGCCTCTTCGATCAAAACACGCTCGTCATATTCAAAAGCCAACTTTATCGCATCAGAAAGATCTCCTTTTTTTACAATTTTAGTTATTCCATAAGATGAGCCTCCTTTTACGGGTTTTACGAATAACGGGTAACCTATGTTTTCGGCCAAAGATAAAGTTCTAAAGCGGTCTTTATTGTTTTCAACGACGAATGAACGCGGAACGCGAATTCCGACCGAATGCGCGATCTTATGCGCTATGTCCTTATCCATACATGTAGCGGAGCAAAGCGTTGCGCATCCTATAACGGGAATATCGGCAAGTTCAAGTAAACCCTGAATTGTTCCGTCTTCGCCGTTTTTTCCATGCAGAACGGGGAAGGCCGCGTCAATGTGGCGTTTATTTACGCTGTCGCCGCTAAACTCCAATAGCCCATGTATATCGCGACCGGGAGAAATAATGGCGGGGATACAGTCCACGGGATTGCACCAAGTATCGTTTTCGATATTCTCAATATTACCCAAATATCGAAACCAGTTTCCGGTTCGGGAAATTCCTATTAAAATAGGTCTATATTTATCAATATCAATGTGCCTTATAACCGAACATGCGGATTTTAGGGAGATCTCATATTCGGAGGAGCATCCCCCAAAAATAATAGCTACGTTTAATTTGTTCATGTGTTTTCTCCTTTTTAATTGACTTTAGTATCGAGAGGAAGCTTATATCCAATTTTACAACTGTTTTCATAAAGCAGCTTTCTATTGCTTTTCTCACCGGTTGCGTCGGATATCTGACTTCTATAGACTTTTACTTGCTCAAAAATAGCGTTGTCTTTTCTAAAATAAATTAGTTCTTCGTTTTTCAGCTCATAGTGAATACCGATATCCTCGTCTATAAAAATACGCCCTATTATGTTTTCGGCGTCAAAATCGATGCAAATTTGGAATGTAAAATTTGTTTCGTTCTTTAGCTTTAAATCCAGCCATCCCCTTGAAATAGTTGCATCAATACCCATTAGCGCGTTGTTTTCAGACTCTTTAAAGTTCTTTACTCCGTGACCATGCCTCTCGATTATGGTAAGGGGAGTATGTAAAAACATAAGAAAAAGCAGATTGCTCATTTGGCACATTCCTCCGCCCTTTTCCGTAGTTAATTTTCCGTCGATTACCGTAAGCCCGTCTTTATATTGAGTTTGTCTATCGGCATAGCGTGTAGCGAGACAAAATGAAAATGTTTCGCCCGGTTTAATAAGAAGCCCATTCAGATTTGGCGCAGCCAGCTTTAGGTTAAAAACTTTATTTTCTTGATAGAGCATATCGAAGCCCGTTTCGCGGTTATAAAGAGGGGAATGATTTTCAAAAAGTTTATAGGGCAAATCCGTTTTCAATATAGATCTCGCGTAATGATTTTTATCGAAGTGCATCTTTAAATAAAAGAAAAACATCCTCTGCTTTTTTCGAAACGGAAATAGCCAAGAGAATATTTGAGTCAATCGTTTTCTGTTTCTGATCATAATTTATTCCTCTCGTTTAATAAAAGCCCGTTTATTTTTGGTATGATTATCATATCGAAAATAAACGGGCTAAACTTTAATATTAAGTTTTTAAGTTATTAAGGAAAAGTAGAGATAGAAAGGAGGTTTTCTTAATTATGCCTATCCTCCCCTACTTTCATATTCGGAAGCTGAATTTTAAAGGCGGTATATCCATTTTCGCTTTCCACCTCTATCGTTCCTCCATGTAGCGTTACGATTTCTTTAGCTATAGCTAGACCTAATCCGGTGCCGCCGGTGTCGGAGGAGCGCGCGTCGTCTAAACGATAAAATTTTTCAAATATAGAATTGAGCTTTTCTTTTGGAATACTTCCCTCGTTTTTAAATTGGATAACGCTCATTGCCCCGCGAATATCCGCCGAAATCTCAATTACGCTTCCGTCATTACTGTAGGCAATCGCGTTTTTTAAGATGTTATTAAAAACGCGCGCAAGCTTATTAGGATCGCCGTAAATCATCATATCTTCGGGAGCGTTGACAACGGTTCTTTTCTCGTGCGCCGCAAGTTGGGGATAAGCTTCATCCGTCATTTGGAGTAACATATAGACGATATCAATATTTTTTTTCTCTAAAGGCATAGCCCTAAGATTATAGCGCGTAATTTCGAAAAACTCATTTATGAGCTGTTCTAAACGATATGCTTTTTTAAGGGTAATATTTACATATTTGGCCTTTTGTTGTATTGGCATATCGGTGGCCTCGTCTAAAAGACTTAAATAGCCGATTACCGAGGTGAGAGGCGTTTTTATATCGTGCGCTAAATACATTATTAAATCGTTTTTCTTTTGTTCCGCTTCTTTAGCTTCACGTTCGCGTTTCTCAAGGGTTTCTTTCAATACGTTCAGCTTACGCTCCATAAAATCCATCTCGGGTGAAAGCGCAATATTTTTCCCATCGTCCGCTATGAGCTTATCTATTCCGTCATTTATCTCGTTAAAATATTTTGTAAACCAGGAGAGGAGTAATCGAAAGAGAAGAAGGAAAAAAACAATAAAGGCAGCTATTAGGTAATATTCAATATTATTTCTAAAAAAAGTTTGATAAAAATTTAGAGCATCGTTATATTGAACATTGAATATAACGGTTATACCTTGAACGATAAAATCCCCGAGCTTTCCGCGAAAGAAAAGAAGAATGAGAAATACGACAGTGATAGCCGCGATAATTGTCAATATCACATTCCTAAAAAGCTTATTTTTTAATTGTCTGTAGTCCGGTTTTTTTCGCGCACTATTTTTCAATCTTATATCCAACTCCCCATACTGTTTTTATATACTTGGGATTTTCAGCGGTATCGTCCATTTTTTCTCTAAGATGACGTATATGGACGGTAATAGTGTTGTTTTTTTTATTGAAATATTCATCGCCCCATATTTCGTGAAAAAGCTGTTCCGAGCTGACAACGTTCCCCTTTTGTTCGCAAAGCATACGAAGAATTGAAAATTCGGTAGGCGTTAGCGAAAGAGGTCTTTCGTTTAAACGGCATTCATGCTCTTTTACGTCGATCATCAATGCCGAATGAAAGAGTATTGTTTCTTCTTGCATAGGTGCGGAATTATATTTTTTATATCGGCGTAGCTGAGCCTTTACCCGCGCAACAAGTTCGAGAGGACGAAACGGCTTTGTTATATAATCATCAGCGCCAAGGGTAAGCCCCGTAATCTTATCGATTTCTTCTTCTTTCGCGGTTAGCATTATAACGGGATAATTGTATTTTTCCCTTATCTTTTTGCAAATTGCGAATCCGGTTATATCGGGGAGCATAACGTCGAGAATCGCCAGATCGAGATCCGTTCCTTCAATGCAGGCTATAGCCTCTTTAGCCGAATAATATTTAAATACAGTATAGTTTTCATTTTTTAGATATAGCTCTACCAAATCGGCAATTTCCCGTTCATCGTCAACGATGAGTATTCGCTCGCTCATAATTTAAAAGTTCCTTTCAAAAGACCTTGCAATGAATTATTTTATAAAAGAAAATAAAATCAAAAGCAATTTATTAATTCGATAAAAAATTAAGATTTTCCTAATATCTAATCTTTATTGTAATTTTACACAGTTCCGCCGTAGTTTACAAGGCATATGTGG
Organism: Clostridia bacterium; assembly: GCA_036654235.1. Classification (GTDB taxonomy): domain Bacteria; phylum Bacillota; class Clostridia; order Christensenellales; family CAG-138; genus JAVVSK01. The sequence goes on along the minus strand of JAVVSK010000008.1, from coordinate 65,352 downwards.
CTTGACAGAGGAACGGGGACAATATTAAACTGGCGGTAAGCAGTTATGAAAAACAAAGCAAATGCATATTTTATCGCGGCATTTATCGTTTTAAATAAAAAAACAGTTTGAAAGAAAAAGGTATTATAATATGAATGGGCAAAACAGAGCCGATATAAAAATAGGGGCAAAAGTAAAAATAATTATGAAAAAAGATCAACCTACGGGTAAACTGACTCAGGGTATTGTAGCGCGCATCTTGACGAACAGCAGTTATCATCCCCATGGGATCAAGGTTATGCTCGACGATGGTAAAGTTGGGCGTGTGCAGGAAATAGCTCAATAAGCGAAAGTCGGAATTATAGTGGTTCTTATAATTTTTAACTTAAAATTGCTTTATTTTTTATCCACATTACATCTTTACATCTCTTTTTTGTATTTTATTTAAAGCGTATTTCTCCGATAAAAGTTTTTAGGTTAAAAAGCGCGGTCTTTCTCTTTGTGCATTTAAACTATTATTGTAAGTTAGCATATTTTATGTTATTATAAGGAAAGCCATATTATAAGACATGAACTGTTAAAATGGGTATGAATTGTAATGAAAAAACAAAAAGGAATCTTTAAAAATTAAACAGAAATCAGTTAAGGCAAGATTAAAAAGCTGCATGAGAATAGTTATTTCTGTTTGAGGTTCCTATTAAAATAAACATAGCCCAAGGATGCAATATATTAGATATTGCCGAATACTCTAATTGATAATGCAAACATAATAAAAATAGAAAAATCAAAAAAATAACTTTACACAAAGGTTTAAGGAGAGAATGCTGTTATGCCATCTTTAAAGACCATATTGGTTATAGATGATAACGTTATCAATAGAATCGTATTATCAAAAATATTATCTGAAAGCTATGTCGTTTTGGAAGCTGAAGATGGACAATCCGCAATAGAAATTTTAAACGAAAATGCTGATGAAATTGCCGCCGTTATGCTGGATATTGTTATGCCGGTCATGGATGGCTATGATTTTTTGGTTTGCGTTCGAAAAGACGAGAGATATAAGAGTTTACCCATTATTGTAATGACGAACAATAATGAAAATGAAAACGAAATCAAGGCACTTCGCCTTGGCGCATGGGATTTCGTTTCTAAACCGTATAATGCCGAAATTATAAAGTTTCGCCTGAAAAACGCAATTGACAGGAGTCAGTTAGCCGCCTTTACAAGACTAAAATATCTAGCTGAATACGATGTTTTAACCGGCATTTACAATAAGCATATGTTTTTCGATGAAACCCGAAAAATGATCGACGAAAGCAAAGGTGAAACTTTTGTTATGTTCCGTATGGATATTGACAGGTTTCAGTTGGTGAACTCTTTTTTCGGAACCAATGTCGGAGATCAACTTCTTTTATTCATTGCAAAGAGCATTTGCAATTTTGCGTACACCTGCGATAAAGCCACGTATGGAAGAATAGAATCCGATATTTTCTGTTTTTGCATGCTATATGACGAAACATCAACCGCAAAGCTGATAAAAAAAATTAAAAACAACCTTGCAGAATATAATGTAAACTATGATATTGTTCCATCAATTGGGATTTATTTAATAGACAATAATGAAATTTCCGTTGAAACTATGTATAACCGCGCTACTCTCGCGGCTAAAACCTGTAAAGGCAGCTATATGAGGTATTATGCCTTCTATGACGATAGCATGGGTGTCGCGATTACCCGTGAGCAGGAAATAATCAACGAAATGAATTTTGCCCTTGAAAATAATCAGTTTCAAATTTATTTACAACCAAAATATAATATTAATAACAACTTTTCCTGCGGTGCAGAAGTTCTCGTTCGATGGATGCATCCGCAAAAGGGAATGATGATGCCAAATGAATTCATTCCGGTTTTTGAACGGAACGGGTTTATTACGAAACTTGATTTATACGTATGGGAACAGGCTTGTAAATGTCTTCGTCGTTGGATCGACATGGGTATAGAGTCTCACCCTATATCGGTTAACGTTTCTAGGGTAAACTTATATAATAAAAATATCGCTCTTATCTTAGAAGAACTTGTCGAACAATATCGACTGCCGCCGTCATTATTGAATTTAGAGATTACCGAAAGCGCCTATACCGATAACCCTATCGCTATAAGCGAAACAATAGCAAATCTACAAAACTACGGTTTCCTGATCATGATGGACGATTTTGGAAGCGGCTACTCATCTTTAAATATTTTAAAGGATATTCCCGTAGATGTTCTAAAAATTGATATGCGGTTTTTATCTAAAACTAAAATTCCCGGGCGCGGCGAAAATATAATTGCCTCTATTTTGCGAATGGCGAAGTGGCTTGATATTCCCGCAATAGTTGAAGGCGTTGAAACGGCTGAACAACTTGAATTTTTAAGGAGCGTAGGCTGTGACTATGTTCAGGGCTTTTATTTTGCGCGCCCAATGCCCGTTTCGGAATACGAAAACCTATGCTGTGCTCAGATGTCTAACGCAAAAGTGGCTATGGATAAAATACAAAACAACTATAATTATGATGATTTATTCGCTACGAACTCGGAGATGACCAGCTTTTTTGGCGTAACTCTTCAAGCCGCGGCGATTTATGAAGTTACCGGAGATAAAATTGAGCTTATCCGAATAAACGACGTTTATTACGATCTTTTTGGACACGACGATATGACGCAAACACGTCTTAACCCGATTATAAGAGTTGATGAAAAACATAGGGACTCCGTAATAAATGCATGTTATACATGCATAAAAACGGAGGGTGTCGCCGAATGCGAATATCTTCGCTACAGTTTGGATGGAAAAAGGCTTTGGGTTCATAATACTCTAAAATATATTTCAAAAATTGGGAATAAGCATATCCTTCTCGGTGTCTTAACCGACATTACCTTAAAAAGAGAAATAAATATAGAACTTCAAAAATATAGGGACTCTCTCCTTTCACATAGGGACGATGCGCATACAATTCTTATTGTAGATGACGAGGAGATAAATAGAATCATACTTAAAAAAATTTTCGGAGACGAATATCAATTTTTAGACGCTGAAAATGGCGAGGATGCTTTTAAACGTTTGAACGAAAATATAGATAAAATTGATTTGATTTTACTCGATATCGTAATGCCGAAAATGGACGGGAAAGAATTTTTAAAGCAAAAAAAACAGTTTCCGGAGTTTGACAGTATTCCCGTTATAATGATAACGGCGGACGATAGTCAGATGCAGCAAGTAGATACATTAGCTCTCGGGGCTAATGATTATATTACTAAGCCCTTTATACCCGAGGTCGTTATTAGAAGGACGAAAAACGTTTTACAGTACAATCGCCGTTTTAAAGAGATGGTTCGGGAGTATAACGTTATTTCTGAGCAAGTAAAGATGGACCCTATGACCGGCTTATTTAATCGAAAAAGCGCCGAAACCATGATCGCTCAACAGCTTAAATATGTTAGCGGGATACATGCAATGATAATGCTCGATATTGACAATTTTAAAAAAATTAACGATACCTTCGGACATGCTTACGGGGATAAAGTTATTTTGACCGTAGCTAAAAAAATAAAATCGTTTTTTAGAAAAGACGATATAGTTTCGCGAATGGGCGGAGATGAATTTTCTGTATTTATTTCAAATATACCTTCGGAAAAAATCGCGGAAGATAAGGCGTTTAAGCTTTGCGAAGAAGTTTCAGATATAAAAATCGATGGCAATAGCGGAACGGTTTCATGTTCCATTGGAATAGTTATTTCCTCCGATGAAAACGATACATTCGAAAAACTCTATCAAAATGCGGATAAGGCGCTGTATAGTGCAAAATTTGGTGGTCGAAGTACCGTTTCGATATACGGGAAAGACTCGAAAAACGTATTTCCAAAATGGATAAACGACGCTGAGGGAATAATAAATACTATAAGCGATGGAATTTATGTATGCGATAAAAACACATATGAGCTTCTATACGCTAACGATTTTATTTGTGACTTTTTTAAGGTTGATAAAAAGAACTATAAGAATAAAAAATGCTACGAAGTTATGATGAAGAGAACCGAGCCATGCTTATTTTGTTCTGTATCGAAACTTTCGAAGAATCGTATTTATACCCGCATATTCTCTATGCCCAATTTTTCGCGGATATTTTTAATGCGCGGAAAAGAAATAAACTGGAACGGAATAAGCGCACATTTAGAGGTTGCGGTCGACGTAACGAAACTTGACAACGTTAACCTATCTTTAGAGGAGGCATTGAAAAGTGGAAAAAATTAAAGCCATAGAAGAAAGTGATGGGAGGATGATCTATAGGCAATCTTTAGAATTGCTTAAAACAATAATTCAACATTGCGGAGTACTTTGTTGGGTATACAATATAAACGGCAATAGCTGCTTTTATAAGTCAAAATCATTGGAAGATTTAGGTGAATTGGAAGGTTTCGGTGTTTTGGAAACGCTTGAAAATTATCCCCAAACCCTTATTGAAAAAGGTATTATCCACGAAAGCAGCGCCAACGATTTTCTACAGATCCATGAGCAAATTAAACAGGGGAAAAAGCATATTGCGAGGGAGATAAGGGTAATTGAAAACGGAACTTCTATCTGGAAAAAAATTAAATATACGACATTTTTCGATTCGGACGGGAAGCCAACCCGCGCTATAGGTACGGCTGAGAATATCGACACCTATAAGCGCCTTGAGGAGATATATACTCAGGCCGCGAAACAAAGCGGGCTGACTTATTGGATGTTTGATGTTGATGAAAAAACAATATACGACTTTAGCAATGCGACTCCCGTAGATCCGTATAAAAACGTTTCTATTATTCCAAATGTTCCGGAATCCATTATTACGAGCGGAATGCTTCATCAGGACGATGCTCCTGCTTTTTTAGAAATGTATGATAAAATTTTTTCCGGAGCGCCGTTTGCTAAGAGCATAGCGCGGTGGAAAGGACTTAACAAAGATATTTGGAAATGGTATGAAATAACATATACTACTATTTTTGACGATGTAGGGAGACCGATTAAGGCAATAGGTTCCGCTATCGATATATCGGACAGGATAAAGCTAGAGGAGCGTTATACCGGAGAATTTGAGCGAAGAAAGATTCAAAGCCGGGAAGCGATAGGCTCGTTTAAATTAAATTTAACCAAAAATATTTGTTGCGACGGAATGACACAAGATCCGGAAATTTTAAAGATGCAGGAGGACGGAACTGCCGACGCATTTTTCGCCCTGGATCATCAACGCTGCGTCGATCCAAAAGCTAGGGCAGAATATGCTAAAATATTTAATAGGCAGGTTCTAATTAAAAATTTTCAAGATGGAAATAGGCATTTTTCGCATGAACATCTCTTTCGTTTTAGCAATAACCGAATCGGTTGGGCATTGATAAAGATCGTTACAATGCAAAACCCGAAAACCTACGATATTGAAGCATATATTTATGCAATAGATATTGATCAGCGAAAAGTTGCGCAAGATATTGTCGCCGCCGTTATTGCAATGGACTATGACTATTTAGCTCTTTTAGACGTAAAAACCGACATATGCACGGTATTCGGACTATCGGATAAGAAAAACTCGGTTTTGCCTCTTGTTGTAAATGACTATGAAAACGGGGTTGAGGATTACGCTAGGAAGCATTTAGTTGAAGAGGATATCGAAAGAAATATTTACGATATGTCCTATGCGAATTTATTAGAAAAACTTGAAGAAAGAGCTACTTTTACGACCTATTGCCGCGTTAAGGATCAGGACGGGAAGGTCTTTCAAAAAAAACTGCAATTTTTTTACCTGGATAAAACGAGACAGCAAATATTAGTCACTAGAAGCGATATAACGGATATTTATAATGAGGAGCAAAGGAAAAACGAAACCCTAAAAAATGCTCTTTCCGCCGCGCAACAGGCGAACACTGCAAAGTCGGAGTTCCTTTCGCATATGAGCCATGAAATAAGAACGCCTATGAACGCGATAATAGGAATGTCTGCTCTCGCGGCTCAATCTATAAACGACCCTAAACAGGTTTCCGAATGTCTATCGAAAGTCGGAATTTTGGCGCGGTTTTTACTTTCTCTTATAAACGATATACTGGATATGTCGAGAATCGAAAGCGGTAAAGTTTTAATTAAACAGGAAAATATTCCTTTTCAGGATTTTATCAATGGGATAAACGCAATTTGTTATGAACAGGCGCAGCAAAAAGGCATCGATTACGACTCTATACTCGAGAGCTTTACCGAGGATAATTATATTGGCGACGCGATGAAGCTACAGCAGATTTTAATAAATATTATTTCCAACGCGATAAAGTTTACCGACCGCGGTGGAAAAGTTCAGTTTATTATTGCGCAAAAAAAAATAAAGAAAGATGAAGCCGTAATGCGGTTTACGGTAAATGATACCGGTATAGGTATAAGCGAGGAGTTTCTCCCGCATTTATTCGATCCTTTTGAACAAGCGCATACGGGTTCGACTTCAATTTTTGGCGGGACGGGGCTGGGTCTTGCTATATGCAAAAACCTAGTCGACCTAATGGACGGAAGAATAAGCGTAAATAGCATTGAGGGTATTGGAAGCGAATTTATCGTTGAAATAAATTTAGGAATTTCCGAAGAAAGTAAAAAGACGGCGAAGCTTAAATCCTATCTAAATTTAACAGCAATGAAAGCTTTAATTATAGACGACGACATTATGATTTGCCAACATACGGAGCGAATTTTGACGGATATGGGGATGAAAGCCGAATGGGTTGATTCCGGAATTAAGGCGGTCGACATTGCGCGGAAAAAATGGGAAGGGCATGAATATTTTGATATCATTTTGGTGGACTGGAAAATGCCCGATATGGACGGGATTGAAACGACAAAAAAGCTTCGGGAAATTCTAGGACCCGACGTAACGATTATTATAATGACCGCATACGATTGGGGCGCTATCGAAACGGAAGCTAAAAAAGCCGGGGTAAATATTATCCTTTCAAAACCGTTATTTAAGGAATCCCTTTCTTCTGCATTTGAAAAAATCTATCGTGGAAAAAGAGTAAATATAAAAACAGAGGCTCCTAAACAATATGATTTTTTGGGGAAGAGAGTTTTACTCGTTGAAGATCATATTTTAAATATAGAAATAGCTAAAAGACTCTTAGAAGCTAAAAATATTTCGGTTGATATTGCCGAAAACGGGCTTAGGGCTATTGAACGTTTTGCGCAAAAAGAAACGGGCTACTACAACTTGATTCTCATGGATATCCGTATGCCGATTATGGATGGATTAACCGCCGCAAGAGCTATCCGTCAAATGCGAAAACCCAACGCAAAAACCATACCTATTATAGCAATGACCGCAAACGCTTTTGATGAGGATATCGAAAAAACCAAATCAGCCGGGATGAATGCTCATTTAACGAAGCCAATTGATCCTTTACTTTTATACAATACGATAGACGATTTTTTAAAGGAGGTATAGCTTAAAGTGCATAAAGATGAACTTCGGAAAAATAAAAATGGAGCATCGGTTTATGTTCCTTTTTCCGCTGTTTTTTCAAGCAAAAAGCTTTCGGAAATTAAAGAGGCTTTAGCGGCAATACCAATGCCAATAGGTTTTATGGTGATGACCGCATACCCCGAATTCAGCGTTGTTTTTATCAACGATACGCTTGTAAAAATGTTCGGCTTTTCCGACGACGATGCGTTTTTAAAGGCCATTAAGCTTTCTTCCTTACCATACATTAACCCCGAAAATGATGATATTGAAAAAGAAGAAAAATTGGGCGGAAAATTTGAGCCCTACGAAACGTCTTATAGCGCGATTAAAAAAGACGGCTATATATTTATAAGTCAGCGCTCTCAACGCGTTATTGATGAAAACGGCGAAGAGCTGATTTTTGCATACTATACGGATATTACGGCGCAAAAGCAAGCGGAGAGGCTGGTAGAGACAGCCTTACATGAGTATGACTTTTCTATTTGGGAATGGGATATTAATAACCATATATGCTATCGGTCGGCCATTTCGTCCAACTCTAACCGGGAAGAACCTTGCATTTATGAGAACTTTCCCGAATGCCTTTTAGATTTAAATCATTATCATCTCGATAGCATTGAAACAGCGAAGTCGGTTTTTGAGAGAGTAAAAAACGGCGAAAAAACGGTTGAAGCGGTTTTGCATATTTATAATTCAAAATTGAACGAATATTATTGGGAAAGCGTTTGTTATAAGACCGAGTTCGACCGAAATGGGAAGGCGATTAAAGCTCTTGTCATATGTAAAGACGTAACTGTTAAAAAAAATATGCAATATGAAATTAACTCTGCTTCGAAAAAATATGAAACGTTAGTAAATTCTATTCCGGGGGGCGTCGGACTTTATAAGGGCAACGAAAATTTTACGCCTATTTATATGAGCGACGGGGTATATGCGATTTGCGGAATGACGCGAGATGAATATTGCGAAGCGACAAAGGAGACGACTCTGGCTGTTTTTCATCCCGACGATGTTCCGGGGATAAAGAAGGAACGAATTGCGTCACTGAGCGAAAAACGCCGATTGGAATATACTCATAGGGTTTTACAAAAGGACGAAAGCTATAGATGGATACGCGTTTCCGGAGAATGGTTAGAGGAAACTATCGATGGCTTTCCCGTTTTATGTACCGTTTTTACCGACGTTAATGAAGAAATAAAGGCAACTCAGGCGCTTCGCGAAACCGAAATTATGTATAAAACAGCGATAAAATCTTCAAATATTGATATTTGGGAATATGTTTATGATTCTGATACACTTACGTTTTTTTCCAGCTCAGAGAAACTGAATTCAAAAATGTATGTTATTAAAGATTATCTGCGATTCATTGCAAAGAACGGACATATTAGAGATGACAGCCTTAAAGTCATTTTATCTATGATAGAGAGCCTTAAAAATGGCGAAAAAGAGATTACCGCCGATATTTGGCATCGTAAAAAAAACGATTTGGAGTATAGATGCGAGCGCGTTATCTATACAAACATTTTTGACGATGACGAAAAGCCGAAAAAAGCATATTGTGTTGGGCGGGACGTAACTAGGGAAAAGGAAGCTGAGAAGCAATATCATGACGAAAGGTCATATCGCGAGGCAATGCAACATGCGACTATGGCATCTATAAACGTAAATCTTACGCGGGATTGTATTTTAGACCGAAAGAGTAAATTCTCGGATATTAAAAAGAATATGGATAATGTCTCAACTGTCCAAGCGTATTTTGATACGGTTGCCGCGGGAATACCTATTGAAAAAATACGCGATCAATTTGTTTCCGTATTTAACCGTGATGAGCTTTTAAATCGCTTCATGAACGGCGAAACGACTATATCTTTAGAACTTATTAGAAATATAAAC
>JAVVSK010000008.1:0-55873 GCA_036654235.1 Clostridia bacterium | reverse complement strand
GAACGAATATTTTGGGTAGTAATCACCGCTCATATGATGAAGCAGCCCGAGAATAACGATATAGTGGCTTTTATTTATTCAAGGGATATAACAAACGAAAAAGTAATGCAAAATATAATGGATGTTATCGTTAAAACCGACTATGATTTTTTAATTGTTGTCGACGCGACTCGGAATGCGGCTATAAGGTATGGCGGAGATAACCTCGATGATTTTTATCTTAGAGAAACTTTACAATTTGAAGAGGATATGCTCGAATATGTTCGTCAATATGTTTGTGAAGAAGATAAACAAGGAATGTCTGGCGAAGTATCGTTAAAGAGAATAATGTATCGCCTCGAGACTTCCGAAAACTATAATGTTTTTTATAGGGCAACTGATCAAAACGGTAATTTATCAAGAAAGCAGCTTAGATTCAATTATATTGATCGTCAATTTAAAACGATTTTGATAACACGAACGGATATTACGGAAGCCTTTAAAAAACAGGAAAAAAAGAACCGCGAGCTTGAACTCGCCCTAGAAATGGCAGAGCGCGCAAATAAGGCAAAATCCGAGTTTTTATCAAGAATAAGTCATGAAATAAGAACTCCGATAAACGCAATGATAGGAATGGCGCAAGTTGCTGAGTATAATATAGACAATAAAGCCGTTATACTTGATTCCATAGATAAATCCAAGCAAGCATCGAAATTTTTACTTGCCTTAATTAACGATATTTTAGATATGGCTAAAATAGAAAACGGGAAAATCGCGTTAAAAAACGAAATTATAAACTGCCATGCTCTTTTAGACCGTATTAAAACGATTATCTCTGCTCAAGCTGATCCAAAGGGTATTGAATATACCGTAATGGGACTTAAAGATTGTAAAGATAACTTTATCGGGGACATGATAAGGCTACAGCAAATTTTAATCAATATCATTTCGAATGCAGTTAAATTTACTCCGTGCGGGGGGCGCGTCGTTTTGGATATATCTCATAACGATTATGATCCCAATATAGCGGAAGGTTCAATGGTTAAATTTTGCTTTAAAATAAGCGATACCGGAATAGGAATAGGTAAAAAATTTCTACCGGATATTTTTAAGCCTTTTTCACAGGAACATAGCGGAGTTACAACAAAATATGGCGGCAATGGTCTGGGTCTTGCTATTTCAAAAAATCTGGCTAAACTTATGGACGGGGATATTACGGTTGAAAGCGTTGTTGGTATAGGTACGACTTTTACGGTAACGGTAAAGCTTAAGCTTTTTTCGGGTAATATCACGGAGAAAAAATCCGATTTTTCCGATGCAAAGAAAATATATGATTTCAGCGGAAAGAGGATTCTTTTAATTGAGGATCATCCGTTAAATATCATGGTTGCCAAAAAGCTTTTAGAGTATTGTCATGCCAATATTGATGTTGCTGAAAACGGGGAAATTGGACTTAATATTTTTGCTTTATCGCCAGAGCATTATTATGACGCCGTTTTAATGGACATAAGAATGCCGATTATGGATGGGCTTGAGGCGACGAGGAGAATAAGGGCGATCAATTCGGAATGGGCGAAGGCAATCCCGATTATCGCGATGTCTGCCAACGCTTTCGATGAGGATATTAAAAAATCGAAGGAGGCCGGAATGAACGAGCATTTGGCGAAACCTATTGATGCCGAGCTGCTTTATCGAATTCTCAACGATTTTATGAAGTAAAAAACAGAGTAATTTCGCCACATAATTCATGATAATATATTCTTACAAAGGAGAATGAATAAAATGAACGAGACTATTGAAAAACTAAAGGAATACGGAGCGGATATCGATAGCGCGATAAGCCGCTTTGTAGGTGACACTGAGCTATATCAATTATGTTGTATGAATTTTTTGGATGATCTTAATTTTATAAAGTTGAACGAAGCTGTTTTGAATGCAGATTACAAAAAGATCTTTGAATGTGCACATACGATAAAGGGCGTTGCCGGAAATTTAAGCTTAACTCCTATTTATAATGCGAGTTGCAAGCTAGTAGAAGCGCTTAGAAAAGAAGACTATTCCAATCTAAAAAATTTATACGCCGAGGTCGATTTTCAATTTAATCGGCTTAAAGAGATCCTTTCTAATTGTTCATAAATTAAAAAAGTTTGGAACTCGGTAATTTAGAGTTCCAAACTTAGTTGGGGGTTTTACCCGGTTTTTAAATGCTTATCCTTAAAGTTTATAAGGATATCTTTTGTCTTTTTTTACTTGTGATCTACCGAGGCCATATGTACAACGAGATCAACGAGTTTATTACTGTATCCCCATTCGTTATCGTACCAGGCAATGAGCTTGAAAAAATGATCGTTTAAACCTATTCCGGCATCAGCATCAAAAATCGATGTTCGCGGGTCGGTATAGAAGTCGGACGAAACGACCTTATCTTCAGTATACCCTATTATCCCCTTCCATTCTTCACTGGCCGCAGCCGTCTTCATAACGCGCTTAATCTCGTCGTAAGACGTTGATTTTTCGAGACGGCAGGTTAGATCGACGAGAGAAACGTCCGGCGTAGGAACGCGAATACTCATTCCTGTGAGCTTTCCGTTGAGTTCGGGGATTACTCTACCGACGGCCTTAGCGGCACCGGTCGTACTGGGGATAATATTATGCGCCGCCGCTCTTCCGCTTCGCCAATTTTTTCGGGAAGAGCCGTCAACTGTAAGCTGAGTTGCCGTTATTGAGTGAATAGTCGTCATTAGCCCTTCGATTATGCCAAAATTATCGTTTATTACCTTAGCTAATGGCGCGAGACAGTTTGTTGTACAGGATGAGTTAGAAACGATTGTCATATCGCTCTTATACTCATTATGGTTTACTCCCATGACAAACATAGGCGAGTCTGGACTGGGAGCAGAGATTATAACCTTTTTTGCACCGCCCTTAATATGAGCATATGCACTTTCAAAGGTCGTAAATTTTCCGCTGCTGTCAACTACGTATTCCGCACCGCAGGAAGCCCAAGGAATTTCGGCGGGATCCGAGCACGAAAAAGCCGCGATTTTTTTCCCGTTCACGACGAGCTTATCGCCGTCTATCGCGATATCTCCCTTAAACGAACCGTGTACGGTATCATAACGGAGCAGGTATACCATGTAATCAAGATTCATACGTGGTGCGTTAATCCCTACCACATCCACATCGGGATTCAGAACAGTTGACCTCAAAACGAGGCGACCGATACGACCAAATCCGTTGATACCCATTTTAACAGCCATAACTAAAAAATCCTCCGATTTTTTCTTTTATTTTGGAACAAAAGTCTGTTCCCTATTCGCCAATTCAATTATAACATAGCTTATTTTATTTTCAACCTCTTATTTTTACAAAAAAACGTTTTAATAGAACTTAAATGTTGCAAAAATATAATTTAGAGTCAAAACTATTGATTCAAGGGCGTAAATAGGAATATAATGTAAAAATTTTTCGTCTCTTAAAGCAGTTATAGTTAACTATTCGGAAATATTGGATAGAGTCAATTGCGTTTTCGTTAAAAACTTTATTTTTAGAAATTGTCCTATTAAAAGCTTTATTCTGTTTTTGTCAAAGATTTTTTCGCTGTTTCTAATAAGCAGAGGATTATTTTTGTGCAATCCGAAAGCATTTTTAAAAGATAAGATTTTGAGTTTTTGTCAATTATCGGGCTAATATGAGCTAATGGGTGAGAAATATGCGATTACTTTAAGATCATAACTCCATATTTTTTTATAATTGAAAAAATAGCGCCTGTATTTTTATAAATAATACTTCGAGTTTGTGGTAATGGGTGAGCTATTTTGTCAAAATAATATTTGATTTTAGCTTTTTTAGGTTTGTCTATTTATGTTTCGAAGGCATCAATTAATATGATTTCATACTCCGTATCACTTTTATGGACTTCTCTTCCGGGGAATAAGAGAAATATATTTATGATATGGAATATATTAAAGCCTTTTTATGGATTTGTGTATCGGTGAGTTATTTGCGACTATTTTACCCTTTCTAGTTTTGAGCAAATTTAAGATAAAAAAGGATAAAAGAGCGGGGCGGCATATGCCGCCCCTAAAAAACACAACCAAAGAGAAATGTCTTACATTTTATTAAGTTTCTCGTAGTATTCGTATTTCTCCTTAGATGCCTTTTCAGCGCTTTCGAAAAGTTGATCGGCAACCTCGGGGAACTGTTTCTGGAGAGACGAATAGCGAACTTCGCCCATTATGAAATCGCGATAGTTGCTCGAAGCGGGCTTACTGTCGAGAGTGAACGGGTTTTCGCCTATAACGGCCTTATTCGGATTATATCTATATAACGGCCAATATCCGGATTCAACCGCCTTCTTTGCCTCTTCCTGACTATGTCCCATGTTTATTCCATGGTTTATGCAAGGAGCGTAGGCTATTATAAGGGACGGTCCGTCATATGCTTCGGCCTCTGTTACAGCTTTCAAAAGCTGCGCTTGATTTGCACCCATAGAGACTTTAGCAACGTAAACATAACCATAGCTCATAGCCATAAGCCCGAGATCCTTCTTATTTGTACGCTTTCCGGCTGCCGCGAACTTCGCTATAGAGCCCATAGGCGTTGCTTTACTCGCCTGTCCACCCGTATTCGAATAAACTTCAGTATCCATAACGAGAACGTTGACGTTTTCTCCCATAGCGAGAACATGATCGAGTCCGCCGTAACCGATATCATATGCCCATCCGTCGCCACCGAATATCCAAACGGACTTCTTAATCATAAGGTCACGCATATCGTATATTTCCTTACAGAGATCATCACATTCGCAACCGCAGTTCATGCATCCGCGAACAAGTTCGATAAGCGCTTCTGCCGCATCTCTGCTTCCGTCCGCATCGTCACGGCTGTCGAGCCAAGCTTTGGCAACGTCATGTGCATCGCCATCAGTGCCTTCCATAAAGCCGGTTACGAGGGTAATAAGCTTTTCGCGCCTATGGCTCAAGGCGAGGTTCATACCGAAACCAAACTCGGCGTTATCTTCAAACAAAGAGTTAGCCCAAGCGGGACCTCTGCCCTTATCGTTTGTTGTATATGGGCAGGTCGGAGCGCTGCCGCCATAGATAGATGAGCAACCCGTTGCGTTAGCGACGACCATTCGATCGCCGAAAAGCTGAGTTACGAGTTTTACATAAGGTGTTTCACCGCATCCGGCGCAAGCACCGGAGAACTCGAAGAGGGGCTTTAAGAACTGGCTTCCCTTTACCGTCGCAACGTTTAGATCGAGCTTTTTTTCCGGAAGTTTAACGGTGGCTTTCCAGTTTTCGCTCTCGGCCTTTTCAACGCTTACGAGGGGAACCATTTTAAGAGCCTTCAATTTTGCGGGACAAACATCGGCGCAATTTCCGCATCCGGTACAATCGAGAGGGGAAATTTGAACGCGGAACTTAAGTCCGGCCAGCTCTTTACCTATAGCGGGCTTCGCTTTAAACGTTTCCGGCATATTTTTCATTTCGTTCTCGGTTACAAGAACGGGGCGTATGCAGGCATGAGGACAGACAAGGGAACATTGGTTACACTGTATACAGTTTTCCATTATCCATTCAGGAACATCAACCGCTATTCCGCGTTTCTCGTATTTTGTTGTTCCCGTAGGAACGAAGCCATCGGTCGAAAGAGCGGAAACGGGAAGAGCATCTCCGTTTTGTTCTAAAATAGGCTTAATAAAGTTGAGGAAATACGGATCATCGGTAACGGAAACCGGCTCGGCGCCCGTCGTCGTCGTTGCCCAAGAATCGGGATAGTCTATCTTAACGAGATTTTCAAGACCCGCATCTATAGCGTCGTAATTTTTCTTTACTACTTCGTCGCCCTTCTTACCGTAGGACTTTTTAGCCGCCATCTTCATGTACTCTATGGCCTGTTCAGCGGGGATAACTTCGGCAAGCTTAAAGAACGCGCTTTGCATAATTGTGTTTATTCTATTGCCCATGCCAACTTTACGCGCTATTGCTATACCGTCGATATTATAAAAGCGCGCATGTTTATTCGCTATCGTTCTCTTCATCTTCGCGGGAAGCTCGCGCTCCATATCTTCAATAGTCCAAGCTGAGTTGAGAAGGAAAACTCCCCCGTCCTTCAACCCGTCGACCATATCATATCTGGTCACATAGCTCGGGTTATGACATGCGATAAATTCTGCGTTGTCGATTAGGTAGGGCGACTGTATCGGGTTTTTACCGAATCTTAAATGGCTGACGGTAAAACCGCCGGACTTCTTAGAATCGTAAGCAAAATAACCTTGCGCATATAAATTCGTATGGTCGCCTATTATTTTTATAGAGTTTTTATTTGCGCCGACCGTTCCGTCCGAACCTAAACCGTAGAACTTGCAGCGGATAGTGCCTTCTGTAGCGGTATCAATTTTTTCTTTAACTTCAAGAGAAGTATGGGTGACATCGTCGTTTATTCCGATTGTAAAATGGTTCTTTGGGCTGACCGATTTAATATTGTCATAAACCGCTTTTACCATTGACGGGGTAAACTCCTTTGAACCTAAGCCGTATCTTCCGCCATAAACTTCGATATTTCCGCGACCGGTTTCTTTTAGTGCCGTTAGAACGTCCTCATAGAGAGGATCGCCAATAGAACCGGGTTCCTTAGTTCTATCAAGGACGGCAACGCGCTTAACGGTAGCGGGAAGCGCCGCGGTAAGGTAATCGGCAGCGAACGGACGATATAAACGAACCTTTAATAGACCAAGTTTTTCGCCGTTTTTATTAAGATAATTCAAGGTTTCTTCGGCGACATCCGCACCTGAGCCCATTAATATAATAACGTTTTCGGCGTTCTTATCGCCGACATAGTCGAATAGATTATAATGACGTCCTGTAATTTTACCGACTTCGTCCATATAATGCTGTACTATTGAGGGAAGCTCTAAATAATATTTGTTAGCTGCTTCTCTGCCCTGGAAATATATATCAGGGTTTTGTGCCGTTCCGGCTTGATGTGGATGATCGGGGTTTAGAGCGCGTTCGCGGAAACTTTTAACTGCGTCAAAATCTAAAAGCTTCGCCATGTCTTCATAATCAATAGTTTCGATCTTCTGAACTTCGTGCGACGTTCTGAATCCATCGAAGAAATGTACGAACGGCAACGAGGCTTTTATCGCACTGAGATGAGTAACGAGCGCCAAATCCATAACTTCCTGAACAGAAGCGGACGACAGCATCGCAAAACCGGTCTGACGGGTACCCATAACGTCACTATGGTCACCAAAAATCGAAAGTGAATGTGCGGCAAGGGCGCGTGCGCTGACATGAAAAACTCCGGGGAGTCTTTCGCCGCTTATTTTATACATATTGGGGATCATAAGAAGAAGTCCCTGAGACGCGGTAAACGTTGTCGTTAAAGCGCCGGCTGCGAGGGAACCGTGAACAGCGCCGGCGGCACCGCCCTCACTTTGCATTTCGGCTATTTTAACCTTTTGCCCGAAAAGGTTTGTCCTGCCGTTTGCCGCCCAATCGTCCGCAACCTCTGCCATAGGTGACGAGGGCGTGATGGGATATATGGCCGCTACATCGGAAAATGCATACGCAACATGCGCGGCGGCGGTATTGCCATCGATAGTTATGGTTTTTGCCATGATGAATAGACCTCCGAAAGATTATTATTATTTTTCACGCCCACACCAAATAAGCCAAGAGCGCAATTAATCTCCAACAAACATTATAATATTTGCCGTCTGGGCTGTCAACCATTAAAATTTGCAATTTTTTCCTATTTAAGCATAAGCTAAAAAACGGGGAAGCGCTAAAGGCGTTCCCCGTTAAAAAGTGGAGGAAACCACATGAAGATGTTATACTGATAATCTATCGCAATCCGTTACACTTTTACTTAGATCTCTAAGGTAGAGGGAAAGCGAGCTTACCTTTGAAACGCCCGACATACTAAGAAAGTCGCGATTCACCGACAATAATCTTCTCATTGACGAACATACACTGCTATAGCGGATTTTTAGCTCATTAAGCTCCATTTCAAGAGCGCGCATCTTTTCAGCGTTTTCAAAGTCATTCGCCTCAGTATTTCGTCTTTTTATAAGCTCAGCTCCGCGATTTGCGCTGACCGCTAAAACGCCGAGGTTTTTAAGAAGTGCGGAAACGTCTAAGCTTTCAACCTTGCATAATTCATCGACCATCTTTGAAACTATCTCGACGAGATTGCTTTCGTCGGGCTTTTTTGGTCGGCCACTCTTGCTCTTGCGTTTATCCATATATGGATCAAATATCTCTTCTCCGTTTTCGCGCACTTCTTCTATAATTTTCAAGACAAATTGCTTATCGTTTTTTATCAGCGAACGGTATTTGTTCTGATACCTGAGCATTGCCCTGTTGTCACTTTCGCCCATGCTTAGCGTGCATGCACGTACCGAGATTCCCTTAGCTTGATTTTTTAATACTGTTTCTATAAGGAACTTACTTTCTTCTTTGCTAAACGGGACAAAAGCGGCACCTTTCTTTTTAAATTCTGATTTTGTTTCATCGTCTCTTATCTTTAAATAATAAAAATTTCTTACGCTATTTGGCTTTCGCCCCGTATTTCTTGCAACGCTTTCGAATACCGATAACAACGGACTGCCATTATCTCGTGCTTTCTTTACCTCATCGAATAAATACTCCGTTTCTACTTCGCTCCAGCCTTGTGACTTTCGCCTATTAATATAGTCTGTCATTTTTGCCTCCTATTAACTTTATATCAGCATTATTGACGTTTGTTAAAAGTTTATACATCATTACTGCCTTTTTGATTTTAACAGTGTTTATAGTCGTATTCGAACGGAAAATATGGACGCTTAGCTATGGACGAGAAGACAACGGTTCGGAAAACAAAAAAGAATAAACATGATGATCGTTTATATGACTAAAACTTTTACTCAGCTTTGAAAAAAAGTAAATATTTCGCTTGATTATTGATAATTATAGATTATAATGAATTATATTGACAAGAAAATCACGTGATATTTGGAGATAAGTTGATATGGCAAAATCTGTTGTGAATTACGCTAGGTTTTCTCTTATGTATTCCGATGAGGATGAATGCAGAAAAAAATTATTTCAAATGAGATGGTCAAATGGCTTTGTGTGCCCTCATTGCGGTTGCACCGAGTACTATTTAATCGAAAAACGCAACCGCTATCAGTGTAAACAATGCAAAAAGCAAATTTCTGTCACTTCGGGCACTATAATGCACAAAACTCACCTTTCCCTCGTAACATGGTTTCGCGCAATATATCTCGTTTCGCGTGATAAAAGGGCATATTCTGCCCTGAGAATAAGCGAAGAACTTAATATATCAGGGAAAGCGGCGTGGTTTTTGCTGCATCGGTTGAGAAAGGCTATGGGAAGCGAGCTTGATCGAAAAATGCTGTCGGGAATCGTAGAAATAGACGATGTGAAATTTGGAAGAAAATCCGATATCGAGAACCGACCGCGTGGCATAGGGAAACAACTTGCTATGGTCGGCTTGTCGGTTGATCCGGAGGGGCATCCTCTTTTTATTAGGATTCGTCTTGTTAAGAACCGATCCGGCAAAACTATAGGTGATTTCGCGAAAAATTCAATATGCGCAGGTTCTCTGATACAAACTAATGAGCTAAAAAGTTATCGCGAGTCTCTAAAAAACAAGCATTTAGGCGAATATGACCTCGCGAACTCAAACTCGGAAGCGCTGCGTTGGCTAAAGGTCATAACGACGAATGCAAAGCACGCATTGATCGGAACTTTTCATGGGTTGGACGAGAAATATCTGCAATCATATTTTGATGAATTTTGTTATAGATTTAATTTCAGGAAGTATCGGGAAACGATGTTTGAGGATTTAATGCTTAGTGCAGTGCAGAGTAAGCCATGTACCTATGCTGAGCTAAAGATATAGTCATATAAAAAATCGCGAAATATAGCGCAAGGGAAATCCAAACTATAGCGTGTCATTAAAGTTCCGGGGAGGCAAATCCGCAATGAGAAGCAGGGGAGTCGGAATCGGAAATATTGGGTAGTATTTTAAACATTGGATAAAACACTAATATTTTTGCGTTGGATTATTAATGAAAATCATTTTAAGTAGCAATGAAATAAGCTTTTTTATAATGAAATATTTGATTTCAAATATAAAATACGCTTAGGTATATTAGGAAAAAACGTATTTTATCGTCAGTGTATAGATTTGCGAATATTGCTACCTCTTTGCGAAATAGTCTACATTCGTCAAAGCTGCATAGGCTCGGTACTGTTTTCAAATCTGGTATATTCGCTCATCCAGGCGAGGAAAATCTTACCGGTAGGACCGTTTCTGTGTTTTGAGATTATGACTTCACAGACATTCGTATCGCTTTCGCCGTAAACCTCAGGTCGGTATAGCATAAGTATAATATCGGCGTCTTGTTCTATAGCGCCGCTTTCTCGAAGATCGGCGGGGTTAGGTCTATGGTCGGCGCGCTGCTCAGGCTGCCTTGAAAGCTGAGATAATAGTACTATAGGAATATTAAGTTCGCGCGCTAAAATTTTAAGGGAACGTGTAATCTCCGCAACTTCGAGTACGCGGCTATCCGATTTTTTTGATGCGCGCATCAACTGCAAATAATCTATCACTATCATATCAAGACCGCTTTTTAGCTTTAGCCTTCTGCATTTTGAACGCATTTCAGCGACATTTATGGCGGCATTATCGTCAATATATATTTTAGCGTTTTCAAGGGGCTTTATAACGGCACCGATACGCATAAGCTCTTCGTCCGTCGACGCGCCGGTCTTAACGTTTTGCATATTTGCTGATGCTTCGGAACAAATCATTCGAGTAACGAGCTGTCCGGCGCTCATTTCAAGACTAAATATAGCTACGCTTTTTTGAAATCTGAGCGCGGCATTGGTAGCTATATTAAGAGCAAATGCGGTCTTACCCATAGACGGACGCGCCGCAATTATAATAAGATCGCTCCCCTGAAATCCGCTTGTAAGCTTATCAATATCGGAAAACCCAGTGCCCACTCCGGTAATCTGTCCGCGAGTTCGCATAAGCTCACCTATTTTTGCATGTGCATCAGATATGTAGTCCGACATAGGTAGGAGCGTGTCGCTTCTTTTTCGCATAGATACGTCGAATATGCGCCTTTCGGCATTGTCTAAAACGGAATCCGCGGATTTTTCACTGTTAAACGCATCGTCAACAATATCAGAGCCAACGCCTAGAAGCCTTCGCTTTACAGATAACTCCGCTATTATATCAACATAGTACTGTATATTTGCGACGGAGGGAGGATATGTTGAAAGCTCCGTAAGATAGATTATACCGCCTGCGTTTTTGAGCTTTCCGACGGTATCTAGCGCATCTTTAACGGTTATAACGTCGATAGGAGTACCCGAATTATATAGACCTTGCATGCAGGAAAATATGTCTTTATGGCGCGCTAAATAGAAGTCCTCATCGCTGAGAGCCTCCATTAGCGTTTCTGCCGCCATGCGCGAAATTAAGGCCGAGCCTATCGCCGACTTTTCAGCGTCAATATTGTTTGGCGGGATACGTATCTCCTGCGGTTTTTGTTCCGGCATCATGTCTGTATAATTTTCCATTTTTCAAAGGCTTCCTACAAAAACAAAATAATAATTAATGCTTATAAGCGAAGTTAAATTCTTCGTCAATCAGTTCTCGCTAATAGGTAAGACCTCTACTATGAAAGTCGCATCTGCATCTTCAAACATATGCGCACTGACCTCTACCTTACCCGTCGTCTTTATTGTATCTTTGATTTTTATCTTTTTCTTATCGACCGCAATATCGTATTGCGCCTTTAATGCGTCAACGATCTCCTGAACGGTGACCGATCCGAAGAGACGCCCCCCGGTTCCCGCTTTAGCATATATTTTGACCGTAAGCCCATGCATACCACTAGCCAATTCCTTAGCATGAATCTTTGCCATGTCCTTTTTATGCTGTTCCGCGCTCTTTCGTATATTGGTAGCATTTATAGACTGTGCATCTGCCGGTACGGCTAAACCTTTTGGTAGAAGGAAATTTCTCGCGTATCCGTCGCTGACCGTTATTATGTCTCCGGCCTTTCCGCTTCCTTTAATATCCGCTTGAAGTAATACTTTCATTATTTTTTAACCTCCTTAGAATATAGTTCTATTGCTTTTTTAAGCGATGCAATCGCTTCTCCCCTGTTAACAGCCGTAATTTGAGCGCCGGCAACGGTAAGGTGTCCACCTCCCCCTAAACTTTCCATTATCAGCTGAACGTTTATACTGCCAAGGCTTCGCGCGCTTATAGAATACCCTCCGTCCGCTTCCGCTATGACAAAGCTCGCCTGTATTCCCTTTATTGAGAGCAAAGTATCCGCGGCCTGAGCCGCTATAAGAGTAGGATTTTTGCAGTCAGAGGGACAATATGCTATAGCTATACCGTTATTTGACAACTCTGCTGCTTCGACAACGCGCACGCGTGCCTTAAATATCTCTATATCGTCTCTGAACATGAGCTTAACCGTTCCGGTATCGGCACCCTTGCGCTTTAAAAAACTCGCCGCATCGAATGTTCGGGCACCGGTATTAAACGTGAATGACTTAGTGTCTATGCTTATACCAGCCAACATGGCCCCCGCTTCAAACGAAGTTAGAGAGGTCTTATCGTCGAAATATTGTAAAATTTCGGTAACGAGTTCGCAAGCAGAGGAAGCCGACGATTCCGTCCAAGACATAGCCTCTCCGTTTATCGAATCAACAGACTTTCTATGATGATCTACGATTGCAATTTTTTTTGCTTTTTTCAAAAGTGCGGGAGAAGGAATTAGGCTTTCCCTTTGAGTATCGACTATTACGAGAAGGGAAGTCGGCTTAATCATCTCAATAGCCTGTTCCGGTGATTTTATTTTATTTGCATATGAGCGGTCGCGGTTCATCGTTTCTATTGCGCTCTCTATTGTTGGGTTGATATCGTCGAGTACGAAATATGAATTTTTCGAGAGTGACGAGGCGCAGCGCATAAGCCCGAGAGCGGCTCCCAATGAGTCCATATCAGCACGCTTATGACCCATTATAAAAACATCGGATGCGTTTACAAAGAGCTGTCGCAATGCGTTTGATTTCATTCGCACCTGAACGCGCGAGTTTTTTGTGCTGAGAAGAATATTTGCGCCGTAAAATGAATATTTACCGCCGCGTTTAACGACAACTTGATCTCCTCCGCGCCCTAGAGCAAGCTCCATAGCGTTTCTTGCTTCCTCTTCCGACTTCGCTATGCTTTCAGAAACACCTATCGCGATAGAGAGAGTTATTGGCTGGTCAAGACCTGTCTCTATATCGTGCACCTTATTAAAAATATCGAACTTATTTTTTTCAACGGCCGCAAGATACTTTCGTTCAAAAAGAACAAAAAACTGTGCATTTTCATAGCGCCGATATGTTCCGTTTACCGCCCGAGCAAAGTTAGCTACAATGCGTTCAACCTCGTTGATAGCTATATTTCTGTTAAAACCTTTTATAGCGTTTATATCATCATAGTTGTCTATAAATATGATAGCCGCCGTCGGCATGTTATCCTCGTATAGATGTGCATAGTGCAACTCTTCGGTTCTGTCTAGCCAATACTGAAAAACGATGGTATCCGCCAATTTATTTTTGCGCTCTACGGGTATATTTATTATCGAAAACTGTCTGCCGTTCACTTCTTTTTGCATAGAATGATGCGGAGTAAATAAATCGGGATCTTCTATCACATCGTGAAGATATTCCCCGGAAAATATTTCACGAAACGCAACGTTACTCCAAATTATTTTTGATCTTTTATTAAATAAGAGGCATGGAACCTTGACGCTGTTTATAAGCTGTACCGATATTATCGAATTTTCATTAAAAACATCGTTTAACGCCTTGCTTATTTCCGCATCACAATTGTGTGCATATATTATCGCAACAGCAAAGGCGGCGACAACCAAAAGGCAGGCGATTATTCCTACCGGATGAATAAAAAGCGTCGCCGATACTACGCATATTCCGCAAATTCCAAGGAGCATCAGCAGCAAAAAAACCGAATTTTTTTTCATCATAGATCAGCACCCCCCCTGTTCGTCAGTATACCTACAATTATATTCCCTATATGAATTTTTTGCAAGTTTGTTACGGTCGCTTTCTTACGAATCGTCTAAATTGAACGGATCTATGGAAAACCGAGCAAAACGAAGCGGCAATCAATATAGTTTTATAATAAATACTTTTAGTCAGCAATAATATAATCAATAAATTAAAGGAATTATTTGGATTATTGTTTAGCCAATAATAGATAAAAATAAATAAAGTTTCTATAATCGCGCAGAGTTTCAAATAAAATCACTATTATATATGCAAATATTATTGCTGATCAAAAGTATAAATCATAAAAAAACAGAAAGAAGCGTAAACTTTTCTCAGTTGCGCATTTCCCCAAACCGTTTTTTAAGGAGCGATTCGCAGTCATCTATCAATACGCCTCCCACGACTTTTAGATTTTTATTAAAGCAACTTAAATCTATAGCGGAACAGGCGCAGCCCATGATTGGGTCGAAAGCGCCAAAGACGATAACGTCTATTCGCGCGTTTAAAATAGCGCCCATGCACATCGGGCAAGGCTCAAGCGTCGTTATGAGAGTGCATCCGTTAAGTCTTCGTCCAAGCGACTTTGAGGCGATATCGATAGCCCGAAGCTCAGCATGAGCCGTAGCTAAACCGTCCCGCTCAACGAAATTATGCGCGCGGGAAATTATGGTGTCGTCTTTAACGACGATTGCCCCCACCGGAACCTCGCCCGCAAAAAAAGCAAGCTCGGCTTCGGCGAGGGCATCTTTCATATAGCCTTCATAGGCTAAAATTCGCAACTGTCTATGCCCTCTCTTATTATTTCGCAAACGGTTGGATGCGGGAAAACAACTTTTTTTATCTGTTCAACGGTCATTTTAGCTTCCATCATAACGCCGACGGATACGATAAATTCGGAGGCATAGTTGCAAAGAGCTTGCGCACCTAAAACGACCTTGCTCTCCTTATTGATTATCATCTTAAAAACACCGTCTCCTCCTTCGTTTTCGGCGAGATAGCGACCCGAAAAGCGCATAGGTATTTTTACGATTCCATAATTTAAGTTTTTTTTCACTGCTGTATCTTCGGTTTCGCCTATGCTTCCGAGTTCGGGATTAGTATATATAACGGCCGGTATTTTTGAATAGTCTACCGAATCTTCAATACCGATTATGTTGTTTACCGCTACGTCCGCTTCGCGATACGCGGTATGCGCAAGCATCGATTTTCCGTTTACGTCGCCCGCCGCATATGCGTTTTCAACATTGGTACGCATATGGTCGTCGGTTATAACGGCACCGCGTTCAATTAAAACGTCTATTGCGTCTAAACCGAGATCCGCGGTGTTAGCCCTTCTTCCAACGCTCATTAAAGCTTTATCGAACGGGATCTCCGTAATTTCGCCGTCCGAATCGCATTTCGCAATGTCGTTTTCAAGGCTTACAACTTTAGTTGAGAGAATAAAGTGTACGCCTCTTTTTGCATAGGTTTTTTGTAAAATCAAAGAAAGTTCAGCATCGTTTTCGCCCGCAATATGGTCAAGCATTTCGACTACGGTTACCGCGCTGCCTATCGAATTGAAATAACTTGCCATTTCAAGACCGATAACTCCACCGCCTATTATGAGAAGTCTCTTGGGTATCTCGGTTAGAGCAAGGATCTCCTTATTCGTTAGAATCGTTCCTTTTTCGACGCCATTCTTTGCTCCGGGTATAGGGGGTATAACCGGGCTTGAGCCGGTAGCTATAAGGAGATATTTTGATGTATATTCATTTTCGCCGACAGCAACCTTAAATTCTCCGTTTTCTTTTTCGATTATTTTACCTTCGCCGATTATAAGCTCCGCGCCATGAGCCTTTAGAGCCGCCTTTACGCCACCGGTAAGGAGCTTTACAACTTTATTTTTTCTTGCAACGACCTTCGCATGGTCAATTTTTATCGCTTCGGAAAAAACGCCGTATTTTTCTCCGTGAGTTGCTCCGTCGAACAGTTTTGCGCTATAAAGCAGAGTCTTTGTAGGTATACATCCTTCGTTTAAACATACGCCTCCGACGTTTAACTTTTCGACGCAAAGCGTCTTTAAACCGGACTTTGCCGCCTGTTCCGCTGCGCGATACCCTGCTGGGCCGCCTCCCAAAATTATAATATCATGTGTCACTGCTATATCCCTCCCAAAAAAATAACTCTAAATAGGTGTTTTATACGTAAAATTGACCGCAGCTCCTATCCCTATGCGCAACGCACAGCGACATATCGTATATTTCGTTTTCAGCCAGAGCGTTTTCAACGGTAAGCCGCGCTATTATCTCAGTATTGTTTTCTTTACTTAAATGCCCTAAAATTGTACGCTTTATACCTCGATTATATAGCTTTACGAGAGCCGCCCCCGCGTCTTCGTTGGAAAGATGTCCGTGATTTCCCTTTATCCTCCGTTTTAACGGATATGGATATGAGCCTACGTCTAACATTTCTATATCATAGTTTGACTCTAAAAGCAAGAGATTGGAATATTCAACGGCGGAAAGGAGCGCGTTCGTTACATGGCCTATGTCGGTCATAATCGAAAGCTTCCGTCCTTCAGCCATGCAGACGTAACAGACGGACTCGTTCGCGTCGTGCGGTGTTGAGAAAGGGGATATATCGAGCTGTTTTATAAAAAAGCTCCGCCCCGTTTCAAAAACTCTCTCGTTTTTTGGTGATATGTTGCCTATTATTCCGCACATTCCCTGCCATGTGCCGGTATTTGCATATACGGGTATATCGTAACGCCTGCTTAAAACGCCGACGCCTCTTATGTGATCAATATGTTCATGTGTTATTAAAATAGCGTCTATCGTATCGGGTGACAGTGCATATTCGGTAAGGGCAGCCTCAATTGCTTTCCCGGATAACCCGGCATCGATAAGAACGCGAACTCCCCCGCCCTCAATTAAAGAGCAGTTTCCGCTGGATCCGCTGAACAATGGAAAAAACCGCATTTGTCACCTCCACGGTTTGTCATTATAACCTATATTCCTCCTCATAACAAACAAGAAGATCAGGACTTTTTCGCGGATATAATGTGCGCACATTTATGGGAAGCTTATTTGAAACGTTTTATTGTGTTTAAACACAATAAAATACAAAAAAGCTTAACCAGCCTTGCTAAATACTTTACGCTCTGATACAATATCGCTGTATTCTGTGGAGGATTGCCGATGATTGAAAAAATTGTTCAGCTTATTTCCGAGCAACGTTATAACGAGTTAAAGGCTGAACTAATTCAACTTAATGTTGCCGATATTGCCGATATAATAGAAATATTGCCCGAATCCGAATTAATGAGAATTTTTCGTCTTTTGCCAAAGAGTATGGCGGCGGATGTTTTTGCATATTTATCTATAGAAGTTGAACAGGCGCTGATAATGTCGCTTACCGATAAGGAGGCGGCTAATATACTCGACAACCTTTTCGCTGACGACGCGACGGATCTTCTCGAGGAAATGCCCGCGAGCGTTGTGCATAAGCTTTTAAGCTATGCGAAGCCCGAAACGCGAAAAGATATAAATCATCTTCTCCGTTATCCGGACAGCAGCGCCGGAAGCATAATGACGGTAGAGTTTATAAATCTTAGGATGACCGATACCGTTGACGACGCATTTAATCGGATACGTAAGGAATGTGCCGATAAGGAAACTATAGAAATCTGTTATGTAACGGACGGCGCGAGGAAACTGATCGGGATTGTAACTATACGCAATCTTATATTGGCTGAACATGATACAATTATCGAAAATATAATGGATAGCAACGTAATAAGCGTAGATACACTTATGGATCAAGAAGAAGTATCTATGGTGTTCCAAAAATATGATTTTACGTCTATGCCCGTCGTTGACAGCGAAAACCGTTTGGTAGGTATAATAACCGTAGACGATATAGTAGATATAATGCGCGATGAGGCGACCGAAGATATAGAAAAAATGGCGGCGATAACGCCCTCCGAAAAGCCTTATCTTAAAACGAGCGTTTTTGATGTTTTCAAACAACGAATCCCTTGGTTAATGCTCCTAATGGTTTCGGCAACGTTTACCGGCAAAATAATCCAATCTTTTGAAGGTGCTATAGCGAGCTGCGTTATACTTACCTCTTTCATTCCGATGCTTACGGATACCGGTGGAAACGCAGGGAGTCAGTCTTCGGTAACTATTATAAGGAGTCTGTCGCTGGGCGACGTAAGGTTTGCGGACATATTTAAAATAATATGGAAAGAGCTCCGCGTCTCTTTGCTCTGTGGCGTTTCGCTGGCTATAATAAATATCGGCAAGATGATGCTTATAGACTCCGTTACTTTCGATATTGCTCTCGTAGTTTCGCTTACCTTAGTCGTAACTGTTTTTATCGCAAAGCTTGTGGGCTGTACTTTGCCGCTCGTCGCAAAAAAGCTGGGCTTTGATCCCGCCGTTATGGCGAGTCCGTTTTTAACTACAATCGTTGACGCATTGGCACTTATTGTGTATTTTAATATAGCATCCGGCTTGCTTAATTTATGAGGTGATTCATTTTGGTTATTATAGAAGAAGTTAAAGGAAAATCGGCGCTTAAAAAGTTCATGAACTTTCCGAACGAGCTTTATCGTGATTGCGAATATTATATTCCACCTCTTTTTGCGGAAGAGGTTGAAGATTGGACTGAAAAAAACCCAGCTTACTCATACTGTGAAACAAAATGTTTTTTAGCGTATAAAGACGGGCGAATCGTCGGGCGTATAGGTGCGATTCTTAGCAATAAGGCGAACGAAAAATGGGGCTATAAACGAATGCGCTTTTCAGAAGTCGATTTTATAGACGACTATGAAGTTTCGAAGGCTCTTTTTGACGCTGTTGAGGATTATGCGCGTAAAACCGAATGCATAGAGCTTCACGGTCCCCTCGGATTTTGCGACCTCGATAGGGAAGGTATGCTTATAAAGGGTTTTGAGGAACGTGGGCAGTTTTTTACTTACTATAATCATCCATACTATATCGACCATCTTACGAAATTGGGCTTTGTAAAAGATGTCGATTGGGTCGAATATAAGATAACGCTCCCCGAAAGCTGCGAACGAATAGAACGCCTTGCCGCCGCCGTTATGAAACGCTATAAGCTGCATCTGGTAGATATGAAAACGCGTCTTGACGTTTTTAAATATAAGGATGACCTCTTTAAACTTTTAAATGATGCCTATGCACATCTTTACGGGGTAGTTCCGCTAAACCCCGCACAAATAAAAAAATATACAAATAAATTTATACCGCTTTTAGATCCGCGCTTTACTTGTATCGTTCTTAACGAAAATGAGGAGCTTGTCGCTTTCGGAATCACTGAACCATCGATAGCTCTTGCGATAAAAAAGAGCAACGGAAGATTATTGCCTTTTGGTTTATTTAGAATATTAAAAGCTACCCATAAAAACGATCTCCTTGATATGTTTTTGGTAGCTGTGCGCCCGGATATGCAAGGGGACGGAGTAAACGCAATCCTTATCAACTATGTAATGCAAAGCGCTTTAAAGATGAATATTAAGTTTGCCGAAACCGGACCTATGATGGAGAGTAATGAACAGGTACAGGCGCAATGGAAATTTTTTGAACACGTTAACCATAAGACGCGAAGATGCTTTATAAAGCGAGTAGATCAGAAAATAGCAGATAAATAAAACTAAATAATAAATCGCCGATTGCAAAATTAAAAAAAGCAATCGGCGATATTTTTTTTAATTTTGCTGTCCGCTTCGGGTTAAACGAGAGCAACCTTTCGCGCAGCGCGCTTTGCTGGTTTTTCATAAACCGATTCCCCCGAAAGAAAAACGTCAACGATATCGAGTTTCGCGTTTAAAATTACAAGATCCGCGCGCTTTCCTTCTTCGATAGAACCGCGTTCGTCGAAAACTCCTATAGCCTTAGCCGGAGCTACCGATGCGGCGTATAACGCCCTTTCTATCGGTATCCCTATCGCAACCGCGTTTTTAACGGCATCTATAAGACCTATAGAAGAACCCGCTAGAGTTCCGTCCTTTAATCGCGCCTCCGCGTTCTTTAGGTAGATGGTAATATTATTTTTAGTGTATTCGCCGTTTTCGAGACCGGCGGTAAAAATAGAGTCGCTTATAAGGACGAGCCTTTCGCTAAACAGCCTAAAGGCGGCGCGTGCAACGCTAGGGTCAATATGGATAAGATCCAATATAAGCTCCGCCGAGGCGGAAAAGTCGATTGCCGCACCGAAGAGACCCGGATCGCGATGTAAAAACGGAGGCATGGCGTTAAAAAGATGCGTAACGTGTTTTGCTCCGATTTCAAAGGCCGCGCGCGCCGTTTCATAATCAGCGTTCGAATGTCCCAATGATACAACCGTTTTTTTACACGCTTCCTCGATAAAGAGA
Organism: Clostridia bacterium; assembly: GCA_036654235.1. Classification (GTDB taxonomy): domain Bacteria; phylum Bacillota; class Clostridia; order Christensenellales; family CAG-138; genus JAVVSK01. The sequence continues at coordinate 35,413 of JAVVSK010000008.1, read as the reverse complement.
AGCGCGTTGTCAAGCTCCGGGGCAACGGTTATAAGGCGAACGGGAGCAACGGTGGAAAGCCGTTCAAAAAGCGCCATGTCTATAGGCTTTAACGCCGCTAAGTCATGCGCACCCCGCTTTTTTTGCGATAAAAACGGACCCTCGAGATTAAGACCTAAAATTCTCGAATCCGTTTCCATTGCGTGCGCAACGGTCATTGCAGCGCACATAAGCTTTTCTTCGCAGGCGCTCATTAGCGTCGGCAAAAACCCGGTCGTCCCCTTTTTTAGGTGAAATGCAGCCATGTTTGAAAGAGAGCGCTCGTCAGCATCCATTGCCTCCGCCATCATTGCGCCGTGCGTATGTACGTCTATAAAACCAGGCGCGATGATTGGCGCGGTTTTTCCGACGGACGGTAATTTTTTAATTGATTCTATTTTATCCGAAAAACGGATTTCGCACGGGACAAGTCTGCGTTCCCCTAAAAGTGCCTTGCCAAAGAGCTTTGAAATAGTCATAGCTCAGGCGTACCTCTCAACGTCCTTGAAAAAGCAGTATCGCTCATTATATAACCTTTAAGTTCCGTTTTTATAAGCAAAGAGTTGTCGTCTCTTAATAGCATTTCAATTTCGTCAGCATTAAACTTAGTTTCTCCGCTAAAGCTTTCTACCTTAAAGCGAAGAATCTTATTTTGTTCATCTTTAACGGAAAACGACCCTAAACAATATATTCCATCGGCAAATTCGAGTTTATAAGTGTCATCCCCGTATATGGTTAACTTTGGATTAAACGCCGCGTTCGGATCTTGATTTACTCCCTCGAAGATTCCCGCGTTTAAAAGCGGAAGCTCCTCGCCCGGCGCGCAAGATGAGAACGAAAGCAAAATAATAAGCACGAGAACAATAGGTAAAATTTTTTTCATTTAATACAGTCTCCTTTTATGATACCCCTTATTCTAACACAAATAGCGGTAAAGATGAAAGGGAAGATATAATAGATGTTTTTAACGTTTTTTGTGTTAAAAACGAGCCTGTTTCTAATGCCTACAGTTTATTTTGTTTTTTAATAAAAAATGATAATTCAGCGCAACTTTATTATATCGTTTTTTACGTGCTTAGGAACGGAACGGATAATAAAAAACGGCGGGGAAATAATCCCGCCGCGTACCGATAAAATTCGAGTGCTTTTTAAAGCCTATAAAGCGCTGATTTAATATACTTAAAACTTATAAGCTCAGTTGTACATAGCGTTCGCCGCCATATAGTCGTATATTATTTTTCCGTGATTCTGTTCCTCTTTTTGAATATGGCTAAGTGCTTGACGAAGAGCGGGCTGCGCAAATTCAAATACGCATGTGTCGTAAAGCGAAGAAACGTGCTTTTCGCTTGACAGAGCATCGGTACAAAGGTAACAATCCGCCTGTGCCTTTTGATCCGTTGAAAGAGTTGCGTAGGTCTTAGTAAAAGTTTCTCCCGCGTTATTAACGGGCGGTAAAGTCGGTTCAACGCCGCTCAATATAGCGTTTAGCGTATTTATATGTTCCGTTTCATGCTGACCTATCTTCGTAAACGCAAGTTTTAGCTGATTATCGTTCGCTTCGTTCGAATAGCGTTTATATTTTTCAACGCAAACTTGCTCCTGCGCCTTCAGCTCATTTAATAAGCTGATTTCTTTTTGTGTCAATTTCATTTTTATCACCTCTGTTTTGAAGTATGCACCGCGAAGCTTTAAAATATTCATTTTTTAAAAGCCGGGAACAGTAAAAAAGCGCCGCCAAAAAATTATCGGACGCACGCTTTTTAAAATTAAAATATATCTTTAATCAACTAATAAGTGAAGTATAGCGGAGGCATCGCCTGAATTAACGCGCTCGTCTTTATTATAGTCGGATATGACGGCGTTCTCATCATCTATTATCTCAAGGTTAATTATGGCGCGAAGTATAAAACCAACGTCACCGCTGCTCACCTCTCCGTCTCCGTTCGCGTCTCCTAATATGCCGTTTAAGGAATAAGTAGCGGTTATAGTTAAATCCTTAGTAACACAAGAATAGTCGGTATCCCAACCGACAAATGTATACCCCGACCGCGAAGGATCTTCGGGCGGGATTGCGCTGTTTTCATATATAACGATATCTTCTTTAAGTACAGTTTCGTCGTAATCTAAAAACAGGACATCTAATTTTATTCGGCTGTAATATGGGGATACGTAGGTATCCCTTGTTATAAACGAAAAGTCCTCGCTCCATTCGATAAACTCATACCCCTCATGCTGCTCCGGTTCCGGCGCTTCCGCCGCTTCACCATAGGGAATCCTCTGACAGCTTAAAATATTGCACCCGAATCCGTAAAAGAGGACGGTATAGAGAAATCCCGTTATAGTTATTTGGCAGGTTCCAAAGAGGGTAGGATCAAACACCGATCTCGCGGTTATCGTCGCTATAGCTCCGATAGGAGCGTCTTCCTTTACGGTCACAAAGCCCTTTTCATTTACATAGACGCTATTTTCGTCGCTTGACCAAATAACCTCGCTACTTTCTCCCTCGGGAACGTTAACCGTAGCGGTTAGCTGGGTCGATTCTCCCTGCGGAAGCGAATATGATTCGGGAGAAATCGTTACTCCAAAGGCTTCTTCGGCATATGAAAATGTAGCCGACAAAATAATAAGCATTAAAACAAGAGCAAAAGAAATATATCGTTTCATTATCATCAATCCCTATATAATTTAATAAACATAAGATAGTCTATATTTAATTTTTTTTCAAGCGGTTTTTTATAGAATGCGCTAGACTTTGTGAAAACGCGCATTTAAATGCGGTATTTTTCAGTCAAACTTTATCCGGAAATGGTATAATGTAAGCAACAAAAATCACTATGGCTACTTTAACGGCATTCGTTACGGTCGCAAAATTAAGCGCGAATGCGGTCGGAATATCGAAGTGATATGGCTCATTGGAGACCTTCGGTGCTAAGAAGATAATATTTCCGTTATTGCGCCCAAACCAACGCTATAATCCGCGCCCGATGAACGGTACGCAAAGGACAACAGGGAAATTTTCGGCAGAAATGCAGGCTTAAAATCCTGCATTTTTTTACTTTTCAACCTTTATCTACGGTCTTCTTTCTCTATGACCCTGCATTTTTACACAGCCTTGCTCATAATCTCCACTCTACTATATCCGAGATATTTTTTCGAGGGCGTTTATTTGGATGTTCATCGGCATATCCAAATGTCATTGCCGCAACTAATTGTCCATTTGTGCCTAACCATTCATTTAATTCCTGATGTGCGAAAAAGATATCACATATCCACAAACTACCTAATCCCAACTCTGTAGCTGTAAGCGTCATATTTTCCAATGCAGCTCCTATCGATTGAGCGTTACAGATTTCATATATCCTCTCCTCAGGGGTTAGTATAGAAGATAATTCTACGCCCAAACAATTTACTGCGAACACTGAAACAGGAGCTTGCGTCATGATCTCTAACGTATATTCTGCTGCTTTTAAATACTGAGCACTATTTGGAAGTAATGCATTTTGATTTTTTTCTCGAAGCAACCCTTCTTTCATAAATGACAACATTTCATTTTTATAAGAACCTGCAACAACTACAAACTTCCATGGCTGTCTGTTTTTAGATGATGGCGCAAGCGTACCTGCCTGCAATATTTGCTCTATAATTTCTTTGGGCACATCTTTTAATATATATTTTCGTATGCTACGTCTATTGTATATAGCTTCCATTATTATCATCTCCCACATAACATATAAATAATTCCATCTAAACTTTTTATATTATACCATCATTAAACGGATTTTTAAATTGACACAGTAAACAAAATTTATCTACACATTGGCACAGTAAAACGCGTATTTGGCTTCATATATTTTCTGAGCAGAGTTAAAGAAAGTGTGAGGGTCGAATCTTGTATGCACTTTTTGACCTACAATATGAAAAGGGTGGTGCAAATATCGGGAACAGGGAAATTTTCGGCAGAAATGCAGGCTTAAAATTCTGCATTTTTTTTTACTTTTCAACCTTTGTCTACGGTCTTCTTTCTCTATGACACTGCATTTTTACACAGTCTTGCTCATAAAACATTTTTATATTTATAATTTGCGCAATTTAGGTACGTATAGAGTTTCCTCAGCATAAAATTAAATAACAACTGAAGAAGGTTCGGTGCGTCGGATTTTTTTTGTATAGCCGTAAGAGCTATGTTGTCATTTTTATCGTCAAAGAAGAAAGGGTTGAGCAAAATGGATAAAATGCCTATTTACACAAAACCACCATCCATTCAAAAGCCGCGCGGGGAAGTTGAATCGCCCGCCGAGATTCTCTCTCAGCGTATATTGAGGGAACAGGGCGCTATGCAGGCACAGCTGTTTTTAGGTTCCATTTCTCCGTTTTTACCGGTAGGAGAAGTAAACGCAATTGAAAACAGATTGGGGATAAAAGCATCACCGAGAATACCGGAGCCTCAAAATAAAAAGCCTCAGAACCCTAATTTTGGCGTAGGTCAAAATTCTCAGATGCAGATGATGCAAATGATGATGAACATGATGAACGGTAAAAGATGAGCTAAAAAACTTATAAAAAAGCATACGCATGGAAAAGAATAGGCATATTTTACGTGCGGATGCTTTTTATTTTTTAAAATTCAGACGGAGCTGTTTTTGGACTTGATAATAAAAACGCCTCTTTTAATCGTCCTTACGCGTTATAACCGCGCCTACCGCTATGAGCTTTTTCTCTAAAAACTCATAGCCCCGATCCATGTACTTTATGTTATATACGCGACTTTCACCCTCCGCCATAAGCGCCGCGACGACGAGAGAGGCGCAAGCGCGAAGATCCGTCGCATATAAATCGGCGGGTTTAAGAGTATCGACTCCGTTGATGATAGCAACCTGATCATGGAGGGTTATATTCGCACCCATACGAACAAGCTCTTTAACGTGATTAAACCGCTCCTCGAATATGGTTTCGGTTATTCGGCTCTCGCCTTTCGCGACAGATAATAAAGCCATCATAGGCTGCTGTAAATCCGTAGGAAATCCGGGGTAGCAGAGGGTCTTTATATTGACCGCGCGCGGGCGCACATCGCTTTGAACCCTAAGGTAATATTCCCTCCCGTCGTCTCTCTCGGTTACGCGGACACCGCTTTCCATAAGTTTAGCGGATATCGCTTCAAGATGCGCCGGGATTATATTTTTAAGTATTACGTCGCCCCGGGTAGCGGCCGCGGCTATCATGAACGTTCCCGACTCAATTTGGTCCGGGATTATTGCGTATGTAGAGCCATGCATCGTTTTAACGCCGGTTATACGTATAATATCGGTTCCGGCACCCCTGACTTTAGCGCCGCACATGTTTAAAAAATTAGCGACATCTACGACATGAGGCTCTTTCGCCGCGTTATTAATCGTAGTTACCCCGACAGCGCGTGAGGCGGCGAGCATTATATTTATAGTCGCTCCGACACTGGCGAAATCAAGGTACATTTCCGCGCCTACCAGCTGTTTACAGCGCGCATGTATAATATTGTCTTCTATTTTTATTTCAGCCCCGAGAGCTTTCATGCCTTTTATATGAAGGTCTATCGGGCGGGGACCGATAGGGCATCCGCCGGGAAGGGCGACGCGAACTTCGCCATATCTTCCGAGAAGTGCACCCAAAAAATAGTAAGAAGCGCGAAGCGCCTTTACTTTTTCGCAAGTAACATCCGAGTTGTCGATAGTTGTTGGGTCTATTAAAAGTCCTCCGTCGGTATCGATGTTTACCCTAGCTCCGAGAAGCTCTAAAATCTCAAAAAGTGCGCGAACGTCTTCAATTTGAGGTAAATTTTCAATACGACATGGTTTTCCGGACAGTATGGTGGCGGGGATAATGGCAAGAGCGGCATTCTTTGAACCACTGATAGTTACCACGCCTTCCAGTCTATGCCCTCCGTCAATAATATAATAAGACATAATATCTCCATCAATACAGGGAATTATTTATGTGACATTAACAAAAGCTAAACGCACAGATAGTATTTATTTTAACATCACTATTATAAGATTTGCAAATGGGACAAAAAACGGGGGTACAGGGGTAGTAAAAGAGGAATATCTCTAATTGGAAATACCGCTATAAATAGCGGTATTTAAGGTTATTGTTTTTAATATTTAAAGTTGGCCCATGAACATTTGTACTAGAAACGATACAACGACAACTAAAGCGGATATTATAAAACCATGTATCATGGGCTTTACGCCCGAATGCACGACTTCTTTAAAATTCGTTTTTAAGCCTATCGCCGCTAAAGCCATTACCATAAAGAACTTACTGCATTGCGCGATAAAAGCACTTATCGGTTCGGGAACGATTCCCGTGCTTTTTATCGCTACCATTCCTAAAAACATGAGTATAAAATACGGGAAAATCTTTTTTAGATCTACTTTCTTTTTAACGATACATTCACCGACGGTTGCCGCTTTTTTACGCTCAATGCGCTCGTTTATAAAAGAAAAAATAAGTACAACCGGTATAATAGAGAGCGTTCGCGTTAGCTTTACTATCATAGCGAACGCTCCGGCGGCATCGGAAAAAGCATATCCGGCGGCTACGACCGAAGAAGTATCGTTCACGGCGGTACCCGCCCAGAGTCCGAATCCGACGTCGCTCATTCCGAAATATCGCCCTGCTATAGGGAAGAGAATTACCATGAGAATATCGAAAATAAAAGTAGCGGAGATAGCGTAGGCGATATCTTTATCTTCGGCATCTATCGTTGGGGCGATAGCGGCGATAGCCGAACCACCGCAAATTCCGGTGCCCGCCGAAATAAGCCCCGATAGTTTCCAGTTCATTCGGAAAATTTTACCAAGTAAAAATCCTCCGCCAAAGGCGGTGAGAAGAGTAAAACACATAACAATAAGCGAATATTTTCCGACGCTTAGAACCTGCGAAAAGCTCAGCGTTATGCCCATCAATATTATAGCAAGTTTTAAAACTTTTTTCGAAACTAATTTTATTCCGCTGTTAAAATACGTGTGTTTAGAAATAAGGGGGTTTAACAGCATTCCGAGGATTAAAGCGAAAACTCCGCCGCTAATAAGTTTATACGGAATTAAGCCGCTTATGATGTTTGCGATTACAGCAATTATCGCGGCAAGAATTATTCCTGCACCGTATTTTTTTATGATTTTCATTTTTTAATACGTCCTTTTTTTATATTTCGGAGAGCTTTTCTAAAACATCGAATATTTATAGGGAAAACTTATTTTTATTTTCTAATACTGCTAGATTTTAGCATGACTTTATGATAACATCAAATTATGAGTTTTTATTCTATTATAAAAATAAATTATTTATGGAGTTTAATATGCTTGACTTTAGACATGAAACATTTTTAACGCTTTATGAAATAGGCAGCTATACTAAAACGGCAGAGGTATTGCATTTAACTCAGCCCGCCGTTACTCAGCATATTCAATTTTTAGAAAACTACTATAAATGCCAGCTCTTTTCATACAGGGGTAAGGTCTTACGTCCAACAATTGAAGCGCGAAAGCTGTTTAACTTTGCAACGTCAATGCGCGCGGACAGTGAAAAGCTTCGCCTTAATTTAGAAAACTTTTCCGATAAAGCGTCGTCGTTAATTTTTGGCGCTACTTTAACGATAGGCGAATATGTAATGCCGAGAATAATTGAAAAGCTTCTCCTTGAAAACGAAAGCTTAAAAATAACAATGCAGGTGGATAATACTAAAACTTTGCTAGAAAAGCTTAGGAAAGCGGAAGTTGATTTTACGCTAATAGAGGGTTTTTTTAATTCGGAGGATTATTCGAGTCTTTTATTGACGAAGGCGGAGTTTATCCCTATTTGCGGAGCTTTTTCACCTTTTGCAAAGGGCGGCTTTACTTTAAAGGACCTTTTCTCGGAAAGGCTTATTACGCGGGAAAAGGGATCCGGAACGAGGGAAGTTTTAGAGCAGGTAATGATCGAAAATAATCTTTCCCTCGATGGATTCAAAAGCATATGCGAAATAGGAAATATTGGGGTAATAAAACGCTTGGTAGCGGAAAATTTTGGAGTTGCGTTTTTATATAAAGCCGCATGCGATAGAGAACTTGCCGAAGGGAGATTAGTAAAAATTAAACTTTCGGGTATTTCGATACAGCGCGCTTTTAACTTCGTTTATTTAAAGGACAGCCTCCGTGGCGAAGAATTTTCTCAGTGCTTTAAAATGCTGAAAGAAAGGCTTTAAGGCTTTATGCTCTGCGGCTTAATATTTTTTTCGGTAACGCTAAAGCCATAATAATAGACCTTTTAGGCGAAAAATGAAAAAACGCCGAATTCTAAGAATTGCGGCGGCTTTTTTGTTTTCGTTTATTAAATATCTAAATTTGAAAGCGCACCGGTAAGGTGAGCTATAGCGACACCATAATTGGTCATAGGAACAGCTTGAGCTTTTGCCCTTGATGTTCGGGAAAGCACGTACCGACGGTTAAACATACATGCGCCGCAATGTATAATAAGGTCATATTGAGATAAATCCTCCGGGAAATCCGCCCCCCGTACAAAGTCTATCGTTAATTCTTCTCCTGCTTTTTTTCGAAGGAGGCGGGGGATTTTTACCCTGCCAATGTCCTCGGTCAGTGGTGCATGAGTACATGCCTCCGCGATTAGGACGCGCGACTCTTTCGTTAATTTTTCTATCGCTTTAGCCCCGAGTATATAGTAGGGCAAGTCTCCTTTATAATCGGCGAAAAGAATAGAAAACGTAGTTAGTTTACTCGAAGTCGGTTTTTTTTCAAGAACCGTCCTTACAACCTGAGAATCCGTAATAATCAAATCGGGAGCCTTCGAAAGAGCGAAAAGCGCATTTTCAAACGTATCCGTCGTACAGCTGGTCACTATGCATTCTTTATCTAAAAGGTCCCTTATGGTTTGTACCTGCGGTAATATAAGCCTACCCTTTGGCGCTTGAATATCTTGAGGCATGACGAGTAAAACTAAGTCTCCGGCTTTTGCCAACTCACCCGTAATGCTGTTTTTTTCAAAGTCTTCGGGTATTGCGCGAAGAAGCGCCTTTCGAACCGAATCGACGGTATCCTCTCCATAAACGGAAGTATATATAGGCTCGATTCCGAAGCACCGGGTTAGCGGCTGAATCAGTTCTTTTTTTTGTGCATCCGTAAGAAGGTCGGCTTTACTCACCAATAAAATCAAGGGGATTTTATTTTCCGAAAAAGTTTTCATCCATTGAAGCTCGGTTTGCAAGGCGTTATTGAGAGAACGTTCCGGATCGTTTAAAGGGAAAAGCGCGGCAAGAGACTCCGAATTTATAAGCATCAAGGCTATATCCACCTTATTTAAGGTCTTTTTTGTTTGTTCGACCCGTAATAGACCAAGAGTCCCTTCGTCGTCAAATCCCGCCGTATCTAAAAAGACGCAAGGACCAACCTGAGAAAGTTCCATATTTTTATAAACCGTATCGGTCGTTGTTCCGGCAATAGGGGAAACTAAGGCGAAGTCCTGGTCGGTAAGAAAGTTTAGCAGAGACGATTTTCCGCTGTTCCTATTACCGTAAAGCGCAATATGAAGTCGGTTGGCTTTTGGGGTATTGTTTATATTCGTTGTATTCATGAAAACTCCATTCTACAGATAAGCTTAGGCGGCTTTTCTTTTATAAAAACGGGTGCGTTGCCGATTATTGTGACAACGCACCGACAATTTGTTTATTTTAGAAACGAAAATCGCGTTTTCCGCCGCTCAATTCGGCAAGATGTTCTTTAGCGATAGCTCTTACCTTTTCATTTGGAATATGCTCTACCTCGCGAAGAATCATTGCTTCCCCTAATTTCTTCGTTTCTTCCGAGGCATAATCCTCTAAATATTCTTTTAACGTCATAAGCGCGTTAGGTAGACAGCAGTTTACGATTTGCCCCGATTTAACCAGGGACATGAATCGATCACCCGTTCGACCTTCGCGGTAACAGGCGGTGCAGAAGCTCGGAATATGATTCAGAGTTAAAAGCCAATTTACGATTTCATCCAATGTCCTCGTATCGCTTACGTCGAATTGGGCGGAATTATCGTCGGGAGCCTCTTTTTCTGCATAGCCGCCTACGCTCGTACAGGAAGCGCCGCTAATTTGCGAAATACCAAGTTCAAGTACTTTTTCACGGCTGCTTTTTGATTCTCTCGTCGAGACGATCATTCCCGTATAAGGTACGGCAATTCTTAAGACCGCGACGATTTTTGCGAATATTTCATCATTAATGGCGTTTGAAAAAGTGTTTGGATCGATATCGTCGGCGGGGCAAAGGCGAGGAACGCTTATAGTATGAGGTCCTACGCCATTAGCGGCCTCTAAATGTTCGGCATGCATTAAAAGACCGACAAAGTCGTAACGATAGAGGTTAAGACCAAATAATACGCCTATACCGACATCGTCAATACCGCCTTCCATTGCACGATCCATAGCTTCCGTATGATAGTTGTAATTATGTTTCGGTCCCTTTGGATGAAGCATTTCGTAATTTTCCCTATTGTATGTTTCTTGAAACAGAATATAGGTTCCTATTCCCGCCTCTTTTAGTTTTCGATAATTTTCTACGGTAGTAGCTGCAATATTTACATTTACGCGGCGTATTGCTCCGTTTTTATGTTTTACGCTATAAATAGTTTTTATACTTTCTAAAATATATTCTATAGGATTGTTTTCCGGATCTTCTCCGGCTTCCAAAGCGAGCCTTTTATGACCCATGTCCTGTAGGGCGATCGTTTCTTTCTTAATTTCCTCTTGCGTCAGCTTCTTTCTTGAAATATGCTCATTTTGTTTATGATAGGGGCAATAAACGCAGCCATTGATGCAATAGTTAGAGAGATAGAGAGGCGCGAACATTACGATTCTATTGCCATAGAATTTTTTCTTAATTGCCTTTGCCAAGGTAAACATCTTTTGATTTTCTTCTTCAATCTCACATTCAAGCAGTACGGCGGCTTCACGATGGGAAAGTCCTTTACAGTCCGCGGCGCGGGCGATTAAAGAAGAAATCAACGCTTTATTATTCTTATTTGCCTTTGCATATTCCAATGTATCAATGATTTCATCATGGCTAATAAAATCTTTGGCTTGAGGTGATTTTGGATCATACTGATTCATAATAGTTTCCTTTCTTTTTTCGTCGTCGCTTTTAAAATCAACGAGACGCTATATAATTATTATAATTTAGGTGGTTTTATTGAGGGATGATCTCCGCGACCTATTATTATCGTTCGGTCAATTAAGGCAAGCTGTGCGCTTAAAGCCTCAAGTCCCTCGCCAGCTTCGGAACCAGCAGAGAGTTTGTTATCGTATAGATCGTATTGTTTTCGTAGGTTGAACGGGGATAAATTCGGCATAACGACGTTCGCACCCGCTAGGAATCCGAGTTCGCGCCCTTTTTCGTCAATGCTGCTTAACGCCGTGGTTGCCGGAAGGAGCACTTCCGGATGCATAAGGCGAATTAACGCTAAAAGCTGAAGCGTTAGAAAAAGGCTTCCCGACTTTTCTTTTCGAAACGGCGTTTGATGATGGGAAATAAAAGGACCTATGCCGATCATATGCGGCTTTAGCTCTTGAAGAAAGAATAAGTCTTCGAGTAAGTTTTCCGTGGTTTGAAAAGGCGAACCGACCATAAACCCCGCTCCAACCTGAAACCCTATTTCTTTCAAGTCTAAAAGGCATTGTTTTCTTTTTGATAAGCTCATAGAGGCGGGATGCAGCTTTCGATAATGATTTGGAGAAGCCGTCTCGTGGCGTAATAAATATCTATCAGCTCCGCTATTATAAAGCGCTTTGTAACTTTCCTTAGTTCGTTCGCCTATCGATAAGGTTATAGCACAGTCAGGATAGAGAGACTTTATTTCAGTAATCAATTGCATGAGAATTTCGTCGGTTAAGGCGGGATCTTCGCCGCCTTGTAAAACGAAGGTACGAAACCCTACCCGATAGCCCTCTTCGCAACAAGCTAAAATCTCGTCTTTTGTCAAACGATAGCGGGAGATGCTTTCGTTGCTCTTTCTTATACCGCAATAGTAACAGTCGTTTATGCAGTAATTTGTGAATTCAATTAAACCGCGTATGTAAACACCATTTCCAAAATGGGATTCTGTTATCTTCCTTGCTAAAGAAAAAAGAAGTTCATTAGAAGCATCGGTATTTTTCAAATAGGTGAGCAGTGAAAAAAATTTAGCTTTTTCCAATCTATGTTCATAAGCAAGCTGCTTTAAGTTAATTTCAGCATCAATCCTATTGGCGGAAGTTATTGGTTCATTCATTGATTAACCTTTGCATATAGCGTTTTTGTTGTTACTCCGGGCAACATGCCAAGTTTTCCGGTGAGGGCGCCTATATCATCCGCCGGGGCATCTATAATTACGCTGATTACCGAAATCTTCTTTTTCGGGTAAGGGATACCCATTCTCCCAACAATATAGGCGCTATATTGATGAAGCAGTGCGTTGATTTTTTCAACGGAATCCGGATTTTCAACTATGATTCCAATTTGCGCAATTCTCGTTTCCATGTTATACGTTCCTTTCATAAGAAAATAATAGGGTAGAACGGCGGAGCGATTTTTGCGTAAAAAAAGCCCCTCGCCAACTTTTAAGTGGGAGGGGTGGATCGTGTAGAAATACAAATAGCCATAAGACCATAAATAATAGTGCAGTCTTTAATATAAAAACGGACAGCAGCTATGGAATAACAGCGTTTCGCCTTCCTACTTAGGACGAACCCTCGTACACTCAGAACGAACGACAAGATTATGCAAAGCATGTCTAAGCCAAAAAAGCAAAATCTTATTGAGCTAACAATAGCATGGACAACGGTAAAAAGCAATAAAAGATTTTATTAAATTTATGGAAAGTAAAAAAGAAATGCATTAAAGGATCATTATCTAAATAGGCATGGATGCAATTGAAATGATTGGTGATTTGATTACAAAGTTTAGTATTTCATGCGTCAATTTGAGCAAACGATATCGTTCTTTATGCTTGCATCGTTATATTCATAACCTTTATTTAAACATATCATCTTTTCTCGCGTAAAAGCAGGTCTATTTCCGTTTGACGGGGAATAGACCTGCTTTTGGTCGTTTCCGTGTTGTATGCTTTTTCAAATCCTAAAATTTTTGGCTTTTAAATATCAAAAAATCAGCGTTACTGTTGTATAGCCGAAAGACGAACTGCTATTCAGAAACGATGGCAGGTTTCCTTTTTCGGGAAGTATTAAAGAGGTTATTATGTTTTGGGAGTAGTTGAAGGAACTCAAGACGCTAAGTGATATTAGAAATAAAAGTATGAATATCATCAAAATTGATTGAAAAACAGATCATTTTATGATATAATCTATGCATATGTTTTGCAAGGAGAAAAGCAAATGTCTGTAATATATAAAAAACTTTGGAAGCTGTTGATAGATAGGGATATGAAGAAAAGCGATTTAGAGCGAGAAGCAAAATTGACCCACTATTCGCTTGGCTTATTATCACAAAGCAAAGATGTTTCAACCGATGTTCTTCGTAAGATTTGCGATACCTTAAATTGTAACGTCGAAGACATAATGGAATTTATGCCTGAAGAAAATGAGGAGAAGAAACAGAATGAAGACAATTAAATTTATAGACCTTTTCGCCGGGATTGGCGGCATACGAAAAGGTTTTGAATTAGCTTGTGCGGACAAGGGATTTCAAGCGGAATGTGTTTTCACTTCTGAAATTAAACCTTATGCAGTTAGCGTTCTTAATCAAAATCATCCGGGTGAAAACATTTTTGGAGATATTACACAAGTGGATGAAAAAGAAATGCCGGATTTTGATTTTCTTCTTGCCGGATTTCCGTGTCAGGCATTTTCTGCCGCCGGAAAAAGGCTCGGGTTTCAAGATACGAGAGGAACTCTTTTTTTTGAGGTTGAACGAATTTTAAAGGAAAAGAACCCTTATGGTTTTGTGCTTGAGAATGTTGAAGGGTTAGTGAATCATGACAGAGAGAATTCACATGATAAAATTGGGCGAACATTAACAACAATTCTTGAACATCTGGAAGCATTGCATTATAAAGTTTCTTGGCGTGTTCTTAATGCAAAATCATTTGGTCTTCCTCAGGAAAGAAAACGAATTTATATCGTTGGAACAAAAAACGAATTTCCAAATCTTGAAAGATTTGCTCATAAGTCATCAATATTAGCGGATGTACTTGAGCTTGGACTTCCTACTGTTGATAGCAAATTTACAAAGCTGCTTTTGAGCCACTATCCTATTGAAGAACTATATGGAAAGGCAATCAAGGATAAGCGTGGTGGCGATAATAATATCCATAGTTGGGACATTGAGTATAAGGGCGCCGTTAGTGCTGAACAAAAAATTCTGCTCAATATGATGATGAAAGAGCGCAGAAAGAAGAAATGGGCAGAAGAATATGGTATTGACTGGATGGATGGTATGCCACTTACCATAGCAATGATACGCACATTTTATAATGTACCCGATTTGGAAAATATGTTGGAAGACCTTGTTGCTAAGAAATATGTGCGTAAGGAACATCCAAAAAGAAAAGTTAATAATCGCAGAGAACAAGATGAAAGTCTACCTCCGGGGTATAACATTGTAGCAGGGAAAATGTCATTTGAGGTAGCGAAGGTATTAGCACCATCGGAAATTGCACCTACACTTGTTGCGATGGATATGCAGCATTTGTTTGTACCGGACAAGCAAGGAATTAGACCGCTGTCATTGCGTGAGGGGCTTCGATTATTTGGCTATCCCGACAATTATCAATTTGATGTTTCTATTGATGAAGGGTATGACCTCTTGGGAAATACGGTTGTGATCCCGGTAATAAAAGCGGTTGCCAACAGAGTTCTTGATATTTATGCAAAGGATGTGAAGTGATATGAAATTAACTGCACAAGAAATTTATGACAAGCTTATCAACGAAGATAAGATAAAGACCGTCAAAGGGCAGATTCATTTTCACTTGGGGGATGTTAGCATTATCGTAAAAAGAAAAGATGTTGTCGGAAATATTCTTAAAGAGTGGTTAGAGGGTTGGCTCGAAGCAAGAAATATCGAGTATGACCCAAATCCAAATACACAGATGCCTCCAGATGTTTACCTTAACCCAAGTGACCATACAAATAATCTGTTAGAGGTTAAGGCCTTCAACCGTGAATCAAGTCCTGCGTTTGATATTGCAGATTTCAAAGCATTTGTCAATGAGCTAATTGAAAAGCCTTATCATTTGGAAACCGATTTTATTATTTTCGGATATGTAATGGATGAAGCAACCGGAGATGTCATAGTCAAAGACTTGTGGATCAAAAAGATTTGGGAAATTACAAAAACAATGGACAATTGGCCTATCACGGTGCAATATAAAAATGGGATTCTTCAAAAAATGCGACCGGGTAACTGGTACACTACCAGAGGTAATGCACATATGTTTGAATCAATGACAGATTATTTGTCCGCATTTGAGGAAACAATCTATCAGAATCCGGAAACTCGAGCACAGGGAGCGCAATGGAAAAACCGCTTTAAGAGAAGCTACAAAAACCACTACGGAGTTGATATAGATTTTCCTAAATGGGATCATATCAAAGCAAAATACGGAAAAAGCTAATAAAGGAGTACTCACAATGGATGGTGACAATTCGGTTAATAAGGAGATGCCCGGGGGGCTTAAAAAGATGGTTGTAGACCATTCAAAAAACATGGACACCGAAGGGAATTACGGACACGAAATGGAAGGAGATTTAGAGTTTGCGGCAGACTATATGCAGCGAGCCTTCGATTCTATTTTTTCAAACGAAAATAACAGAATGGGTTCTTTAGTGGGTTCAAAGCCGTCCCCAAAATAGCAAAAAGCCCCGATAAATCGGGACTTTTTTTGGTGCGGTCGATGGGACTTGAACCCATACGGTCTCCCATGCGCCCCTTAAACGCACGCGTCTGCCGATTACGCCACGACCGCAAATCAAAACTGTAAGTGGAATTCTAACAAAAAAAAACGCATTTGTCAAGAGCTTTTTTATCGAAAAATCTTATATTTTAAAATTCGACGTGTAAATACATGTGTTTCGATAAAAAGCATCTGAAAAGCGCAAACAAGAACATTTTCCCCGGCGTTTTTGACCCTTCATATTCCGGATAATGCCTATAAACATTGACTTTTTTGCCATAGTCAATTTAAACGCCGGGTCTATCGGGCTTGTTTTTTCCCGAAAGGTATGATATAATAATGAAGAAGAATCGAATGAGTGAGGCTTTATGTTAGTAGAGAAGCTCAGGCTTACGTGCTTTCGAAATTACGAAAGCATAATTTTTGTACCCCAACCTAAAACCAATCTTTTGATGGGCGATAACGGTGTAGGCAAAACTAATCTTTTAGAGGCGCTTTTTATGTGCGCTTTTTTAAGGTCGCATAGAACGTCTCGGGATAATGATCTTATTTCTTTTTCGCAGGATGGAGCTTATATTGGTTTGACGATTTTAAACGAATCGGGTGAACATGAGATAGCGATATCATTAAAAGAGAGCGAGAGGAAACAGGTTTTTGTCGATAAAATAAAGGTCGAAAAGTTGGGCGACGCTATGGGGATTTTTAACGTCGTAATGTTTGCCCCCGAGGATCTTTCCCTTGTAAAGGGAAGTCCCTCCGAACGAAGACAATTTTTAGATATGGAGCTATCATCACTTTCGAAAAAATATTTTTTTACGCTGCAAAGATATATGAACGCGCTGAAACAGAGAAATAAACTCTTAAAAAATGCCTCAGACCTCTATCGACCGGGTATAATTGAACCATGGGATGAGATTTTGGCGGATACGGGCGCGGTTCTCTTTAAAGAGCGAAATGAGTTTTGCGAACTCTTAAACGCCAAATCCGCTCCTATAGCCGCGTCGCTTACCGGGAATAGGGAAAGTCTAAAAGTAAAATATCTACCCTATATAGCGAACGCCGGCTCCGCTGAGGGGATAATGGCGGCGCTTAGGCGTTCGAGAGATGACGATATAAGGCGCGGAACGACGACCGTCGGGCTGCATCGGGACGATATTGATTTATCCGTAAACGGCGACGATGTAAAGAACTTTTGTTCTCAGGGACAACAGAGGTCGGTCGCGCTTTCAATTAAACTCGCGACTCTCGAAATAGTTCGCGAGAGTCGCGGAACTCCGGTTCTTCTTCTCGACGATGTTTTTTCGGAACTTGATCAGGGGCGAAGAGAAGCGCTTCTCGATGCTATAAGGGACTGTCAGTGCTTTTTAACTTCAACCGAGGACTATGTACTCGATAGGGTTATTGAAATGCCGGACGTTGCGGTTTGGATGTGCAAACACAGCGAGATTTTATTGGCTGAATAATAAACACATTTAACCAAAAAAATATTTCAGGTAAAGGATAGACTATGAGCCATAACGATTATGATGCGTCACAAATACAGGTTTTGGAGGGTCTTGAGGCGGTTCGCCGTCGCCCGGGAATGTATATCGGGTCGACCGACGGGAAAGGACTTCATCACCTAATAACGGAAGTCGTAGATAACTCTATCGACGAAGCTATAGGTGGATTTTGCCATAATATTTCTATAATTATTCATAAGGATAACGCGGTTACGGTTGAAGATGACGGGCGCGGCATGCCGGTCGATTATCATGAAAAAATGGGGATGAGTGCCCTCGAGGTTGCTATCACCATTCTACACGCCGGGGGTAAATTCGGCGGAAACAGCTATAAGGTCAGCGGCGGATTACACGGGGTCGGCGTTTCGGTTGTAAATGCTTTAAGCGATTTTATGTCGGTTGAAGTTCGGCGCGACGGTAAAGTATATAGACAGGAATATTCGAAGGGCCTTAGAATGACGGATGTCGATGTTGTTGGGACTTACGAGGGAGAGATAAGCGGAACTAAGACGACTTTCCATCCCGATGCCGAAATTTTCGACGAAGTTAACTTTAATTATGAGACTCTTAAAACGCGTATGCGCGAACTCGCTTTCTTAAATCGCGGTATATCAATTTCATTAAAAGATGAGCGTGAGGGTCAGGAACATTCGATTACGTTCTGCTATATGGGCGGGATAAATGAGTTTGTAACGTACATAAATAAAAATAAAGATGTTATAAACCCCGAACCGATCTATTTTACGGGTAAACGCTTTACGGATGATATGGAAACCGGAAGCGTCGAAGTAAGTATGCAGTACAATATGAGCTACAACGAAACCGTTTTTACCTATGCGAATAATATTTCAACGATAGAGGGCGGAAGTCATCTCGTTGGTTTTAAAACGGCGCTAACGCGTGTTATAAACGACTATGCTAGGAAGTTCAACCTCCTTAAAGGGAACGATACGAATCTTACGGGCGACGACGTTCGCGAGGGGCTGACCGCAATAATAAGCGTAAAACTGATGGAACCGCAATTTGAAGGTCAAACAAAAACGAAACTCGGGAATGCTGACGTTAGAACGGTCGTCGACAACGCCGTCGGGATGGGGCTATCTAAGTTTTTAGAGGAGAACCCGGCTATGGCTAAGGCGATTATAGAAAAATGCGTAACCGCGTCTCAAGCGCGTGAGGCGGCGAGGAAGGCGCGAGAACTAACGCGGAGAAAAACCGCCCTCGATACGACCGCGCTTCCCGGAAAGTTAGCCGATTGCAGCGAAAAAGATCCTTCGCTTTGCGAAATATTTATTGTCGAGGGAGAGAGCGCGGGGGGAAGTGCAAAGCAGGGGAGAAATCCTAAGTTTCAGGCGATTTTGCCTCTTCGCGGGAAAATATTGAACGTTGAAAAAACGCGTCTCGATAAGATTCTCGCAAATAATGAAATTAAAGCTATGATAACGGCCTTTGGTGCCGGTTTTGACGATGATTTTAACCCCGAAAAGCTTAGGTATCATAAAATAGTTTGTATGACCGATGCCGATGTTGACGGAAGTCATATAAGAATACTTATGTTGACGTTTTTCTATAGGCATATGCGTCCGCTAATTGAACAGGGATATGTCTATATAGCTCAGCCGCCGCTTTTTAAGGTTACTCGCGGGAAATTCTTACGCTATGTTTATTCGGATGAAGAACTCGAAGAGACGCTGAACGAAATAGGAAGGGACTCAAAGCCAACGTTAAACCGCTATAAAGGACTCGGCGAAATGAATCCCGAACAGCTTTGGGAAACGACGATGAACCCGAATAGCCGCGTCATGTATCGCGTAACGGTCGACGACGCGATAAAGGCGGATGAAATTCTAACGATTCTCATGGGCGAAAAGGTTGAACCTCGGCGCGAGTTTATTGAAAACAACTCAAAACTCGTGACCAATTTGGACGTTTAAAGGAGTTTTTTATGGATAACGAAAATACAAGCAGAATGATGCCCTTAGATCTCGAATCCGAAATGAAAACGTCCTTTATTTCATACGCGATGGCGGTCATAATAAACCGCGCCCTGCCGGACGTCAGGGATGGGCTTAAGCCCGTTCACCGCCGAATTTTATTTGCCATGGACGAGTTAGCGTTGCAACCGGAAAAGCAGTTTAGAAAGAGCGCTCGTATTGTTGGCGACGTTATAGGTAAATATCATCCGCACGGGGACTCGGCGGTTTATGAATCAATGGTCAGAATGGCACAGGACTTTTCGATGCGCTATCCTCTCGTTTTAGGTCAGGGTAACTTCGGAAGCGTCGATGGTGACAGCCCCGCAGCAATGAGATATACGGAAGTTAAGATGACGAAGCTCGCTATGGAGCTTTTAAGCGATCTTGATAAAAACACGGTCGATTTCTATCCCAACTATGACGAAACGATGATGCAGCCCTCCGTTTTACCTTGTTCATATCCTAATCTTCTCGTAAACGGTTCGGGCGGTATAGCGGTCGGAATGGCTACAAATATTCCTCCGCATAATTTCGGAGAAACGATAGATGCTCTCGTCGCCCTGATAGACAACGCGGAGATATCCATAGAGGAGCTAATGACCTATCTTCCCGCGCCCGATTTTCCGACCGGCGGAATTATAATGGGGACGAGCGGAGTAAAACAGGCGTATCGGACGGGGCGCGGTCGTGTTCTTGTTCGCGCGCGTGCCGAAATAGAAGAATTTGGGAATAAAACAAGAATCGTAGTAACGGAGCTTCCCTATCAGGTAAATAAGGCGCGAATGGTAGAGCGCATAGCCGAACTTGTAAAAGAAAAAAAGATAGAGGGAATATCGGATTTAAGAGATGAGAGCGATAGACACGGGATGCGCGTCGTAATGGATATGAAGCGCGACGCGAACGCGAATGTCGTTTTAAACCAGTTATATAAACATACTTCGATGCAGGAGACTTTTGGCATAATAATGCTGGCTCTAGTTGACGGAACGCCTAAGGTGCTCAACTTAAAAGAGGTCTTAGGACATTATCTTGAGTTTAGGAAAGAAGTTATAACGAGGCGAACCAGGTTTGACCTTGAACGCGCTAAAGAGCGACTGCATATATTAGAGGGGCTTCTTCGCGCTCTCGACTGTATTGATGAGATAATCGCCCTTATAAAGCGCTCCGAAAACGCGAACGCCGCTAAGATCGGACTTATGAGCGATTTCGCTTTTTCGGAAAAACAGGCGCAGGCGATCCTTGATATGCGTCTTCAACGGCTTACCGGATTAGAGCGCGGGAAGATAATGGACGAGAAAAATGACCTTAAAGGGCGCGTCGAATATCTTAGCGGTATATTGGATGACGAGGAAATTCTGTTAAAAATAATAAGGGACGAATCGATAGACGTAAAATCGCGCTTTAATGATCCAAGGAGAACCGAAATAACTCAGATGGTAGACGATATTGATCTCGACGATATTATAGAGGTCGAAGATATGGTCGTTACCATGTCGCATAATGGATATATAAAGCGTGTTCCGCAGGATACATATAAGATTCAAAACCGCGGCGGTAAGGGTGTAAAGGGACAGAGTACGCATGAAACGGATTTTGTAGATAAAATTTTCGTTACGAGTACGCATAGTTTTATAATGTTCTTTACAAATAGGGGTAGAGCTTATAAAATAAAGTGCTATAATGTTCCCGAGGCGGGTAGAAACTCTAAGGGAATGGCTATTGTCAACCTCTTAGCTCTTTCCGCCGGAGAAAAGGTTACGGCGATATTCCCTGTTACCGAGGATGACGGTTATCTCGTAATGGCTACGCGATTGGGTATAATTAAAAAAACTCCGCTCGGCGACTTTGATAATATTAGGAAGGGTGGAATAATAGCCCTAACCTTAAAGGAAAACGATGACCTTATAGGGGTTACTCTTTCGAACGGGGAGCATGAGTTCTTGGTCGGTACCCGAAATGGGCAATGCATACGGTTCAGCGAAACCGATGTGCGCCCGATGGGGAGAACGGCGGCGGGAGTTCGGTCTATCTCTCTCGACGATGACGACGAGGTTGTCGACGTTGAAAAGATAATAGAAGGAGCGACTGTGCTTTCCGTAACGAAAAACGGAATGGGTAAGCGTACCCGCGAAGAAGAATACAGACTTCAAAGGCGCGGAGGAAAGGGCATAATCGCGAACAGCCTTACCGATAAGACGGGCGACCTAGCGTGCTTAAAAATGTGTACGGGAGATGAGGATCTAATTCTTATAACCGACGAGGGGATAGTAACGCGGATACCCGTTTCGCAGATATCCGTTATTTCGCGGAATACTCAGGGTGTAAAATTAATGAACGTAGGCGAAACCGCCCTTGTTGCCGGAGTTGCTATTGTTCCGCACGATGAGGACGAATTGGAAATTGAGATAGAAGACGAAGGGACAACAATTAAAGAATGACGGATCTAAAATAAAGTCGAGTGGTGAAGCCGTGAGCTGTTTTGAGCTTTGCCACCCGATCCGTAATTCGTTGGGTAAATTATATGGCGCTTAGAAAAATTCAAAAATATCCGTCGCCCTGTTTAACGAAAGTTGCGCGTGCGGTGGAAAAATTCGACGAAAATTTAGCCGTTCTTTTGGACGATATGGCAGAAACGCTGTACGAGGCGGAGGGCGCGGGTCTTGCTGCTCCTCAAGTCGGGGTAAATAAACGCGTTTGCGTTATTGATTGTGGTGATGGGCTTATTGAACTAATAAACCCGAAGGTAATTGAAACATCTGGAGAACAGGGCGGAATGGAGGGATGCCTCTCGGTTCCCGGTGAAAGGGGATACGTAGTCCGCCCGAACTATGTTAAGGTGCGCGCCTTTAATAGAGCCGGAAAGTTAATGGAATATACCGGAGAGGGACTTTTTGCGCGCGCCGTAATGCACGAAACCGAACATCTCGACGGACTTTTATATACGCGGCTCATTATAGAAACGCCTAAGGATTATAAAGAGCCGGAGTCGGAAGAATGAAAATTGTTTTTTTAGGTACGCCCGAGTTCGCGATAAATAGTCTAAACGCGCTCTTTAAAGCGGGACACGATATATTGGTCATAACTCCCGTCGATAAGCCCTTTGGGCGTGGGCATAGGCTTTTACCGTGTCCGGTTAAGTCGCGCGCTCTAGAGTTGGGGCTTTCCGTTTTTCAAACGGAAAGAGTAAGAAACGACGACGCGGTATCGATTATTGAGAGCTTCGCTCCCGACCTAATGGTTACCGCGGCGTTCGGACAAATGCTTAGTCAACAGAATTTAAAAATACCTAAATTAGGATGTATCAACGTTCATGCGAGCTTGCTCCCTAAATACCGCGGGGCAGCACCAATAAATTTTGCAATAATAAACGGAGAAACTGTTACCGGCGTAACGATAATGATGACCGATATAGGTCTTGATACCGGCGATATATTGCTTAAAGAGGCGATAACTGTCGGAGAGAACGAAACGGCGCTTCAACTTTCAGATAGACTGTCCATTCTCGGAGCGCGGCTTTTAATCGAAGCAACGGAAAAAATCGAGGGTGGAAATATAGAGAGAATAAAACAAAACGAGGCGGAAGCTACTAAATGCGGAATGATTACTAAAGATATGACTCATATAGATTTTAGTTTATCGTCCCTTAGGGTACATAACTTTATACGTGGACTTAGTCCAATTCCTTCCGCATATGCCGAAATTTTTTCTGAGCCGGTTAAAATATTTTCAACACGAATCGTAAAAGAAAGTGATGTTTTAGACGAAGCTAAGGGAAATTGCTTTGGAAAATGTTTTATCGCAAGCGGAAAGCGCGGACTTTTTGTTAAGACGGGAGACGGAGCTATTGAAATTACCGAGCTGCAATTTAAAAACGGAAGGCCGATGGATGCAAGGAGTCTGTTGAACGGGAAGAAACTATACAATGAGGTATTTAAATGAACCTGCTTAAACCTGTTTACTATGCTCTCGATTTGATTGTAAATCAGGGCGCTTACGCAAACATGGCGCTTAAAATGCTTCCGCAGGATGCGACACCCGCCGAAAAGGGCTTCGCCACGGCTTTGACATATTCGACGCTTGAGCATCTTTTATATATAGATCATATTATAAACAGCTTTGTCCATGGAAGAAAACCGGACAAGCCGGCTATGCTTATTCTTAGAATGGGAATATGCAATTTATTGTTTCTAAATAATAGGCAAAATATTAACGCAATTATAGTAAACGACTATGTCATCTTCGCGAAGTCGATAGGGAAAGAGGGAATCGCCGGCTTTATAAACGCTATTCTTCGAACCGTTGTAAAAAATATTGATGATCTTCCCTCTCTACCATCAGATCCGGAGGAAAGTTTATCGATAGAATGCAGCTATCCCGTCCATATTATACGTACCTTAGCTAAAGATTACGGTTTAGAGCGCGTAAAGGCGATTCTTTCTTACAATGAACGCTGTACGACGGTTAGGACGCAATATCCGTATTCGGACGATGAATTTTTAATTTTTTTACAGACTAGGGCTCTTGAATTTGAAAGGGGGCGCATCGCAAAAGATGCATTTAATTTTAAAAACTTTGGCAACCCTTTAAGGAATTCATTGTTTTTAGAGGGGAAGATAACGATAGAGAGCGAAGGATCAATGCTTGCCTGTAAGGCATTGTCACCTAAAGAAGACTCGAAAGTTTTAGACGCTTGCGCTGCGCCCGGAGGAAAAACCGCCTATCTTTCAAAGCTCATGAATAATAAAGGCAAAATTGTCGCAACGGATGTAAGCGAAAATCGAGTCTCACTTATAAAATCTACCTTAAAGCGCCTTCTCGTAGAAAACGCCGATGTTCTTTT
Organism: Clostridia bacterium; assembly: GCA_036654235.1. Taxonomy (GTDB): domain Bacteria; phylum Bacillota; class Clostridia; order Christensenellales; family CAG-138; genus JAVVSK01. The sequence goes on along the minus strand of JAVVSK010000008.1, from coordinate 11,177 downwards.
AAAGGATGAAAGTATCTATGACGAGATCTACGATTCGTTTTTCGACTATGCGCTTATAGACGCGCCATGTTCATGTATTGATGGACTTACTAAGCCCGACGCGCGCTATAGAAAAACCGAAGATACGTTAAAAAAGCTCCCGTTGCTTCAATTTTCTATTTTAAATAATGTTGCGAGATATATAAAGCATGGCGGTTCTCTCATCTATTCGACATGTACTCTTTTAAAGGATGAAAATGAACGCATAATACAACGTTTTCTTTGGGAAAATATGGACTACGAACTTTGCGATTTTTCAAGTGTATGTAAGCCGGAACAAGAAGAAAGGGCTAAAACGGGGATGATTACGCTAACGCCGGATAAGGACGAAACTAAGGGCTTTTTCATGGCTAAGTTGGTGCGAAAATGACGGTTTTGGATATAAGAAACAGAATCTCCGGGATAACGGATGAACAGGCGGGGAAATTTATAAGGTTCTACGAAATGCTGATATCGGCGAACGAATATATGAATCTGACGGCGATAACCGAAGAAAAAGAAGTTATAGAAAAACATTTTTTGGACAGTCTTTTGCCTATAGATCTAATAGAAAAAGAAGCGCGAGTTATAGATATCGGAACGGGCGCGGGGTTTCCGGGGATACCGATAAAAATAATCCGCCCCGATATTGACCTTACTCTTATCGATGCTAGAAATAAACGCGTTGGATTCTTAAAAGAGCTTCTGGATGAGCTTAATCTTAAAGCCGAAACTTTTCATGCGCGCGCCGAAGATTTGGTTAAGTTTCCCGAATATAGCGGCGCTTTCGATACCGTTTTAACGCGCGCCGTTGCTCCTCTCGAAACGCTGATTAAATGGACCGCGCAATATTTAAAGCTCGGCGGGGAATCAATAATGTATAAGGGACCGGGCGTTTTGTCCGAGATGAAAGCGGCGGAGCGCGAGGCGAAATTTTTTGGAGTAACACTTACGATAAAGCAATATGAAGCAAATTGGGGCGAACGGAATATGGTAATTGCGAAGCGCACCGAAAAGATTAAAAAAAATAAAAATTGAGGAATATAGTTATGATTAACGATCAGTTTAAAATAGTTGGCGACAGTAGCCTTGAATTCACCGATGAGCTAACGAGTTTTATTGAAAGCGAAACGGTTGCCCTATTTATGACTTTGGGCGACGACGTATATTGTGACGACGCTAAATTGGACGTTGCGAATTTTATTAATAAAATGAAGGAATACGATGGGGCGGCGCGCTCATCATGTCCCGCGCCCGAAACTTATAGAGCTTCGTATGTCTCAGATAAACATGTATTTTGCATAACATTATCGGATAAGGTTTCTGGTTCATATGCATCGGCGAAGCTCGGAAGCGAAGGGATGGACAACGTTACTGTTCTCGATTCAAAGAGCGCGAGCGCCGGAGAAATATTAGTAGCTTATAAGCTTAAAGAGCTTATAGAGGACGGTAAGAGCAAAGACGATATAATTCAGACGATAAAAACCTTTATCGACAATATGCGAACTTTTTTTGTTCTAGAAAATATAGATAATTTTGTAAAGAACGGAAGAATAAGTAAGGTTCTTGGAAAGATGACCTCACTTTTAAATATCCATCCGATAATGGGCTCAAACGACGGAGCGATAGACTGCTTCGCTAAGGTTAAGGGGAGCGCCGCCGCGATTAAAACTCTCGTTTCGATGATCGGGAAATATTGCTCCGATACAAGGGATAAAATACTCGTTATAACACATTGTGAAAATGAAAAAACGGCGGAGAGGGTAAAGATTCTCGCGCAGGAAGCCTATTCCTTTAAAAAGATAGTTGTACAAAAGACGCGCGGGCTTTCAAGTATGTACGCTAACCGCGGCGGAGTAATAATCGCCTTTTAAAAAGTATTTTTGTTTAGATTTTATACGCCGTTTTTTCGACGCAATATTAAAAAACGGGCTGAGGTAATAAATTTCCTCAGCCCGTTAATTAAAAATTTTAATTGAGGTTTTAGGTTTTAAAATTCAAAGCCGTTCTCGCGCAATAGCTCGCGCGCTGTATCCGGAGAATCTATCCCCGTTTTATTTTTAATCGGCGCAAACTCGTAGCTTCTTTTGACTTCGGTTACGCAGCATTTTTCAGTCATATGTATCATATCGAGAACGAGAGTTTCGAATTTATAGCCGTTAGGTTCATTGGGAGACTGCAAAATGCCAATTTCGTCTATATACGGGATTTTTTTCTTTACAATATGCATAGGGAGAGGCTTGTTTAAAACCGACTCAAGCTTATCAACGCTGAATAAATAGTTAAGTATTACTCCATGGTTATATAGGAGGGTTTCGTCCGCGTCGCGCGAATTTCGCATTTTATCGTCCATTTCATAATATTCGATTATCGAAGGACGCCCATCTTCGAGGCACATAACGCCGACACGTTCGTCAGGAGAAGCTTTTTTTACGACTTTAGCGCCACAGTCCGCCCCGGTAGCTATCGTCGCTCCGATGAAAACAGGGTCGGCTATACGTTGAAGCGGATTGTCGACAGAAAACACATTAAGCCACTCTATTCCTAATTCTTTTACGGTTTTTAAAAGATCCGCCTTAACCATAGATAAGAACCATCCGCCATTTCCGTTTGGTGAAAGGGCGAGTTTTCCTTTTTCCGAAAGTAAAAATTTTCCGGAAAAGTCGCATGATGGCGCCATCTCCTGTTTAAAGAAATAAACGAAGCTCTTTTCATATCCAAAATAATCGTGATCAATAAAAAACTGTCTCGTATCGGCGTCATTTTTATCGCTTGTCATTATAAATAGGGGTACGAAGGTATTGGTCATACAGACAACGTCTAAAAGATTTTTTATTAACAGCTCAAAAAGATAAATAGGCTGATTTTCGCCTAAATCAAGAGTTCCTTTGGGTTTATCGAAGCCGAGACGCGTCCCTTGTCCCCCTGCTAAAAGAACCGCGCCGACCTTCACGTCCGCTATAGCGTTATCGCCTAAAGATAGAAGATAGTCGTATCGTGCGTCGAGCTGATCCTCCGTTATTACGTTTATAGGGGATATCCTCCCCCGTTTTTGCTCCGAATTATTTATCGTATCAAGGATTCTAAAGTCAAGATCTTCTATTTGTTTCAGAAGGATAAGCTTTTCATCTTCGCTAAGCTCATTATAAAAGCTAAGAAGGTGTTCTTGATTATGCGCCTTTAAGCGTTCAAAAGCCTCATGGTATGTCATAATTTTACCTCCGCCAGAGATTTCTTCTTTGAGTTTTCCAATAGAACTTTATAGTATCATCATTAAACTTTATTTTCAAGCTCGTGCTATATTCTGAAATTAAGACTATAAATATGTTAAACGTTTATATCGTCGCAAAAATTGGTGTTCATAATATCGCGTAAGCGCTCTATGTTATGGGTCTTTCCAAGCGCCCACATGAATTTCGTAACCGTCGCTTCGGTGGTCATATCGTTTACAGTTATAACGCCCATATCGTAGAGAGCGCGGCTAACCTCGTAGACCGAAACTGAGGAGGCTTCATATAGGCATTGCGATTTCATAACGACGGGTATTCCGGCGGCTATTAGCTTATGTATGCTGTTTATATGATCGCGCCTAACATTATGCATCCCTCCCAGCCCAAAGCCCTCTACTACAAGACCGGAGAGGTTAGAAAGAAGAATCCCGTCTATGACCGCGGTAGGTAACCCGGGGATTAGTTTTATAAGGGCTATATTACTATCTATCGGAGTTTTTTCGAAGCCCGTTCGCTTTAAACAGCGCGCGACGTTGAAAGGCATGAACTCGCCGTTTAGCATAGTCCCGATATAGGGGAAGTTAATAGATTCAAAGGCGGCGAACGAGATAGTCCGCGTTTTAACAGCACGAACGCCCAACATAATTAGACCGCCGAAGCAAATATAAACTCCGGGCGCTAGAGCCTTAACCGCGCTAAACGCCGCCGAAAGGTTAGCTCTTCCGTCAGAATCCGGGTATAATATTGGTTTTTGAGATCCGGTTATAACGATAGGCTTATTTGCGTCGAGAAGGAGATATGAGAGCATTGAGGCGGTATAGGCCATTGTATCCGTACCATGTGTAAGGACGATTCCGTCGGCTTCGGAAGCCCATATCGCGTCCGCAATTTTTTCCCATTCTTCAGGCTGAATATTTGAACTGTCCATAAAAAACAGATCGCGTGCGAAAGTTGTTTTTCTCGTTTCAGGGGAGATATCCGCGATATTAAGAAGCTCGGTTGCGGAAAGCGCCGGCATAAGCCCGTTACCGGTCTCTTTGCAGGCTATAGTTCCGCCCGTTGAAATAAGCTCTAGCATAAATATTTTTCCTCAACTTAATCTTTTTGCATTCAACAGGGTATTATGAAAATAAAAAAGCGGAACGCAAAAAGATAAACCGCTAATCGCGTTCGCTGACATTTACAATATATAGCTTATTTTTTTATACTTCGCGCGCAAGGGATAATGGCCAAATAACGCCACGCACCCTACCGATAATTCGATATATCGGAATTGGACCTACGCGCCCCTGACGGCTGTCTCCGCTAAAATTACGGTTATCGCCCATAACGAAAACGCTGTCATTGGGAATCATTATAGGACCGTAATCTTGATTCATAGTTCCGTGCCAATATTTACTCTCATCGAGTTGTTTATTGTCTATATAGAGAACTCCGTTTTTAACCTGCAACTTTTCACCGGGAAGCCCGACAACGCGTTTTACGAAGGTATCGGAACCCCTATTGGGAAAATACACTATTACTATTTCACCGCGATCTATTTTACCCGTCCAAACGCTGAGCTTTTCAACGAACATGCGTTCGTTGTCCATTAGCGTCGTTTGCATAGATTCCCCATCTACGCGCACCGGTTCAAATATAAAAAGTCTAAACGCAAAAACCGCGACTATGACCATTATAAGGGTGAACATAAATTCAAGCGTGTCTGCCCTTTTATATGCTGAATCTTTAGAATGTGCCTTCGTTGCATCGCTAAGAAGCGATTTTCTCGTATATGCGTTTACGTCGCTTTGTTTATCTTTTTTCAACGTTTTTTCCTCTTTTACTTTCAGAAAGATTTTTACAGGCCTTTTTTATAAATTCGCATCTGTCGAGCATTATAATGCGCGAACAGGCGCAGCATTTAAGTTTAACATCCGTTCCGTCGCGAACAATTTCCCATTCGTTGCATCCGCAGGCATGGCTTTTTTTCATCGCAACAAAGTCGCCAAGTTTAAAGCTTTCCAACATCAGATTATACCACCATGTATTTTTTTATCAAGTCGCATAATGTGTCTGTAGGGTGAAAGAATATGAAAAACCTTACGTTGTTTCTAAAAAAAACAAGTTTATGAGCGCTTTTTCGGCCTTTAGTCGTAAGCACATAGTTTGTTGTTTTTTCATAGGGCTTTGCCGAGTCGGTGCCACAGATAACGGAGCCGTCCGGAGCAATAAGGGCACTAAATTCCGAAGGTAAAACCGCCTCCGCTTCCCGGCCTTTATCTCCGATCATGCTATCTATTAAAAGAGAACCTTTTTTATAGGCGCTCTCATCTTCGGAATTTTCGGTTATTAGCGTATAGCGATAGGCGTTTATTCGCCTCCTATATAGAAACAGGCAGGCAAAAACTATAACTAAATAGAGGGCAAGCTGTATGATTGTCATAAGAGTGCTCCCATTAAACTGTTTTCTCGCTATTTCGACGCCTATTAGCATTATTATCATAAAGGCGATGACGAGAAAATCAATAACCGGACCGCGTTTGCGTTCGGAAATTTCTTGATGCATAAATTTTACTCACTTTCTTACCAATCACTACAATTCTAAGGTTTTAAGCGGTATTTTGTCAAGCGGAGAAGAAATATTGTGTTCCAAAAAATAGAGATAATAGGCGGGATTTCTGAAATTTTTGAATAGGATTTAAGGTTTGGAATATAGATTATTATCAATTCGTTTGTAGCGTCAATTTCATATTGACTTCGTGAACACCGTTTTCATTGACTACATCGGTTTCAATAAAGCCCAAGCTATTATATAGCTTTTTTGCAATAGTATTCCCATAAACATAGGTTGTTGTCAGCAATTCCGCGGAATATTTTTTTACTAAAACATTGATAAGTGCTTTTAAAAAAAGTTTGCCTTTCCCGGAACTTTGATATCTGCAATCCACAATAAAATCCCAAAGAAAAAACTCATGCGTTTTAAATTCTCTCAATAATGCGAATCCAATTTTATTTTGTTCTTCATAAGCATAGAAACCAATGCAGTTTTCTTTTTTCAGAGCAATATTGATGTTTTCTTCGGAAGATATTTGTGAAAGCTGATCTTCTTTTAATTGCAATAATGCATATGCATTGGTTTTTACAAGTTTTATCATATTCACCTTAGAAAATATAAATCTTTTTTATTCAATTATACTAAAATAATATAAAAAGTCAAATTGATTTGCATAGTAAAACTACCGATTCTATTCATACTCCATTCTTTCTTTTTCGTCGGAAACGGTAATTTTAAAAAATCGAAAAAAGATTTGTGCGTTAGCGCAGAGGGTACTCATTTTCCAAAACGCAGAGGACTTATTCAAATAATCTATATACCATTTCAGTTTTGCATTTTGCAATAAAAATAATGTTTTTTAAAAAACCTTGAACCTGTTTTTTATTGACATACATTGAAAGAAAATTTTATCATATATGGCATCATTTATAAGCGTCATTTCCCAATGGTCTACATCGGTGACAAAAGAAAGCGGATGCATCTCTATCTTCGTTAGGCGTTTCAAACGACCGAGTATGGCGATAAATAATTAGCGATTCTCAAAGTTGTGTTTATGATATATACTTCTTTCGGGCAATAATTATTCCATTGTATTCTCGTAATTTTTTAAAGTTATGCCGCCGTCGGTTTTCCATTCAATAAGACCATTGGCAGTTTTACCTATGACAAATACAGCCGCGGCCGAAGGTGATGGACAAGGTACATCTTCATGTAAAAATCCGTCTTTATCGATGACCGCTGGTAATATAGCAAAACCTTTTGAACAATATGTATACATAATAAAACTTTTTTATCCATTATAAAATCTCATTTATATTTTACCTATTGATAACTAAAACAATCAAGAATAAACTATATATGTTGAATTTCGTTTGGCGCATACAAATTTTAGAAGTTGTGCTTGCCGTTTTTCGAGACAACATCCACCATATTTTCACACCACCACAGACTCCATATAACAATCTAAAAATTCTTCAGTAATACCACGCAATTTTCGTCTCTGGGATATCACATATAATTCTTCAACAGAAGAATATGGGAAATATCTTGTGTTTAACGCTCTAAACATTGGCTTGTTTGCTTCCGATACTATATGGTCTCTATCTTCATCAGGTGCAACTATTACATAACGTGTTTGAATGGGTGGGATTCGATTGTAGAAATTCAGCATTCTCGTCAACCCGCTGGTTACTCCGGTAGTGTGTTCAACTTCCATGACTGCAGGCATTAACCGTCCGTTCTTAAACCATATGCAGTCAATAAATAAACCCGCATTAACAGCACCATCATAGGGACTAACAAGATTTTCACTTTGTAATGTTCTTACTATGCCAGCCTGCTCTATTAACGGTTTATTCTGATACCTTATGCCCTTATCATTTTGTGCAATCCATGTCCTATATCCCAACTGCAATCCAATCAAATAGAGGGCAATTTGGATTTGGGTATGCCTCCTTGCTACTTCTATATCCATTCCTTGCAAATCTAACGTATCTGGCAAAGACAGTGCATCATAAACGGCTGCGCTCGTGGGAATTTCGGATATTGCAACGTCAGTATCTCTTGCTAATAGAACGCCATTTGCATGCGATTCCGAAGGCATCCACAGCAAATGTTTATGGCCATGCTCAACAGAAGTGTGTCCTGCTATATCAAAGACCCTGCCGGGATAACAATAATAAAACTGCGGCGTATGTGCTATTAAGCTTTCTAAAACGGAACGTGTGTTATAACTGCCAGCTAATACTCTGTCGATGTTTATTGGTTGCCCCTCAAAAAGTGCATTAGCAACACGCCATATCATTTCAGTTGATATGGTCTGATTCTTTGATGTCTCAAAAGTTTCACCTTCAGATGGAGTCCATCTTCTAATTGTAATAGGTCCTTCCGGTAATGCAACGTCAACTATCCTTATTAATCCTTTTGTTGAAGGATTGATGTAGTTATAGTCTACACCTTTTGGCAATTGATTAATATAAGATACAAGATTATACCCTGTTATTTTTTGCATGTTGCCACCTCCAAGAATTCATAAATTGACTTAGCAATTCCATTTGCAAGTAAAAAAGGCACACCGTTACCAATTGTCTTGAACATATCCGATAAACTCATATTCTGCGGCAACTCAAATTCCGCTGGTAATGATTGTATTGCCATTGCTTCTGATGCAGAAATGCGCCTTTCTTTATATGGATGCAAATGCACCTCATTATTTCCATAAGCTGCTGTTGGAGAATAACGCCACCGATGAAGCCGTTTATATGACTTTTTGCTAACATCACCCTCTGGTATAATCTGCATCTTGGCAAGACCATTGCGTGGCTTGAAAAAAGCATTTGCATTAGGGTGATTCTCAACATCATTCTTATTAAACCAATATTGAACTGTTAATTCGCTAGCAGTACAATTCGGATTTCCAGCCTCATTATCTACGATAAAAGTATCTTCTTTCGGCCAGTCTATCTTCTTTATTTCATCTAATGAATGGTTAATGTAAGAATTCCAAGGAAAGCCTGTAATTTGGGAACTTTGATACAGCTTTTTGGGAAGTAAAGATTTTTTTATACCAAATAACAGTATCCTATCCCTATCTTGAGGAACACCAAATTCCAAAGCATTTGTTAGCCTTTCAGTGGTACAATAATCTGCCTTATGTAATTTGGTTTTCAGTTCTTCATAAAACTCCCGGTGACGTGCTGTGCGCCAAAGCCCTTTCACATTTTCAAACAAGAAAAAATCCGGCTTCATTTCAACTATTAAATTGATATAAGTTTGAGAAAGCTTACCCTTCTCACCATTACGTCCTCTATTTTTTCCTCCTACTGAAAAATCTGGGCAAGGTGGTCCCCCTATAAATCCAATTAAGCTGTCATCTTTTCCGGCATCGTCAATATAAGCATGCAGTTCTGATTTTCTATCGTTCAAATATTCATTTATATCGGTATTATAATAACCATACTTTGGAACAGAAATACCCATTTTTGACCGCGAGAATATGTATGCTTGTAAAAATGAAGACGAGAATTCGTTTACGAATTCTACATCATATCCTGCTTTTTCAAAACCTAAATCTAAAAATCCACTTCCGGAGAAAAAAGAAAATATTACCTTTTTTCTATCATTCATCACAAACAGCCCCTTTATCTTGCATTTTTAATAATGCTTGTATTGCCTTATCGGTAAGTGAATACTTACCTCTTGTAGGGCTTTGTTGTATCACATAACCGCTTTCTTTAAGTTCCGAGATAATTATATTAACTTTTTTCTTACTGAGCCCGATAATATCAGCAATGTCCTGTTGAGAAAGAGGGACGATCTTTTTATCCTTTATTTGAACTTGCCGCTCTACCATACATTGTAAAACCCTATAACGATCGTTCGTAAAAAAAACCAAATTCATAGAACTACCCCTTTCTACACTGGTATAAATATTATACCAATAAAGTGTCGATATTTCAACCATTACAAATGAGTTTTTTAAAACTTTATGTGAATTATTTATGTTATAGTTAATTAAATTAATAACACTAATATAATGCGGTATAATATTTACGAGGTGATTATTATGGCATATTCATTAGATTTAAGAAAAAAAGTAATCGAATATAGAAACACAGACGCGTTAGAGGAAATATGCAAAACCTTCGGTATAAGCAAAACAACAATATTAGATTGGGAAAAGTTTTCCTCTGAAACGGGAAGTTTGGAAAAACGCCATCTAAACCGCACTTTCAAGAAAATCGACCCCGCGGAATTAGCTAAGATAATTCTAGAAGAACCCGACCTTTATTTAAGTGAAATAGCGGAGCGTTTTGGATGCTCCGCTACTGCTGTTTTCTATGCCTTGGAAAATGAAAAAAATAACTTTAAAAAAACCGAAATTCGTTATAGTGAAGCAAATGAAAAAGAATGAGAAACTTTCAAAAAAGATTTGGCTGAGCCGGAAGATAAAAACCCCGATAAATCCGTTTATTATGCCGATGAAAAATGCAAGCATTCACAGAAAAAAACAAGTTGTTTGAAATAGCAGGCGATTTAACGTTACTTTGCTGTTTCAACCGCCTTATTCTCCGAGCCTTAATAAAATTGAAAAAATTGAGCATGGTTGAAAAAAGAACTTCGCAGGGTCATGAAAATCTTCGATAACCTTTCCGATGCAATCTGTTGTTGTTTTCAAATTAATTAACTATAACTGCACCGTTAGCTCCGAGAAGTCCCCATACACCTGATGTTAAGTTAAGGTAAACATCATCGACAGCAGCCTTGTCTTTGAATTCTTTGCTTAGATGTTCTATTTTTAATTCTATTATCATCGCTCCTTTCAAGCTTTACAAAAAGCAAATGCCATTGTTCGGTAACTATTGAACCGAATAAGGGCATCATATTCTCAAAGTTTTAATAGGAAAGTCTCTAAGAAATTTCTAATATCGTATATGTTTTTCCTAAGTGGCAAGGGGTAGTGTTACTGTGAAAATGATAGTGTCATTTTTACTTTCAGCTTTAATTGTACCATCATGCAAATGTATAATTTCCTCAGCAATGGAAAGTCCAAGACCGGTCCCACCCGTATCTGACAGCCGTGCTTCGTCCAGACGGTTGAACTTCTTGAAAATTTCTTTCAACTGCCCCTCTGGAATTGTCTTTCCATGATTTTGAATTACAACTACAATATTTGCATCTTGTTTATAAGTAGAAATTTTGATTTCTGTATTTGGATAGCTATATGCGGCGGCGTTATTCAAAATATTATTGAATACTCTTGCCAGTTTTTCAGGGTCAGCATTTACCAATAATTTTTCGTCGGCATCAAGACTTGCTGTATTTCCTTTTGCTGACAACGCAGGGTAAAATTCATCAATAAGTTGCACGAGCAGACAGTATAAATCTATCTT
>JAVVSK010000007.1:0-101393 GCA_036654235.1 Clostridia bacterium | reverse complement strand
GATTGCGAATGGAAAATATCAAAAACATACAGGGTGATGCGATTAAAGCCCCTGCACCTAATCATACGTTTGAGAAAACAAAAGCATATCAGGATTTTATAAATGTTCTTTCTCAAATTATCGAAAAGCATGGTGCGGAAGTTTTATGCGAAATAAATCGTTCTAACTAAAATCATTTGCGTGTTGATGTTTTCCAATATTATATTGGAGGAATGACTATGAATAGGAGTGGAAAAAAATGTGTACTTTACCCTCGTGTAAGTACCGAAATGCAGGTTGACGGCTTCAGCTTAGACGGACAGAAAAATAGCTTAAAGCGGTTTGCAGATAGAGAAGAAATGGAAATCATAGATATTTATGAAGATGCAGGCAAGTCCGGCAAGTCCATTGAGGGCAGACCTGCCTTTAAGCAAATGCTCAGTGATATTGAAAATGGTTTAGGCATTGATTATGTTTTGGTTTATAAGCTCTCCCGCTTTGGACGAAATGCCGCCGACATTCTTAATCCTTTGGTGTAAATTTGATTTGCATTGAAGAAGGAATTGACTCATCACAAACAAGCGGAAAGCTTTTAATCTCTGTTCTGTCTGCTGTTGCTGAAATAGAGCGTGAAAACATCATTGAGCAGACTATGAACGGACGAAAGGAAAAAGCTCGTCAAGGTGGTTGGAATGGTGGCTTTGCTCCCTATGGGTATTACTTAAAAGATAAACAACTTCTCGTTCAAGAGGAAGAAGCTGAGGCAATACGCACTATCTTTGATAAGTTCGTAAATGGCAATATGGGATTTCACAAAATTGCTAATTATCTTAATTTACAGGGTGTCAAAAAGATAATTCGGGACAACGGCACATTAACCCAATGGAGCAGTCATTTTGTAAAAATTATAATTGATAATCCTGTGTATTCGGGTAAAATCGCTTTTGACAGACGAACAAGAGAAAAAGTCAAAGGTAGTAAAAATGAATACCGCCAAGTACATCAAGAGGAATACATTCTTGCAGATGGTCAACACGAAGCTATCATCAGTGAGGAACTGTGGACACAGGCACATGAAAAAAGAGAAACAACAGGTGTAAAATCTCCCTCTAAAATTGGTCGGGACAGAGCACATTTGTTAAGCGGTATCTTAAAATGCCCTAAATGTGGCGGCCCGATGTACACCAACAAACACGCTTGGACAAACAAAGACGGTACATATAAAGAGATTTATTATTATGTGTGCAGCAAGGCTCGGACAGCAAGAGGTAAAAGTTGTGACTACAAAGCAATGCTCAAGAAAACCGACATTGAGCCATTGGTCATTGAAGCAATTAGAGAGCTGATTAAGAATGAGGATTTTGCAACTGAAATAAAATCCAAAATAGGAAAACAGATTGATACCTCTACTCTTGACAGCGAACTGAAAAATTACGAAGGTAAACTCAGAGAAGTCGATTTGAATAAAACTCGCCTTGAAAATGAAATTGACAGTCTGCCGGAGGATGCCCGTTTCAGAGAACGCAAGCTCCACGATATGACCCTCCGGCTTGACAGTCTATATGACATCATTGTAGAGCTTGAAGAAAAAATTGAGGACGTAAAGCTACGCCGCAAGGCTGTGGAGCAGGATGCCATTACCTTAGAGAACATCTACACCCTGTTGGCAAACTTCGATAAGGTATATGATAAAATCACCGATGATGAGAAAAAATCCCTAATTTCTTCGCTAATCAAAGAAATAGAGATTTTCCCATGTGACGAAACAGAGCTACCTCTGAAGTCCATTTTATTCAATTTTCCGGTGTATAAGGACGGTGGAGATGTTTACGAATTTTTGTGGGACAAAAGGACTACCGTCTCCACATGTGCACTATATCCGAACATATCTACAGGCTGAACTTTTTTTACTTCAAAACCGCCATCAATAAATAGTTTAATGTCGCGCGCAAGCGTTCCGGGTCTACATGAAACATAGACTATTCGCTTTGTTCCCGAAGCAATAAGTGCATCTATAACAGCACCCTCACAACCGCGGCGCGGTGGATCAAGTATTACTCCGTTAGGTATAATACCCTCTTTAATAAGACGCGGCAAAGCTGTTTCCGCCGCCTCGCAGACAAACTCCGCATTTTGTACTCCATTTAGCTTAGCATTTTCTACAGAATTTTCAACTGCTTCTTTTATATTCTCAATGCCTATCACTTTTTTTACCGACTTTGCAAGTAAAAGGCTCATAGTTCCTATGCCCGAATATACGTCAAAAACAATATCGTCTTCCCCCGCCCCTAGGTACTCGATAGCAGTAGAGTAGAGCTTCACAGTTTGAGCATGATTAACTTGCAAAAACGATGCTGGATGAACGCGAAATTTCATGCCCATGATCTCATAAGGGAAGGTAAGCTCGCCGTATAAAAGCTGATATTCATTCCCCAAAATCATATTCGTTTCCTTTTTATTTATGTTGTTAATTATTCCAAGAATCGAAGGAACTTCATTTAAAAGCCGCTCTATAAGTTCATCCTTATGCCGAATCGGAACGGTAGAAACGATAGTTACCTGCGCTTCTTCTTTTTCGTTCGTCCTAATAACAACGTGCCTAACAACGCCGCGCTTTGTTTCCTCATCGTATATAGAAATTTGGCGGTCGTTCAAAAATTCTGTAACCGTCTTTGCAATTTTTACAGCAATTTCGCTTACACAAACGCAATCGTTTATCGGAATCAACCTATGACTTCTCTCGGCAAAAAAACCAAAGTGCGCTCGACCGTCGATAATAGAAAAAGGAAAGCTCGCCTTATTTCTAAACCTTATTGGAGCGTCTATAGGCAATGTCGGTAATACTTGGCAGTCATTTCCCCCTATATGCAAAAGCGCATCACTAACCATATCGCGTTTAAACTCTAACTGCTTTTCATAGACAATATGCTGTAATGAACATCCGCCACATTTAAAATATTCAGAACATAACGGAGTTACTCTATCTTTTGATACTTTCGTTATGCCCATGAGCTTACCTATTGCATAATTTTTATTCACCTTAATTATATGCGCGCGAACGGTCTCGCCAACGACAGTTGTTTTTACAAAAACCGCAACTCCAAGATGCCTCGCAACTCCCGCTCCCTCGCTGTTTAGCCCGGTTATAGTAAGTTCAAGATCGTCGTTCTTATTTATTGGAAAATCCATATTCAATCCCCGTTTCTAACGCGCCCTATGTCGCGCCATATCTGCTCTTTCAATGCTTCCGCCGAATTAAATCTAACGCAATCTCTTAATCGACGGATAAATTCAATATTAAGACGTTTACCATATATATCGCCGCAAAAATCGAGTATATGCGTCTCAATAGTCTGTTTCATTCCGTTAAATGTCGGATTCCTGCCTATATTTGTAACGCTCTTATAGTTTTCTCCTAAAATCGCCGAACGCGTTTCATATGTTCCGTCCTTCGGTATCGTCTTCCCCTCAACATTTTCAATGTTAGCCGTCGGAAATCCAATCTTCGCGCCAAGTCCCTTATTTTTAACGACTTCCGCCGAAATTTCATATTCGCTCATTAGAAGCGAGTTCGCTTTCTCTATCTCTCCGTTTATTATACAATTCCTTATTCGGCTGCTGGAAACAACCTCTCCCTCATACATTACGGGTGGAATTGCGATAACCTCTATTCCTAAACGGCTCGCGTTCTCAATTAAAAATTCCGTATTTCCTTCGCAATTTTTTCCAAAAGTATAGTTGAAGCCAACAACAGCGCATCTCATATCGTATTTTTCTTTTAGCATGTTTATAAAATCATCCGGTTCGGTATTCATTATAAACTCATCAAATTGTGAAAATATTATTCTATCCGCACCCGATTGCTTTATAGCGCGCGAACGTTCTCCGTCAGTTAAAAGCATCGGCGGTGCCATTTTAGGATCTATTAACGAAAGCGGATGATTGCTGAATGAATATACGTAAGATACTCGCCCGGTTTCGCGCGCATATTCCACAGTTTCGCTTATTAACTTTCTATGTCCCCTATGCATACCATCAAACATGCCGAGGGCAATAACAGAACCACTCACAGACCTTCTCCCTCACATAAATTGACGGTTAAGGACAGCTTTCCGCCCTCAACCTTTCCGAGCCCCAAAAATTCTCCGCAATACACTCTATAAAGTGTTTTTTCGGTTGCTTTTTTATATTCTACGGACGCTCCGTTTAAAATAAGGCGTTTAAAATTTAAATCATCCACTTCTCTCCTTATTTCGGGTAAATACATAAGCGCGGTATCCATAGGTATGACCAACTTTTTAAGATCAAGCCCCTCATCTTTATAAACTGAAAGCTCCGCAATCGAATATGCACCGTCAACGGAAAACATTCCTGATTTCGTTCTAAGTAAAAATGATATGTGCGCGGGGCAACCTATGGCTCTGCCGATATCGTCCGCAAGCGTTCTGATATACGTTCCTTTTGAACAATTTATGCGCACTAAAAAACGGTTTTCGCGCGGCATATCTAAAAGTTCAATAGAATATACCGATACAGAGCGCGTTTTACGCTCAACTATTTCACCGGCGCGCGCAAGTTTATAGAGCTTCTGTCCATTGTGCATAATCGCACTGTACATAGGCGCGATCTGCTCAATATTACCTTGAAAATCACCGGATACAGATAAAAAATCCGCTTTTGAAATGATTTTATCGGATGTTTCCAAAACTATACCGTATGAATCCAATGTATCCGTTGCGGCTCCAAAGGCAATTTCAGCTATATATTCTTTTTCTTTATCTATTATATAATCGAAAAGTCTTGTGGCTTTCCCGAGAAGTATTGGTAAAACACCCGCTGCACCGGGGTCAAGCGTTCCGCTATGTCCCACTTTTTTAATGCCAAAAAGCCGCCGAACATCGTAAACTACGTTGCTCGACGTCATTCCCGGCGCTTTTAAGACGTTTATGACTCCGTTCACGATTCCTCCAAAGCGCGCTATTACCCACCGCGCATCGGTAAATTTTATCTTCTGAGACTTGTTCTCGCCGCTTTCAATACGGACGGTATAAGATCTTCAAGCGTCATTCCAATTTTAAAGCCGGCAGCAAATTTATGACCACCGCCACCAAAATCCTGCGCAAGTTTTCCAACATCCGAATGTTCCTTACTCCTAAGACTTACCTTAAATTCCCCATCAAGACATTCGCGCAGGAACATTGCTATCTCAACGCCCTCAATATCCCTAACGCGCTCTATTATGCCTTCGGAATCCTCGGCTCGCGCCGAAAACCGCAGCATATCTCTCTGCATAACTACAGCAAGTCCAATTTTTCCATCGTCGTAAAGCTCCGTATTCATCATTGCAAAGCCCGTAAGCTTCGTCTTAGGGAGCGGCATTGTTTTATAAACAAGTCGATCCACCTTCGCGCTATCAACACCAAAGCTTAAAAGTTTCGCCGCCGCAATATGCGAAGCCGGGGTCGTATTACTGTAGGCAAATCCACCGGTATCCGTAACGATAGCCGTATATAGAGCCGTCGCTGCTTCGCAATCTACGGTTTCCGAAAGCTGTTCTATTATCTTTAAAACTATTTCTCCGGTTGACGAAGCATTTGAATCTAAAACAGTTATGTCCGCAAACGGCATATGCGTTATGTGATGATCTATCGCGGCCTTTTCTTTCGCGCCATCAAAAAAAGCCTTTGATCTTCCAAGCCTGCCCTCGTCTGCACAGTCTATCGCTATCGCAACCTGAGAAAACGATGCCTCGGACGGATCAATATATTCATCCCAAAGTTTTAGGTATGAATATACGTTCGGAGGCTTGTCCTGACAAATTAACCGCGCACGCTTATTTAAACTGCGAAGCGTTATGGCCAGACCAATAGCCGCACCTACCGTATCCCCGTCAGGGGAAATATGCGATATCAATATAAAATCATCGTTCTCGTCAATGAGCCTTACAATTTTATTCAGATTCTCCGTCATTTTCGCCTTTCTTGATATTAAGTCCATCGAGTATGCTACCAATATGCACGCTATACTCGATAGAATTATCGAGAGTAAACTTTAGGGCAGGCACTTTCCTTATATCTATACGCTGTCCCATCTCGTGCGCAAGAAAACCGCTCGCATGGTTTAAAGCCTTTACGCATTCAACCCGTGCCTCATCGCTCTTATCGTATACGCTTATACGTACCTTAGCGAGACATAGGTCGCTGCTTATCTCAACATGCATAACCGTAGTCATATCTAAAACGCGCGGGTCTTTAAGCTCCCTGATTACCTCAGAGAGCGCCTTCTTCATTTCTTCGGCAATTCTATCGTATCTATTTACCGGCATTATCGTTCCTGTTCCTCCATTTTAAAGGCTTCAATTATATCGCCCTCTTTTATGTCGTTAAAGTTTTCGATCATGATGCCGCATTCATATCCGGTTGCAACTTCTTTAACGTCGTCCTTAAATCGTTTTAAGGACGATATCTTGCCCTCATGGATAACTATTCCGTCTCTTACGACGCGCACCTGCGCACTCCTCGTAATTTTTCCCTCCTGAACATAAGCACCGGCTATCGTTCCGACGCTACTTACCTTAAAGGTTTCGCGAACGTTTACCCGTCCAATCTCA
The DNA here is from genome assembly GCA_036654235.1 of Clostridia bacterium. Taxonomy (GTDB): domain Bacteria; phylum Bacillota; class Clostridia; order Christensenellales; family CAG-138; genus JAVVSK01. Next base: position 94,804 of record JAVVSK010000007.1, on the reverse strand, counting down.
ACCTCGGTAAATACAGGAGCAAACATGCCCTTCATAGCGTTTTGTACATCCTCTATAGCATTATATATGATGCGGTACAGCCTCATGTCTACCTTTTCGCGTTCCGCGACCGCGCGAACCCCGGTATCCGGACGCACGTTAAAACCTATGATAATCGCGTTGGACGCAGAAGCAAACATCACGTCTGTATTAGTTATTGCACCAACTCCGCCATGTATGCAACATACGCGAACTTCTTCATTGGAAAGTTTTTCAAGAGCCTGTTTAACTGCCTCGACAGAACCCTGAACATCCGCCTTAACTATTATATTAAGTTCCTTTACCTGACCTTCGGCTATCTGATTAAATAAATCGTCCAGCGAGATCTTAGTCATGCCCTTAAGCATTTCAATCTTCTGTCTATTTTTTCGTTCCTCAGCAACCTGTCTTGAAAGTTTATCCACCTCAGCGACGTTCAAGGTATCTCCTGCTGACGGAACCTCTGAAAATCCGAGAACTGCAACGGGCTGGCTAGGACCAGCGGTTTTAACACTAATGCCCTTATCGTCCGTCATAGCTCTTACTCTGCCATAGGTCGTTCCGGCAACAATAGTATCGCCTATTTTTAAAGTTCCGTTTTGAACGAGAACCGTAGCGATTGGACCTCTTCCCTTATGCAGCTCCGCTTCTATTATCGTTCCCTTAGCAAGTCTGTTCGGATTCGCCTTAAGTTCAAGAACTTCAGCCTGTAAAAGAACCATTTCCAAAAGCTCGTCTATACCCGTTTTTGCCTTCGCCGAAACCGGAACGCATATTGTATCCCCGCCCCATTCTTCGCTAACCAGTCCATATTCAGTAAGTTGCTGTTTAACTCTTTCAACATCCGCGCTCGGTCTGTCTATTTTATTTATCGCAACTATTATCGGGACGCCGGCAGATTTAGAATGGTTTATCGCTTCAATAGTCTGTGGCATTATTCCGTCGTCCGCCGCAACAACCAATATTACGATATCCGTAACTTGCGCGCCGCGCGCACGCATCGAAGTAAACGCCTCATGCCCCGGTGTGTCTATGAAAGTTATACTCTTTCCGTTTAGAGATACCGTATATGCGCCTATATGCTGCGTTATTCCTCCCGCTTCGCCCGTCGTTACGCTGCTATGCCTTATTGCGTCCAACAGCGAAGTTTTACCATGATCGACATGCCCCATTATTGTGACGATAGGAGGACGGGGAGACATTTTGCTGTCTTCGTCAATATCGTCAGCACTCTCGGTAAGCACCTCTTCATATGTTTTAGCAACCTGAAGTTCAAGCTCGATATCGAAATCCGACGCTATAAGCGCGCATGTATCAAAATCTATATCCTGATTTATAGTCACTATTTTTCCTAAAACAAACAGCTTCTTTATTATTTCCGCCGCTGGTTTTCCTATTTTTTCACTTAACTCTTTAACCGTAACCGTTTCTGTAGTCAATATTGCCCTTTCAATTCTTATAGGCTCCATCTTAAAAACGGGAGCGGGCTGTTTTCTTGGACGTCTTCGATTGCCCATTCGCGAATCTTCATCCCATACTCCCGGTGTCGTTTCTTTTAATATTGCCTTTTTATTTTTTGTCTTTTTATCAAACTCATGACTCCGCTCGTATGCCGATTTATTCGGATCATAATTGCTCACGCGCTCTTTTCCAATAGGAGGAGCAACCGGCGTTCCCGCGCTCCTTTGTCCCTGTGAGCCCTTATTCGCAAATCCCCTGCCGGGTTGTTGCGGCGGTCTGTCCTTATCGGCAAAATTCGGACGATCCGAACGTTGCTGATTATTATATCCGCCCGGACGCGGCGCACTGTTTCTGTCGCCGAAAGGCGGTCTGTTATCCGTTCTCGGCTGTTGATTATTATATCCGCCCGGACGCGGCGCGCTGTTTCTGTCGCCAATTGGCGGTCTGTTGTCCGTTCTCGGCTGTTGATTATTATATTCCCCCGAACGCGGCGCGCTGTTTCTGTCGCCAATTGGCGGTCTGTTGTCCGTTCTCGGTTGTTGATTATTATATTCCCCCGAACGCGGCGCGTTTACGGAAACATTTTGTTCAGCATCCTGACGCGGTCTATTATCTTTTTCAATTGGCGGTCTTTCTCCGTCCGGTATCGCTGACTGCTGTTTTTTAACTTCCGCTTTTTCCTGAACGGCGGGAATCTCCTCTTGAGTCTTTTTATTTTCACTTACAGGTTCGGGTTTTTTTTCGTTTCCGCTCGTATTCGCATCTATGTTCTCCGGTTTTTCAGTAGAGAGCGCGCCCTGAACGGGAGCTTTTTTAGCTTCCGGACTTTCGGGAGTTTTAGACTGTTCAATTGGCTTAGCGAGCGATAAGTTTTCTTCGTTTTCCGATTTTTCTTGTACATCAAAAACTTCATCCGCTCCGCCGACATGAACGGCAAGCTGTTTATCAGATTCAAGCAGCTCCTGCAGGCGCTCCTGTCTTTCCTTTTCAGCGCGCGCCATTTTCTCCTGTTTTTCCTTTTCCCTCAGACTTCCCTGAAGGCGATTTGCGGCGCTTATATCGCCAAGTAAGCGAGAATCCGTTTCGTTTATCTCGCGCAAAAGTTCTTTTGCCCGTTCTTCCCTAAGTTTAGCTATTTCGCTTCTCTTTAATTTTTCCATACTTTAAGTCTATAAACCCCCGTTTAATTTCTTTTGCGCGTTCAAAATCATATTGGCAAATCCTAAATCTACGACAGCCGCTGCCATTTTCCCATCTTTACCTATACAGCGTCCCAAATTAGGAACATCAATCATAGGTATTACGCCTTTAACCATAGCCAAAAAGCTTTTCCTGCTGTTTTCCGAAATATTTGAGTCTAAAGCAATTAGCTTAGCGTTTCCGCTTTTAATAGCCTTTTCAACGGAAAACGCCCCAGCTACACATTTCCCGGCTTTCATCGAAAAGCCGATGGCAGAACTTATCGCATCATTCATCGGTAATCACCTTTAAAAGTGCAGCTTTGGTTTCAATATCGAGAGTAACCGAGAGTGCCCTTTCGATAGCGCGCGCCTTAACTGCCTTTTCGAAGCATGCCTTGTCTTTGCAGATATAAGCCCCTCGCCCCGAAACTTTACCACGTTCATCAATGAAAATCTCGCCGGACGGAGTTTTTACAACTCGGATCAGACTTCGTTTTTCATGCATTTTCCTACACGCAACGCACATACGCATCGGCTGTTTTTTTTCCACCATACCTTATCTATCCTTAAAAATAAAAATCCGAAAAACTACGGTTTTAATTATCCGTCCGCCCTGTCGATATCGACCGAATCCTCAACATGCTTCTCGCCCTCGGTATTCTCAACGTCGTCGAAACCATCGACATCGTCAAAGTCTTCAACATCATTAAAATCGGCATATTCATCGTCGATTTCCTTAGCTCCGCTATCCGAATATAGCTCGCCCGCAAATTCGCGTTCACTCTGAGATTGGCTCTTTATATCAATTTTCCAACCGGTAAGCTTAGCCGCCAGCCTTGCGTTCTGTCCTTCTTTTCCTATCGCAAGGGAAAGCTGATTATCTGGAACTATAACGCGCGCCGCCTTTTCGGATTCGTTTATGTAAACCATAAGAACCTTAGAGGGACTCAATGACTTAGCTATATAAACAGCCGGGTCGTTATCCCATTCTATTATATCTATCTTTTCATTGTGCAACTCATCAACGATTCTTTCGACACGGCTTCCGCGCTGACCTACGCATGCGCCGACAGGATCTATCTTCTGATCCGTCGAATATACGGCTACCTTTGTCCTATAGCCAGCTTCGCGAGCTATCGCGCGAATTTGCACGACGTTTTGCGCAATTTCGGGAACTTCGAGTTCGAAAAGGCGCTTAACGAGTCCGGGATGCGTTCTCGATACAATTATCTGAGGTCCCCTGTTGCTTTGTTTTACTTCTATAACGTATACTTTGAGCTTCATTCCGGTTTCGTACTGTTCATTTTGCATCATCTCCTGTTGAGGGATAACGCCAGGAGTATTATTTATCTCAATGTATACAACATTAGTATCCGCGCGCTGAACAATCGCCGTCAAAACTTCGTTCTGTGATTTTTGAAACTGCTCATATATAACGCCGCGCTCCGCTTCCCTTATACGCTGAACTACAACCTGTTTTGCGGTCATTGCGGCTATTCTTCCAAAGTTTTCAGCATGAGCTTCAACCTCGAGAAGATCGCCAATTTGATATATTTTGTTTATCTCTTTAGCATCCTCAAGAGTTATCTCACTATGCGGCCTTTCAACTTCTTCAACGACTATCTTTTGAATATATATATGAAACTCGCCCGTGTCCTGATCTATAGTGACCCTTACGTTTGCCTCACAATTATAGTTTTTTTTGTAAGCGGATGACAGAGCCGCACTCAACGCGTCAATAAGAATTTCTTTGCTTATTTTACGCTCCTTTGCTATAGAATCGAGCGCACTCATAAATTCAGCGTTCATTGTTAGTTATCTCCATTCAATAATCTTAAAAATCAATATGCGGACGAAGAAGCGCAGCATCTTTACGTTTAAAAATCATATCCGATCCTTTAACGCAAAGGGTAAAATAATCCGCATCGAACGATATAAGTGCACCTTCAAACTCTTTTTTCTTGTTGATCGGCGCATATAGCTTTACATCGATGATGTTTCCAATATTTCTCTCGAAATCTTTATCTTTTTTTATAGGACGATCTATACCGACCGACGAAACCGAAAGATAATAAGACCCTTCTATAGGATCTTTTTCGTCAAGTATCGGGTCTATCGCGCGACTCACACTTTCACAGTCTTCAAGAGTAATACCGTCTTTTTTATCTATAACCACGGTCAAAACGTAACCCGCCTGCTCTTTGGCATACTCAACATCATAAAGTTCAAATCCAAGTTCCGAAACCATAGGCTTAACTAATTCAAATACGGCGTCTGTTACCTTCATTAACCCTCCATAATTAAAGAGTGGGCTTTCCCCCACTCTTCACTACAAAACACAGCTTCATTCCATACACTATTATTATTTTAACACAAGGAACAGCATAGCGCAAGCGCTTTCTAAAAAATAGAAATAATTTATTTGAAAAGAAAGACCGAAAAACGCTCTCGTAAGCTACGAATATTGCAATATTAATACTTGCAATATCGATTTATAAGAGTTATAATCCTTCCTAGCTTCGGGGCGGGGTTAGAATCCCCACCGGCGGTAATGCGGCATCTTTTTTTGCCGACGAGCCCGCGAGCCGCGTCTTTTTTGCGGTTGAGATGGTTAAATCCCATTGCCGACGGTAAAGTCCGGATGAAAGAAGCCATGTTATCATGTCCGCCCTAATCTATGAGGCAAAAAGGATTTTGTTCTCTATGCAAAGAATTTCAACCCGAAATTTAGTTACTCAGGCTATGCTTATTGCGCTCTCAATCATTTTGGTACTCTTAATTAGAATACCTATTTTCCCGTCTGCTCCGTTTTTAGAGTACGATATGGCGGATCTTCCTATTTTGATAGGCACTTTTATGTTCGGACCTACTGCCGGGCTTTTGCTGACCGCAATAGTTAGCGTTCTTCAATGGCTAATCGTTTCACAAGCCAGCGGATGGGTCGGCGCTGTAATGCATTTTTTAGCTACCGGTGCTTTCGTTTTAATCGCGGGTTCGCTTTATAAAGCGAAAAAAACCGATAAAAGCTTAATTTTGGGGCTTTCCCTCGGAGCTACAAGTATGATTTTAATGATGATCCCTCTGAACATCGTCTTTAGCTCATATTATTATATGGGATTGCCTCTATACGATAGCTTTAATTCCCTAATAACCGTCCTTTCAGCTCTTCCACAGGGCTTTGGCGCGATTTTAACTTTACTTATAGCTTCGGGCATAATTGTATTCTTAGTTGAGCGAATATTTAAAAAAAGCAAAACAATAACTATGAAAATACTTGCGTTTCCTATCGCTCTCGCCGTTATATTTTTGCTTATTGTCCCTGTTAACTTGTTTTTAGGAGCATATACGGTTCCCAACGAGGCGCAAGGGGTTATTGATATGATATTGCCGATATTTGTACCTTTTAACGCTATAAAAGCTTTCGGAAACGGACTTTTGACCTATCTTCTCTTTTCAAAGCTTATTCCGATTCTTAGTAAGAAGAAGCCCTTGCAAAATAAGGCAATTTAATTTTTAAAACAGCGGCACTCAAAAAAATCGAGCGCCGCTGTTTTTTCTTTATTCAACTCCGCGAAAGTAGTGCCCACGGGTTATATTTTCTAAAGGCAAAACGGGTTTCCCCGCTATCGCAATTTTCGCACTCCTTATGCGCTCCGTAATTATCACTGCATCTTCAAAAGTAAAATCAAGTCTAATTGCGTCCACGAATATGTCCCCCGCAATCTTATCAATTATATCCATGCTAACACAGTTGTATAGCGAAACAACGCATTGCTTAGACATGCTTAGGCTTTTTAGCGGAAATACGCGCCCATCTTCATCATATATGGGTTTCATACCCCGTACGCAATTTTCTTGTCCCTCGCATTTTTTTGAACCATGTTCTCTAAGCGGACAATGAAAAAGCTGCATAAGCGGAATTCTCCCATGGACAAACATTTCGGCTTTCCCCGCCTTCGCAACGTATTTAAGCTGCGCACGGTTCAGCTCAACGGACATATGTACACGAGAAAGTCCGAGATCTAAAAGTGCCTTTAGCGAAAAGCTATTAAAAACGTTCAGATGCGCTCCACCAATATTATAGGGAAGTGCATCAGCTAAAATAATCTCGCCAAAATTATTTATCTCCGCACCGTCAAATACTCCGGAGTCTATTAGCTTTTTTATATTAATTTCATCGGATGGCGCTATTATAGCAACAGGGAGATATAAAATAAGCTTTTTACCCTCGGGCTTAGCCTCAAGAAGCGCGTTTAAATTTTCCGAGTTATAAGAGTTGGGTGCATAAACTACCTCGTCCGCGCCCGCGTAAAAAGCCGTTTTAATATTTTCAACAGAGCAAACCCTTGCGATTACGCCTATATGCTTAGGCTTTTTCCCTGAATTGTTTTCCACCGTTATTTCCGAAAATTCATTAGGTTCAAACGGAATTAGCTCTTTTCGCGCACCTACGCATTTTTTTATTAGTTCTTCTACGGCGTTTCGCCTAAGCTCATTTATCGCGCTTACGGATAAATAAGCGTTTTCGTCTATGCATAAGTTTATGTTTTTAACTATAAACGGAGTTTTCCCTAGCTTTTGAAGCTGATTTTTATAGTATTCGGATGATCTCGCACTTCTCGCCGTTTCTGCTTCTGCTCCGAAAACCGTAACGCTTTTTTCAGCCATGGATAAAGTAAGCTTGGCTTTTTCGTTAACCGCTGCGCGAAAATAAATATCTACGGGGCTTTTTCTGTCTTCTTTTAAAGCCATAAGAGAAGCTTCTTTTAATACCGATTCCGAAACATTTTTATCGGCGCGCCTATTGGTTTTCGATCTGTCGCCAAAATAATAGCCCGTAGTAAATTCCCCGCGGTTAAATATCGCGAACATTTTTCGTTTTAGTTCCTCTATTTCAAGCTTAGGGGCACCATCAAGAGCGCGCCTATAGGCATTAGTTATAAGCGCTACGTATTCCGGAGATTTCATTCTGCCTTCGAGCTTTATAGAGCATACTCCTGACTTTTCTATCTCATCAAGATGCTGAATCATGCACATGTCCGCCATGCTCAATGCATATTTTTGAGTTCCAGATTGAAAATCCATAATCTTTCGGCAGGGCTGAGCGCATCTTCCCCGGTTTCCGCTTCTTCCTCCTACTATTGACGAAAATAAACATGCTCCGGAGTAGCTCATACACATCGCTCCATGCGCAAAAACTTCAATCTCAACATCGGTGTGCGCCTTTATTCCCGAAATTTCAATCAGCGAAACTTCGCGCGCAAGAACAACGCGAGAAATACCGAGCTTTTCGCAGAACAAAACGCCGTTTAAATCCGATATTCCCATTTGTGTACTTGCATGCATCTCTAGACCGGGTATGTATTTTTTTATTTTAGATATAAGTCCTAGGTCTTGTATTATTACGGCGTCTACTCCTATAGAATATAAAAACTCAGCGTAATTTAGGGCATCATTCATCTCGCGATCTAAAATCAAGGTGTTTAATACAACAAAAACCTTGACCCCACGCGGTTTCGCGTAGGTCAAGGCAATTTTTAATTCCTCATCGCTAAGGTTCGCGGCATTTATCCGCGCATTAAATCGAGTTCCCCCAACATATACAGCATCCGCGCCATTTTGCACGGCGGCGTTAAATGATGCAAAGCTACCGGCAGGTGAAAGCAGTTCCATATGAATTCGATATCACTTTATTCCGACGGGCTTCGACTCAAACGGATGCTTAACAGGGATAACATTACCCATGCGTTCTTCACGCATATGCAAAATACGCCCTTCAAGCTCGTTATATGAGGCGCGAAGCTTCATCAAATCATCCGATATATTCATCGCAGCAAGCATAGCGCAATGCGTCGTACTAAGTTCAGGATAAACGTTACTTACTTCCTGAACCTTTTTATCGACGAATATAGCAAGCTTTTGCATATATTCTTCACTTTCCGCGCCGCTTAGTCTAAATTCTTGACCAGCTATATGTACAACTGTATTATTCTTACCCAAAATCCGTCAACTCCGTATATCAAAATTCAATTTAATGTTACCACATACAACGATTTTTTGCAAGCTTAATTTATAACAACTTCGTTTATTCCGTCAGTCTCAAAAAATTTTACCGAGACTCGCTCCGACCTCGACGTTGGAACTTTTTTCCCGATATAATTCGCACTTATAGGCAGCTCCCTATGACCACGATCTATCATTACGGCGAGTTCAATAACGTTCGGACGCCCCATATCAATAAGCGCATCCATCGCGGCGCGAATAGTCCGTCCGGTATATAAAACGTCATCCGTCAAAACCACCCGAAGACCAGATACCGAAAACGGAACATAGGTCGAATTCGTAGCCGGAAACTCTGCATTTTGAAGATCGTCCCTATAAAACGAAATATCAAGCACCCCGATAGGAAGGGAAACATTTTCCGTTTTTTCTATTATTGAAGCAAGTCTTCGCGCCATCGGAACTCCCCGCCGTTTTATCCCGATTATAGCTAGGTTATCCGTTCCGTCGTTATGTTCTATTATCTCATGCGCAATGCGGTTTAAGGCTCTGTCCATTGCGGTTTTATCCATTACCTCTAAATTTTTCTCACTCATATTTGCCTCCTGAATGCGCGATAAAAACAAATTCTATCTTAGTTTATCCAAAATGTCAAACCGCTAAGCAAAAGCCGTCGTCCAAATAAAATAAAACATATTTGAAATATTTTTTGTTGTAAAAGTTTCAAATTATAGCCCGCTTTTTCAAATTTTCTTAAGGTATATTTTTCCATAAATAACAAACGCCAAAGCGCGCCACACTAATGAAAAACACGCGTAAGCGCGAAAGAGGCGTTATTTTATGAAAGCTATAATTATGGCGGGCGGAGAGGGAAGCCGCCTTCGCCCACTAACCTGCACTATCCCGAAGCCCATGGTACCACTTCTTAATAAGCCCTGTATAGATTATTGCGTCGACCTTTTAAAGCTACATAATATAAGGGATATCGCAACGACGTTATTCTATCTCCCAAATATTTTAAGGAATCATATGGGAACCGGTGCACGTTATGATTGCAATGTAAAGCATTTTGAGAGCAATCTCCCTTTAGGCACCGCCGGAAGCATTAAGGAAGCCATATTAGGACGTGATACTCATATTATAGTCAGCGGCGACTCCTTAACTGATTGTGATTTTACCGACGCTATAGCCTTTCACCGACGAATGAATGCTAAAATCACGATAATTTTAAAACGCGTCGATATACCTATGGAATATGGTATAGCCCTCGTCGATAAAGAAAAACGAATAACGCGTTTCTTAGAAAAACCGTCAAAAAGCGAAGTAATAAGCGATCTCGCGAACACCGGAATGTATATAATCGAACCCGAAATATTAGACATGATTCCCGACCGCGCGTTCGACTTTTCCAACGACCTTTTCCCCATGCTTTTAGATGCAAAGATACCGATATATGGCTATGAAATGAAAGGTTATTGGTGCGATATAGGAAATATAGAACAATATATATCTGCTCAGCAAGATATGCTAAATGGTAAGGTCGCCTTTTTTACCTCTGCCGAAAAGGTTGGTAATATATTTATAGAGCGCGGTGCAAATATTTCGGAGGGTTCTATGCTTCGCGCACCATGTTATATTTCGAATGGCTCTGAAATAGGCGAAAAGGTAGTTATAGAAGCCCTTTCCGTAATTGGATCAAACGCCAAAATACAGAACGGATGCAGTATTAAAAAGAGCATTATATTGAAAAATGCTGTAATCAGAGATGGCGCGGATATTCGCGGCGCGATAATTTGTGAAAATGCCGAGCTTAATGAAAAATGCTCCGTCTTTGAAGAGAGCGTAATAGGTGCTTTTTCCGTAATCGGAAAGGGTGCCTCGATAATAGACGGTGCATCCGTTTGGCCCGAAAAGCGCGTTGAAAACGAAGAAGTTATAAAGGAGAACCGCGTCTTCGGAAACTGCGTCCGCCTCAACATGGACGGGGCGCACGTTAAAGGCTACTGCGATACGGAAATTTCCCCAGAACGCGCCCTTCGTTTAGCAGCGGCGTTTGCCACTACGCTCCCCGAAAACTCCGATATTGGCATATCTACGGATGGAAACCCACAGTCTAATATGCTTAAACATGCGGCAGAATCGGGGATTATTTCTCAGGGTGCCGATGTCTATTCCCTGCCGCATATGCCTTCAGTAGTTTTGCAATTCGCTATAAGACAGGTCGGACTGTCGGGCGGCATATACATAAGTACGAGCCGCGACGATCCGCATATCGCCTACATCGGTTTTTTTGATAAATCGGGTATGCCTATAGATCAAAAGCAGATGAAAAAAATAAAAGCTAAGTTTAATTTAGGTGAACAGCGTCCTAAGACTAATGTTGAAGTCGGAATAATAAGCGAGGTAACGGGAACTATACGCGCCTACGAAACCTACGCTTCGCTTTTAACGGATTGCGCTGCCGTCAAAAAGGCGCGCCTAAAGGTAGCTATCGACGCTGAGGACAGCTTATTCGAAATTTTAGCGATCATACTTATGCGTATGGGCGTGTCCATAATTCGCATCGATTCCTCCCGTGGGGTACGTCTCTTAAACGAAACCCTCTCACATGACTCCGATATTGGTCTGTTCCTAAAGAGCGAACATGAGTTGGAAGTGGTTTGCAGCGATGGAATTCGTTTGTCGCGATATAAGCTTTTAACCCTTCTCGTTCGCTTTTCGCGCTACATGGGGCGCGGATCGCATTTTGCGATTCCTCTCAGCTATCCCGATATTTATGCACGTTACCTTATGGATTGCGGAACTTTCGTTTTACCCGCGCCCGATACGTTTTCAAAATGGGAAAGATTTGCTTTTGAGAATAACGCATACGTTCCTGAATTGTTTGACTCGTGCATAAGTGCCGTTCGCTTAATTGAGATTGAGGCTCTCGGGCTTATGCCTAAGCTTTCCTCCGAAATTCCCGATTGTTTCACGAGCGAAGAAAAGTTGAAATGCACTTTTAAAGATGTCGGAAAAGCGCTCCGCTCTCTCGTTGAAACCGAACGCGAGGGAAGTATAACCCCTATGGATGGGCTTAAAATTGATACGCAAAAGGGTTGGGTTTTTGTTAAAAGCGGGAATCGTAATTTAAAGGTCGTTTGCAGCAGCTTTAAAGAGGAATACGCTGAGGAATTGTCGAAAATGTATATAAATAAGCTTAAAGCGTCTCTTGATAACGAAAAATAGGATTTGAACCGGACTTTATTTAAAAATGGGGGTGCGATTTAAATAAATCGTACCCCCATTTAAATCACCGTTTTATTGGCTTATAAAAAAGATCTTCTATTTTTCGGGAATTTCAACGCTTATCAAATTTGATGCCGGCCCCGTAACTTCTTTATCAAGTATTTTCATTTCCGAATGTACCGGAATTACAAAATAATTGTAAATGCCCGCAGTCAAAGGCGAATCCGTAAAGCTTACGAAGCCCGTTTTATTTTCAATTGTAGCAATCAACGTTTGTGCCCCGCCGTCTTTATATCTGTAAATGCGGTACTTAATATATTCATGTTTTGCGGTAAAGCCGATTATAGCCGAATATTCCGTATTGGAAACGCATCTAATGTCGTCCGGTGGCGTAGGTATACTCCAATAATCCGAAACGGTTCTAGGCTCGGTACCGCGGACAAAGACCTCTGAAAAGACGCTGTCTTTCGGAGTAAAGGCGTTTGCAAGAGCTGGCGCTTCATCACTCAGTGATTTTTTATCCAGACGCACGATAACTATATCCTCGGGAATGTCGAATTTTGGGCTTTCCTTTCCCTCGTACATATATTTAAACACTTCTTTTAGCATAAGCGCGGGTATATTCCCTCCGGTATGATCAAGAGGCATAGTCCCCTTTTTATTATCGTCATAGCCCATCCAAATTACGGCGGCTATTTGACTGTTATAGCAAGCCATCCATGCGTCACGGTTGCCCGTTTCATCTCCTACCGTCCCCGTCTTCCCCGCTATCTCCATATTAAGATCATTTAAGCGTTTTCCGGTGCCTTCGTTTATAGCGCTTTCCAGCATGCTCGTAAGGATATAAGCGTTACTCTCGTTCATAACGCGAAGTTTTGACGGCGCTCGTTCATATATCAACTTACCATTCATATCACATATTTCGGTTACGAAGCCGGATTCAGTGTAATAGCCGCCGTTCGAAAAAGCTCCGTAAGCCGAAACTATATCCATTGGAGAAACGCCATATGTAAAGCCACCTAGAGCAAGGGCGAGGCTGTTGTCATTATTGTCAAATTTAATACCCAACTTACTAGCGAAGCTTTTCCCGTTTTCAACGCCTATCTCGGATAATAACTTAACCGCGGGTACGTTTAGGCTACTCATCACTGCTTTTCTAAGTGTAACCGTTCCATAATATTTTTCTGCAAAATTTTTAGGTATATATCCGTTAAAATCGGTAGGTTCATCTTTAAAGAGCGTAGCCGCGGTGTACCCATATAATTCAAGCGCCGGCGCATAACAAATAAGGGGTTTTATAACCGATCCGGGCTGGCGCTTCATATTCGTCGCGCGATTAAACGCCATAGCCTTATCTGTTTCTCGTCCGCCTATTATAGCAAGGCAATTCCCTGTCCATGTATCCGTTATAACGATAGCGGACTCAATATTTTCGTCATCAAAAAAAACCTTACTATCTACCATATTCTCGATATGATTTTGAAGCTCCGCATCCATAGCCGTCTTAATTCGATATCCGCCAGTCAATAGTTCGTCAAAATTAACTCCGAGAATTTCCGCTGCCTCACCTAGCGCCGCATCAATATAATACCCGCGCTTTTCGCGCGAATTTATCTCCGCTATCGCAATCTTCTCTGCCTTTGCCTCTTTAAGCTCATCTTCATTAAGATAACCGTATTCGTTCATAAGGTTTAAAATATTATCTCTGCGCTTCATTGAGGCTTCATAGTTGACATGCGGCGCATAGTTTTTTGGTGACTTTAAAATTCCAGCTAAAAGCGCCGCTTGACTTGAATCCAGCTCGCTTGCATGAATGTTGAAATATCCCATTGCCGCCGCCTCTATTCCATAGCAGCCGTTTCCGAAATATACATAATTTAAATACATTTCAAGTATATCGTCTTTGTTGAATTGCTGCTCCATGCAGTATGACATTATTGCTTCTTCTATTTTTCTGTCGAAGGTTTTTTCTGCCGAAAGATGACTGAGTTTAATTAGCTGTTGACTTATAGTTGATGCTCCCTGAACATAGCTTCCGCTCTTTATATCTTCAATTGCCGCTCCTATTATCCTTATAAAGTCAACGCCTATATGCTCGTAAAAACGCGCATCCTCGGCTGATATGAACGCTTTTTGCGCTATATTTGGTATAGTTTCGAGTTGTACCCAAACCCGATCCTCGCTTTTATGAAGCCTAGATACTTCCTGTCCGTTTTTATCGTATATCAATAATGTTTCAGGTGCATTTAAAATTTTTTTCGCGTCAAATTTATCCCATGCGTCGAGAGAAAATATATGCGACGAAAATAAAATTGCCGCCGAAAACATAAGTAGGGTAAGTCCAAAAAAAAGTTTTCTTATAGGATGTAATTTACGCTTCAAAAAAATCGCCCCCAAAAAATTCGGTACTCGGTCTTATCTAATAAGTTTTCCCGAATTCTTTGAGAGCATACTTTTATTCTTCTGTAAATTCAGATTTTGGAACTCCGCAAATCGGACAAACAAAGCCTTCAGGAATATCTTTCCATTTTGTTCCCGGTGCTATACCGTTTTCCGGATCTCCCAGTTGTTCATCGTACACATAGCCGCATACGGGGCATACATATTTTTTCATTATTTTCACCTCCGCCTTTAATCTATTATCGAAATTACCTTTTGGGTAATAGCGTCCAAATTTTCGCACAATGGCGCAAACTTTTGTTTAATTGGGTCGAGAACTATCTCGAATCCGCATGAAATTAGCGCCTCGTTAACCAGACCTATGCTCTGACCGCCCCATCCGAATGAGCCGAAGGCAAAAGCCTTTTTTTTGATTTTAACAAGACCCTTCATATAGGTTAAAAACGCCGCTACAGACGGCATCATATTATTATTAAGGGTAGGCGAGCCAACGGCAACATATTTTGCCTTCATAACGTCCGTTATTATATCCGAAATATGGTTGTATTTTAGATCGTACAACGAAACTGTCAAGCCGCTTTTTATTAGTCCCTTCATAATTGCACGCGCCATGCTCTCCGTTGAACCCCACATAGAGTCGTAAACCACAACCGCTTTATTTTCCGATTCAGACGAAGCAAAATAGTCGTACTTATCGAGAATAGCTCCCGCGGCACTTCTAAATATTATGCCATGCGACGGGGCGATTATGTCAATATCGAGGCTGCGCACAATTTTCATTATGCCCTCTACCTGCTTTGAATATGGTAATACTATATTCGCATAGTATTTAGCAGCTTCCTCCATGATTATCGGAAAATCGTTCTCATCGTCAAACTTTTTGGACGAAGCCAAGTGCTGACCGAATGCGTCGTTTGAAAATAAAAGCTTCTCTTCCGGACAATACGTAACCATATTATCCGGCCAATGTACCATTGGCGTTTGCACGAACGAAAGCGTATGTACCCCCAATTTAAGCGAGTCTCCGCTTTTTACAGGGGAAAATTCAAAGTCCGCGCCATAATACGCTTTTAACCCCGCAAGACCGCTCGGGTCCGACGTAAGTACCCTCGCGTTTACAGCGGCGTTTGCTATAACCGGAAGAGAGCCCGAATGGTCCGGTTCAACATGGTTTGAAATTATATAATCTATTTTCCCGGGATCAATTATCTCGCGTATATTTGAAAGCATTGTCTCCGCAAACGGGCGCTTTACCGTATCTATAAGGGCAACTTTTTCATCTACTATGAGGTAGGCGTTATAGGATGATCCGCGCGCCGTAGAATACCCGTGAAAATTTCTTAGGTTCCAATCTACCGCGCCAACCTCATAAATATTTTTCGCAACTTTAATCATTTTAAAAACCACTTCCTTTCCCATATTTTATCATTCCCCAAAAGCATTGTCTATATAAGAATCTCCTTTTTACTTGAAAATATTTCGATTGAAAAATATAGTAATTATTTGAGCTGGTTTTATGTCTTTTTATAATGTTATTATAGTTAAAATAGAACCAGCATGCGATTTATGGGTATTCAGATACCTTATTCGTGGCTTTTGGGCTTCTTTTATTCTTTTACGACTCTATGTTTTTGCAATTATACGGTAAAAAATGGTTTTTAAACTAAACATTTTTGTGTCGTTCGGGTGAACAATAGCTATTTACTTCCCTTCCGGTTTGACAAATCACTATATACGCCCTTAGAATATAGACTGGTTGGGGGAGGCAGTGAGTAGAAATCAGTGAGGTTGGTATATGAAAAAAATTTTGGCGCTCATGTTCGCTCTCATAACTTTAGCGCTATGCATTTTGGGTTGTTCGAAAATAAGCGTGGGTACTGTTTGTATTCTTTGCGAAAGCGGAGAAAGCGCTGAAGTGTATAATGCTATTGCGAAAGAATATTCAAAGCTTACGGGCGTTGCTGTAAGCGTTAAGACCGTTGCATCGGGAGACTATGAATCGTCTCTCAAAAATATGCTCATTGGGGACTCGGCTCCTTCTCTGTTTTTTATTAGAAGCGATTATGATCTCAAAAACCTTTATGGTTTTTGTTACGACCTTACAAATTCAAAACTTTATCAAACGCTATTCGATAAATCCTTTGCCTTTAAGTCCGACGGAAATGTTTCCGCGATCCCGATAGATATAGAAGGCTTTGGTTTAATTTATAATAAAAAAATAATGGATAGGTATTTTGCGCTTCCAACGAAAACAACTGATATAGATTCGATTGAAAAAATAAAAAACTTCGATACACTAAAGAACGTTGTCGAGGACATGACTGCAAATAAAGCGCTCATAGGAATAGATGGCGTTTTTTCCTCTACTCCTCTCTCTCCCGGAAGCCAATGGATTCTGACCACTCAACTTTTCAACATTCCTCTTTACTATGAATTTCAAAATCAAATCGACAATGCCGCTCCCCGCGACACGTATCCGGATTTTGAATTCAAGTATAAGGATAACTATAAAAGCATATTTGATTTATATACCGATAATTCGGTTACCCCTAAGAATCAGCTTTCAAGAAAAACGATAAGTAACGCGATGGCTGAGTTCGCCCTCGGAAAATGCGCAATGGTACAAAACGGCGATTTTAGTATATCAAGGATTCTTGACATTACGGGAAATACGGTCAACTCGGACGATATAAAATTTATTCCTATTTATATGGGGATGAATGATGAATCATCTCGCGGACTATGTATCAGCGTAAAACAGGCGTTTTGTGTAAATGATAAGGTTAAAAACGCCGATAAGGAGGCATCTTTAAAATTTATGGAATGGCTCTTTACCGACCAAAACGGTCTAAGCTATGCGACTAAAAATTTACGCATTACACCTCCGTTTATAACATCACCTAAACCGGAAATTATTCCGAAACCTCTCGATAATCCGCTTTCGAGCGAAATTATTCGCTATATAAACTTGAGTGACTTTAAGAGCATAAAAGAGGTTTATTCCCTTATTCCGTCCGAGGACTTTAAAGCGGCATTTGGGAAAGCGTTGGTTTTATACACAAATGGAAGATTGACATGGGATGAGGTTGTCGAAAAGGTTAATGCTGAATTTAATTCTAAGACCGCTCCGACCGCCGTCACCACAAATTAATTATTATGAAAAGAAGTTTTGGAATTTTATTACACATAACGTCTCTACCCTCGCGCTTTGGCTGTGGTTCTCTAGGGCGAGAAGCTTTTGAGTTCGCTGATTTTTTAAGTAAAGCCGACGTTTCATATTGGCAGATTCTACCTATAACGCCCGCCGGATTTTCAGATTCGCCGTATCAATGTTTTTCGGCTTTCGCCGGTGATACGATTTTTTTAGACTTAGACGCTCTCGTAAAAGTGGGTCTCTTGCGTCAGGCGGAAATTGATAACATATGCTTTGGTACAAATAATGAAAAAGTGAACTTTGAATCCGTTCGTCGCGGTCGTGATATTCTTTTTAGAATTGCTTTTTCGCGCGCGGACGATGATTTATTAAAAAAAGTCGAACAATTTGCCGCCGAAAACGACTTCTGGCTCGACGATTATTCGCTTTTCATGGCTATAAAACGCCATTTTTCCAATAAGTCATTCTTAGAATGGGATACGCCTTATAAAAATCGCGAACCTGATGCACTCGCATATGCACGGAATGAGTTTTCCCGGGAAATAATATTCGTAAAATTTCTTCAGTATCTCTTTTTTGAGCAATGGGGGGTATTTAAGGAATATCTGAAAGAAAAGGGAATTCGTCTTTTAGGCGATATGCCTATTTATGTTGCACTCGACTCTGCCGATGTTTGGGCAAACCCCTCTGAATTTCTTTTGGATCAAAACAAAAGCCCGATCGTAGTTGCCGGAGTTCCGCCCGATTATTTTTCTCCCACCGGTCAGCTTTGGGGTAATCCAATATATAATTGGAATAAAATGCGAGAGAACGGTTTTTCATGGTGGAAGAATCGAATGAGTCAGTCTCAAAGGCTCTTTGATGCCGTCCGTATTGATCATTTTCGCGGCTTTGAAAGTTATTTTGCAATTCCCTATGGTGACGAAACGGCGGAACATGGTTCATGGGAAAAGGGACCCTGCCGCGATTTTATTGATATGCTCAAAAATGAATTTTCCGGTTTTGAAATAATCGCCGAAGATCTTGGACTTTTAACCGACGAAGTCCGAGATATGCTGCGATTTTCGGGTTTTCCTGGAATGAAGGTTCTTGAGTTTGCCTTTGATTATGAACCGCCCAGCGACTATCTTCCGCATAACTATACGGAAAATTGTGTTTGTTATACGGGGACGCACGATAATAATACTCTTTCCGGTTGGCTGACCGAACTTGACGGATCAAATATGGTGTATATGTCGCGATACTTCGGTCTAAACGAGTCTGAGGGCTATCTGAACGGGATTTTGCGTGGTGGAATGGCATCGGTCGCATATTTATTTATCGCTCAAATGCAGGATCTTCTCGGCTTAGGGCGTGATGCACGAATGAATACACCGGGAACGACCTCGGGGAATTGGGTTTGGCGTTTGAAAAGCAACGCTCTTACCGATCGACTTGCTTATAATATTGCCGGAATGGTAAGGCTGTACGGTCGCGGTCTGAAATAAAACCGCTTATAAATGATAAAGGCTAAAAATTAAGACCGAAGAACTAAGAACTGATGATAGCTAATTGCGATTATTGCTTACCTTAATAAGAGGCTGAAGGAATATCGAGACTATATATCGCTTCGCAGCAGTGTCGCGGAACATCTCATCTTCATTGTTAAAATCATATATGATGCATGGCGCATTAAAATGCGCTACGAAAATGAAAATGTTTGCCTAACCAAATAAATGCTTCCCGCGGTTTATTGATCTTTACATGATATATTATATTAAAAAGTATTCGGTAATTTTGAAACCAATATTTATACCAATGCTATTGATTATGATATAAATGCAAAATTCACAATCAGATATCCTAATGCTCTATACAAGCGTACCGCCCTGCTAACTTTATTGGTCAACAGGGCGGTATTTTTTTATTTTTACAGACATCATTATTTTTATTTTGAAACATTATTATTGTGGCGTTTTTTATTATTAAGGCAGTTTACGCCGTACTTTTCTATTTGCAAATTCCATTATCGATTTTTTAGAACACAGAGCGCCGCTCTGAATTTTATAAATCGTCAAAAATACTTTAATGCGCGAAAGGTAAGTTTCCATTCGTTGCTATATAAAGTTTTAGCCAAAACATAAACCCTAAAGCAATAATTATCGCAAAAATATAGAATATTACTTTCAATACCAAAATGGCACGCGCCAGATTACAGCGATTATCGTTTTTAGCGGAACAAGCCCAAATAAAAGAAAAAATAAAACCAACGACAGGAATAAACATTATGAGAAGCGAGGAAAGATATTGTCCCATAGTCATGGGCGCTGTTTTTTGAACATTCGGTATTTTACAATAAGCGTATGCCTCATCCGGCGCATTACCTTCAATAGACGGGTCTTCTCTTTCTTTCATTGAAAAATTCGGCATAGCACTATTTATTGATTGTCCGTCGGTATTATTATTAATAGGCGCTTTCATAGATGCAAGTCTCATTGCATCTATATTTTGATTTTCGGACGGTTCCGGCTTTGCGTTTTCCAAAATTTTCGATTCCGGTAGAGTTTCATTTTCTTTATCCGATTTTTCATTGTCAACTCTGTCAAGGTTTTCTTTCGAACCCACTAAATCCTCTTCCAAAACGGCATTTCGAAAATCAATATTATTGACCTCTGGCGGCGCGGCTTTTATAGCCGCGCCCTCATCGGAAGGAGCAAGGCGCGCTCCGCATACGCCACAGAACAACGCCACGGAGCTTTGTTTCTCTCCGCAGTTCTTACAAATCATTATATCTCTCCTTTTGTATATCTTTTAACCCCGGAAAATTAAACTTTAAAGTTAGGATTGGTTATTTTTTCTTGTTGCGTAAAAACGCCGGAAGATCAAGACCTTCCTTTGGCGGTGTTTGCCCCATCTTTGGCTGATTCATTGTCTTTCCGTCGCGATACACCGCACCTTGCACCTTTTCTGTTGTCGCTATCGGAATTTCTTGCTGTTTCAGCCGTGGCTTTTCTGGCGTTTCGTTGTCCTTATTATGCGAAAACTCCGCACCCCATTTCATTTCGCCTATCGTCCGCGCGTCACTCGGCTGAACATCAAATCCAGTAGCGATTACGGTTATCCGAACGCTGTCTCCGAGTTCCTCGTCTACACCGCTGCCAAATATTATATTCGCATTTGGATCGGCATTTTCCGTTATCAATGATGCCGCCTCGGTAACCTCTACTATTCCCATATCGCTTCCCCCGGTTATATTTAGGAGTAAGCCGCGCGCGCCGTTTATCGTCGTCTCAAGTAATGGACTCGCAATAGCCTGCCGCGCCGCCTCCGCCGCGCGCCTGTCTCCCGAAGCGATACCTATGCCCATATGCGCCATCCCGCGCTGTTGCATTATCGTTCTTACGTCGGCAAAGTCTAAGTTTACTAATCCCGGCTTTGAAATTAAGTCGCTTATACCCTGAATACCCTGTCTTAAAACATCGTCCGCAACCCTAAAGGCTTCGTTTAAAGTAACATTTCCGACGACGCTTAGAAGTCTTTCGTTCGGTATCGTTATCAGCGTATCGACCGCCGGTCTTAAATTCGCGATACCCTGATCAGCGTTATGCATCCTAACCGCGCCTTCGAAAGCGAACGGCTTCGTTACAACGCCTATCGTAAGTATTCCAAGCTCATGCGCACATTCTGCAACGACGGGAGCCGCGCCCGTTCCCGTTCCCCCACCCATTCCGGCGGTTATAAAAACGAGATCAGATCCCTTTAATGCTTCTAAGATAGAATCGCGCGATTCCTCAGCCGCCTTTTTCCCTATCTCAGGATCAGCACCAGCGCCCAATCCCTTCGTCACCTTTTCGCCAATCACTATTTTATGATTGGCACGAGAAATCGAAAGCGCTTGTTTATCCGTATTTATAGCGATAAACTCAATACCGCGAAGCCCATATTGAACCATGCGGTTTACGGCGTTATTCCCCGCGCCTCCTATCCCGACAACCTTTAAACGCGCCGGATTGCCAGCCGTCATATCAGTGTCTAATTCAAACATTTCTCTCTCCCTCACTTACTGAAAAAATCCTTTATCCTGCGACCGAGCGAATTGTGGTCGCGTTCACTCGTCATAACAACCGAAAGGTTGTCCTTTTCAACCAAAAAATTCGCCGCGGCAAAGGCCGAAGCATAGTTTTGTGAATTCATTATAGGCGTTTTCGGCATATCGTCTATTATTGGAACTCCCATAATAGATGACATGTATTCCTTAGTGCCCCTCATTAGAGCAATGCCCCCTCCTGTCAAATAAATCGGCTTACTATGCAAATCGACGTTAAAGCTATCGATCGTTTCCATTATTAGGTTGATAAGCTCCTCGGTTCGCGCCTCAATTATCAATGCTACCGCTTCATCCTCAACAAGGACTATCCCTGCGTCTTTAATTTTTATAGTTGCAACGCTATTATCATAGTCGAGAGCAAATACGAATCTGCGCTTTATACCCTCGGCAACGTCAAGAGGAAGCTCAAGCCCATAAGCAAGGTCGTTTGCTATATGCATACCGCCCACCTCTATTGTTTTTCGGGCGACAATAGCTGCATTCAATATATAGCATACATCCGTAGTAAAATATCCAACATCGATCATTATAGCGCCATTTTCACAGTTATCAGCATCTATCAAAAACGAAGCTAAAGCAAGATCAGAATCTATATAAAGGTCTGCACGAATTTGCATATCCTTTAGTATTTCGCACACAGTGCGTTTAAATTCATCTTCGACGTATCCATGGGCAACTACAGAAGCGAGTTCAGACGTCCCTTTCCCTTCGGGTAAAACTCTCCCTTCAACCCCGTCCGCAATATAAGAAACGGGAGAGCTATGCATAAGAGTGTAACCATCAATATCTTCTTCGGGCATAGATGCTTCTATCAACTTATCTATATCCGAATAAGTTACCTTGTGAGAATTTGCAAAGCTTAAAACGCCTTTTTTTAAAACGATCCTTGAAAATGAGGCAGGGACAGAAACAAAAATACCGACTACCGAGCGTTTAGCAGCATCCTCAGCTTTTATTATTGCATCCTCCGTCGCCTTCTTTAAAGTTTCCGAATCTAAGAACTTTGAAAGTCTAAAACCTTTATATTCGGTAACCCCGGCGCCATTGACTACAAAGCGGTTCTTTCCCGCTTTGCTGCAAATTAAGCATACCACTTTAGCGCTTCCGATATCCAAAATCGAAAAGCCAAGCGCCATTATTGCCTCCGTTCACCAAAATAGGTACAATGTCTCACATTTGTTAATAATAGCATGATTTTTTACTTTCCGCAATTACGTTTATACTTTGGCGCTCATATATTGATCGTCAAATACCAACAAAAAATTTAGGACGTTTTGGACTTTCTGTCGGTGCTTTTAACTTAGCAGAAGACGGAGTCGGCGTTTCCCCTCTCCCCGCTTAGGGCGAGGGAGTTGCCGCGGGCTTCGGCGTAAGCTCCGATTTGTCCGGCGAATATATCGGCTTCTCCGGTATGTTTAAATCAAGAATTCCTAAAACCATGCCTTCGGCTACTAGCTTTTTTTCTATATTTAAAGCCAATAATAGTTTTTCATCGAGTTTTGTCGTTTCTCCTAAAAATACGCATAGCGACGACGAAAGTTCTATCTTTATATTAAGTGGGTTTGAAATATCGATGCTCTTTACGATAAGTCCCCTCTCATCTTCTATTATGGCGGAAAGCGTCAAAAACAATGCGTTTTTGGTGAAATTGTTTTTATCAAATATGTTTTTACCTATGAAATATGGCTCCGCTTCAAGACCATATACCTTTAGACTTTCTTCTGTATCACTGCCTTTATCGATAAAAAGAACGTTTCCATCTATATCTATTCCGACCTTATGCCCTCCATTTTCTATAACAGCAACGAGATTTCGCTCCTCAACCGATATAAGTATTGAGTTGGGAAATATTTTTTTAATATCGGTCACTCGTAAAATCGGGTCGGCTGATATCGCGGCCTTTACTTCATCAGTATTTATTAATAGTAGGTTTTCGCCGTCGTTTATCTTTGAAAGTCCTATTATATAAGCATCTTCGTGGCTTGTCCCATTATTCACCCTTATCGTTTTAAGTTCAAGCGCTACGGCCGCTAAAAAGATGAGCACGCCCGATATTAAAAGCGTTCCAAAAACAATTGCAAATACTTTTAATCGCCTTTTACGTAGTTTTTGCTTTTTAAGTCTAATTTCCGTAGTATCCATGAGCGTTATTTTAGAATTTCCGCTCGCTTTCAAAACTTTTTTTGTTCGATTCGGATGACTTATTGGCTTCGTTTGTGCATTCTGAGGCTTTTTCCCTTGATTAGGTTTCGCCTCTTTTAAATAAATCCCCTGCTGCTTTGGGACGCCGCTTTTAATACTTTCCGCGCCGTTTTGCTTTTTATTTGACCTTTGACGGTTGGCAGGGCCCTGATAGATCGTATTTACGGATAATGATTCGCGCGGTTTTTCGGTTTTAATGCCCGCCTTTTGCGCAACAAGAGCATATTGCGCGGCAGTACGCGCATTTTTTAAATTGCGCCCGTTTTTCGAGTACAGCGAAGAATCCTGAACATGTTCGCCTTTTGCGTTTTTATTCATGTTCGGATTCGTCGGAGCATATATCCTCGTATTGCTTTTTTTACTTTTATCATCCATAGTATCCCGCCTTAAACCAGCAAATAAATTCTCAGTCGATTCTTCTTATGTTCGCACCTATGTTTCTTAGCTGTTCGTCTATTCGTTCGTAACCCCTATCTATAAGCTCTGCATTGTCAATAGTCGTTTCGCCCTCCGCCACGAGTCCCGCTAAAACGAGAGCCGCACCGCCGCGAAGATCGCCGGCGATTAGAGATGCACCGGTTAGCTTTTTAACGCCGCGGATTATAGCCATCCTATCTTTTTGCGTATACTCAGCACCCATCTTTGCAAGCTCCGAAGCATGTTTAAATCTATTTTCGAAAACATTTTCAACAATTATGCTTGTGCCGTTTAAAACACAGCAAAGCGCGAATATTGGCGCTTGCATATCTGTCGGAAAGCCCGGATGTGGAAGGGTCTCTAAATGTCTTATTTCTTTTAGCTCACGGTTTACGGAAAGCCTTATGCTGTCATCATTCACCTCAATATCGCATCCCGTTTCCCTAAGTTTAGCTATAATAGAGCTTAAATGCGAAGGAATACAATTTTTAAGATTTATTTCTCCGCCCGTTATTGCTGCCGCCGTAAGGAACGTCCCCGCTACTATTCTATCCGGGATTATTTTATGAACTACCGACTTATCGGAAATCCCATCAGTGCCGTTTATTATAACGGTCGACGTTCCTGCTCCATGAACGGAATAACCCAGCTCGTTTAAAAAAGTCTGTAAATCCTCTATCTCGGGTTCTCTCGCCGCGTTTTGAACCTCTGTTTTTCCCTTCGCTGTAACCGCCGCCATCATAAGATTCTCGGTCGCTCCGACGCTCGGGTAATCAAGATGAATTGTGTTCC
Source organism: Clostridia bacterium (assembly GCA_036654235.1). Classification (GTDB taxonomy): domain Bacteria; phylum Bacillota; class Clostridia; order Christensenellales; family CAG-138; genus JAVVSK01. Next base: position 69,864 of record JAVVSK010000007.1, on the reverse strand, counting down.
CCCTCATATCACTACCGTCGCAAATTATCGAACCATGTTTCTCAAGTATTTTAACGTTCAGCATGGATAGACCCGAAAGATGAAGATCTATAGGACGATTCCCAATTTCACAGCCTCCGGGATATACGCATCGCGCCCGCTTAAACCTGCTTAAAATCGGTCCGAGCATAAATATAGAAGACCTAAGCTCTTTAGATAAATGCGAAGGCATTATAAAGCAGGATGCATCCTTCGTTCTAATATCCAAAACGTCAAAAGATTTATTCGTGTCGGCACCAAGGGTTCTTAATATGCTCATCATATTGCCCGCATCTAAAATATCGGGACAATCCGTTAGCGTAACACATCCCGTTGAAAGAAGCGTCCCGGCGAGTATCGGTAAAACCGCGTTCTTCGCCCCACCAACTCTCAGCTCTCCCTTTAGCTTTGCTCCGCCGTTTACAACGATTTTGCTCATGGAAAGACTCCTCTCACACCGCATATGGTACTCTACATAATATGACGCGCAAAAAATTTGGTGATTATATTGCGTTTTACGTCGTATTTCTTGAAATATTGAGGAGTACGCCCATCGCCGCAAGGTATACGAACAAAGAAGTTCCTCCCGCACTTATAAATGGAAGTGTCTGCCCCGTAGGTGGCAAAACGCACATAGTTACACCCATGTTCACTATCACCTGCAAACCCATAACTATTGTTATTCCCGCCGCCAAAAGACTTCCGAATTTATCCTTACACTTTATCGCTATCTTTATTCCACGATATATTATGAATAAGTAGAAAAGCATAAGTAGGATGCAAAAAAAGTAGCCAAGCTCCTCGCCTATTATGGAAAATATAAAATCACTCTCAGAATAAGGCAGGAATAACAGCTTTTGATGTGAAAAACTAAGACCCTTTCCGAAAAGACCGCCCGATCCTAAAGCATATAACGACTGGATAATTTGATAACCATCTCCGCGCGGATTCTTCCAAGGATCGGTATAAACCAAAATTCTATCAAAACGATATGACTCTATAACAATCAGAAGAACAAAAGCCGCGATCATAGTAATAAGAATAAGCATCAAATGCTTAATCTTAACGCCCCCTATAAACATCATTGCAATGCCCACAAGCCCGATAATCACTATCATAGACATATTTGGCTGAAGTAATATGGGAACGCAGATAAGAGCCATAACAAGCAACATCGGTACTACACTTTTAAAAAACGAATTGAGGCGTTCCGGGTATTGTCCCATAAACGCCGCCATAAAAAGTATAAGTGCAAATTTTGCAAGTTCTGATGGCTGAAACGGAATAAGGCTACCTATCTGTATCCATCTTCTTGCGCCGTTTCTTTCAACGCCAATAACTAAAACCAACAAAAGAAGCGCAACGGTTAAGAGAAGCCCAATTATATGAAGCTTAAATTTCAAAAGCAGCTTATAATTAAGCTTCGATAATCCGAGCATTATAGGAATGCCAATAACAAGAAACAGGAGCTGACTTTTAAAGTAATGCAGCCCGTCCCCAAAAGCACTCTGCGCGTAATAATAGCTGGCTGAAAATACCATTATAAGTCCGAACGCACTAATTATAAGCACAGCTAAAAGTAGCGGAAAATCCATTCGACCCGCCGGTTTTAAAGCGGTCTTTTGCTTTGGTTTTTCTATAACCTTAACGGGCTTTTTGAATTCTCTTACCTCCACGCTCTATCCCCTTACAATGTTCTGACTATTTCCTTAAACATTCTCCCGCGCTCCTCAAAGTCCGAAAACATGCCCCAACTTGCCGCCGCCGGTGAAAGCAAAACCGAATAGCCGGGCTTAGCCATTTTTCTCGCCGCCTCGATCATGTCGCCCAGAGAACCGTTTTCTACCTTTATATTTCTAAAGCCGGTGCGGTTTGCCGCCTCCATTATTGCGGGAACATTTATTCCGGACGCTATAACGCCTTTAACCGTATCCCCGAAAACCCGAAACAGCGGCGTAAAATCGCTATGTTTGTCGTAATTTCCGACCCCTAAAATCAATATTGTCGGGCGACTCATAGCTTCAACGGCGCGCATAGTAGAATCCGGATTTGTTCCCTTACTGTCGTTATAATATTGTATGCCGCCAATCTCGGAAACAAACTCTATTCGATGCTCAACGCCTTTAAATCGTCTAAGCACTGTTCTTACCGTTTCAACCGATATTCCATTTGAAAGTGCGAGAACGGCACAACACAGTGCATTTTCAACATTATGCCGACCGGGAATCAAAAGTTCGTCTATCATAAAAATATCAGTATCGACACCGTTTTCACGCCAAACCATCATATTGCCCTTTAAAAACGCTCCATGCTCGACCTCGTTTTTTTGCGAAAAATACAGTACCTTAGCCTTGGTAAGTCTCTTCATATCGCGAACCGTAGGATCGTCATAATTGAGAACGGCAAAATCATCCTCGTTTTGATTTTCAAATACTCTGCATTTTGCCGCCACATAGCTTTCCATTGACTCGAAACGGTTAAGGTGATCCTCGCTTATATTTACCATCGCTGCAGAATTCGCATGAAAATCCCTTATGCTCTCAAGTTGAAGAGCCGCAACTTCCGCGACTATTGTATCGCCGGGACGCGTATCCATAGCATATTCCGTAATAGGAACGCCTATATTGCCAAGTACAAAGGTATGCCTTCCCGCCTCTTTAAAAAATTCTCCCGTTAGCGCGGTACAGGTTGTTTTTCCGTTCGTTCCGCTTATACAAACGAATTTTGTTTTCGGAGAACAATAGCGAGATCCGAGTTCTATCTCCCCTATAACCTCTATCCCGCGGGAAATAGCTAGCTTTGCAAGTTCCGAAAAAATCGGTATAACGGGGCTAAGAACAACGAGATCAACCCCGTCCAAAAGCGTTTTGGGGTCTACACCAAGTTTGTTTTCATATTGTATGCCCGAAAGAGCTTTGTTTAGACCCGAAATATCGTGCTTCATGTCGTTGATTATAACATGATAGCCGTTTCGAAAAAGCAGTTTTGCGCTGCCTATACCGCTTTTCGCCATGCCGACCACTAATGCTTTTGACATTTTTTTCGCCATCCTTTTATTATGTAAAAAATATTATTTAAAAAAAGTCGTTTGGCGACGAGATAAACCCCGTAACGCAATTGATAATCGCCGCAAGGTGCTTGGGAGAAAAGAGCCGAATCTCTCCCAAGCATCTTACTTCGCTTTCGCCGTTCTCAAAGTGCCAACAAAATTAACGACAAAAAGCTTTCGCCAAACGACAAACACAAACACAATTTAAATATACGCAAGCAAGCATATGAGGCATAAAACCGTCGTAACTATCATATACCCCGCAACTATTTTTGTTTCAGAATACCCACAAAGCTCAAAGTGATGATGAAGCGGAGCCATCTTAAATATACGCTTCTTATTCCTGAGCTTATAAGAACCCACCTGCAATATAACGCTGACCGCCGAAGCGACAAAACACCCGCCCATTAAAAATACCGAAAACGGTGAACGCGAAAATAAAGCCATAGCGCTGATAGCTCCGCCAAGAGCCATTGAACCCGTATCTCCCATAAAAATACGCGCGGGATAAGAATTAAATCTTAAAAATCCAAGGCAGGCCCCTACGGTAGATGCCGCAAAAACGGACATTGCGGAAAAATTCGCTCCGCTCATTATCTGCCCTTCATCCCTCAAAATTGTACTCATATACATGAATACAATCGCCATAGCCGCGCAATAGATAAGAGAAATTCCCGAAGCCAATCCGTCAAGACCATCGGTTAAATTTACGCTGTTTACCATTCCGATAACGAGTATCATCGCGAAAGGTATATAGAAAATTCCCAAATCAAGTTCCGCATTTATAAACGGAAAATATAAGATGCTTCCTATGTAGGGACTGTTATAACAATATAGTGCAACGATAAGAGCTATCCCGAACTGCCCTATTATCTTCTGATACGCCTTTAATCCCAGGTTTCTCTTTAACTTTATCTTTATAAAATCGTCCAAGAATCCAACTAGACCATATCCGGTCATTATTAGAATTGCCGGAAGCGCAAGTTCAAGGTTGCCGTTTGAAAACGCAATCGTCCCCGCTATAACCGCCAGAATTATCATTATTCCACCCATCGTGGGCGTGCCCTGCTTTATAAGATGGCTCTTCGGTCCTTCCTCGCGCTCCGTTTGTCCAAACTTAAAGCGCTTTAGTAATGGAATAAGCCATGGCCCGGTTATCATCAATATACCTACTGCCAAAAGCAATGCAAAAATATCTTCGCGCATACCCTCTTCTTTCCTTGCGAAAAATCACCGCTATATTATATCGCGGCGTTATACCTCATTTCGTACCCAGTATTTCCGCAACGATCTCCTTCTCGTCAAAGTGATTTTTAATTCCGTTTATCTCTTGATAGTTCTCATGCCCCTTCCCGGCAAGCACTATACAGTCATCTTTTTTAGCATGATTAAGGGCGTATTCAATCGCCTTTCGCCTATCTTCTATTATTATGTACTCACATCCCGATTTTTTTACACCTACCATGATCATATCTATAATAGATATAGGCTCTTCCGTTCGCGGATTATCGGAGGTTACGATTAAAAAATCGGAATGTCTCCCTGCAATTTCCCCCATAATCGGGCGTTTTGCCCTATCGCGATCCCCGCCGCATCCGAATAAAGTAACTATTCTTCCCTTACTAAATTCTTTTACTGTCTTTAAAACATTTTCAACCGCATCGGGTGCATGTGCGTAATCGAGAAACACGGTATAATCTCTGCCGCCCGTCGAAAGCGGCTCAAAACGCCCCGCAACGCTCATCATTTCTTCAAGCCCTGCTTTTATTGATTTTAGGCTTATTCCGAGACTCATTGCAACGCCGACAGCACCGAGAGCGTTCGAAACCGAGAATAATCCGGGTATCGGAATAGACAGCAAAATTGATTCCTTTCCCTTATGCATAGTAAACTGAACACCCGAGGTAGTTATATCTATATCCTTTGCGTATATATCCGCATTTTTACTTATGCCAAACGTTAAAACTTCGCAATCCGTACCCTCAATTATTCGTTTGGCATATGGATCATCCGCATTTACAATCGCCTTATCACAGTTATAAAATAATATCTTTTTCGCCTGAAAATAGTTTTCAAATGTCTTATGGTAATCCAAATGATCCTGCGTCAGGTTCGTAAATTCGCCCACCGCAAAATGCACCCCATGTACTCTACCCTGAACCAGCGAATGTGAGCTTACCTCCATCACGACTATATCGACATCTTCATCGGCCATACGGCGCAAAAGCTCTTGCAGTTCGACGCTTTCCGGGGTCGTTCTCTCGGTCGCTATTATTTTGCTTCCGATCATGTTTTTTATCGTTCCTATAAGCCCGACTTTTTTTCCCGCATGTTCAAAAATTGATTTTAACATATAGGTGGTCGTCGTTTTTCCGTTCGTCCCCGTTACCCCAACAATCGTCATTTCGCGGGATGGATACTTATAAAACCTCGCCGCTGTCTCAGCCATAGCAACCCGCGTATTTTCAACTATTATCTGCGGAACGAGAAACGGGAGCTCATGCTCGCATAAGAGCGCCGAAGCGCCTTTTTCTATCGCTTCGCGCGCGTATTTATGTCCATCCGAAAAAGTACCGGATACACAGCAAAAGAGATCTCCCTCTTTAACATGCCGCGAATCGTACTCAATTCTCTTTATATCCGCATCTCTGCCTATCAGTTTATGCGGTATTGCCTGTGTAAGTATACTGAGTAACATGATCGTCCTCCTGTTTCATGCGAGAATAACCGTTTATCATAAAGTTATTTGAATTTTACCGTTATTCTTGTTCCTTCTTCAACCCTCTCGCCCTTAAGAATACTCTGCGAAATAATTTCTCCGCCCTTATATTCCCCATCAATGACCAGTACAAGCCCAATTTCATCCAGAGCATCAAACGCCTGAAGTCTAGTCAGCCCAACAAGGTTCGGAACCTCAACATATTCAAATTTTTCATCTTCGCCCGTACTATTCGTATATAGTAGTACCGCGCTACCCTTTACGGCAACGCTGCCCGACGCCGGAAGCTGCGCCGTTACCTTATCGCTATCTTGAAAAACCGCCGTAAGCCCAAGTTCTTTTAGTTTTATCTCGGCTTCAGCCGTCGTAAGCCCCGATAAGTCGGGAATAACAACCGTTTCGTTATCTGTGCTTCTCTTATATCCATAATAGAGTAGGGTTTCTTCAAGTACATTTTTTACAAATGGCGCGGCAACGGTGCTTCCGAAAATCACACCCACTTGCGGCTCGTCAACTAAAATCAGGCATATGTAGCGCGGGTCTTCCGCCGGCGCGAACCCAATAAACGACGCAATGAGCTTCCCCGATGAAACTTTTCCATCCTCATATTTTTGTGCTGTTCCCGTTTTACCGCCAACTAAAAATCCGGGTATTTTTGCGTTTTTACCGCTTCCGTTTTCAACTACACTCGTTAAAATCCCGCGCGTCAAATTTGAAGCGCTTTCACTTATAACTCTCCTAACAACGGTAGGCTCGGTTTGGCTTATAGTATCCCCGGCCGCCGAAATAATTCGATCCATTATGTAGGGCTGCATAAGTTCCCCGCCGTTAATCGCAGCTGACGCCGCCGTAATGAGCTGAAGCGGCGTAACCGCGATACTCTGTCCGAAGCCTATACGCGCAAGGTCGGTATCGCGAATGTACTTTTTATTTGTAACTATTCCGCCCGCTTCACCTAAAAGCCCGCTTCCGCTCGTCGATCCGAAACCGAATTTATATATGTAATCGTAAAATTTATCTACGCCCATTCTAAGCGCAAGATCCATAAATGCCGAGTTGCAGGAGTTTTCCGCGCATTGCATTAAGGTTTGACTCCCGTGTCCCCCCGCCTTCCAGCATTTTATTCGCTGACCATTAACTATTTTATAGCCCGGACAAAAGCAGGTATAGCTTTCGTTCGCCGCGCCGCTGTCTATAGCGGCGGCAAGAGTAGTTATCTTAAAGGTTGAACCCGGTTCGTAAGCATCAGTAACGATTTTATTTTTACTTAGTTCGCTTAAAAGCGCAAGGTTGTCTCTTGGAGGATTGTTTAAATCAAAGTCCGGCTGCGTCGAAACGGCGATAAGCGCCCCCGTTTTAACGTCCATTATTATTCCCTGAGCGCTCTTTGCTTTATTTAATTCGAGAGCCTCTTTAAGCGCTTTTTCGAGATAGGATTCTATAACGCCGTTTGTGGTAAGAACTATATCCGCTCCGTCTATCGGGTCTATGTATTCGCTAACGCCGTACGGAAGGCTCTGTCCTTTCCTATCTTGCTCGGTTATAAGACGCCCGTCTTCTCCCGAAAGAAATTTATTGTATTTTAGTTCAAGTCCGGCTTGACCAACACCATCCGTTGTCGTAAAACCCAAAACCTGTGCCATAAGGTTGCCGTAAGGATAAAACCGCTTACTGTCTATCGCTGTTGCAACGCCGTTCCCAAGTTTAAGGGAGTTTATTTTATCCGCGGTTTCACGATCTATTTGGCGCTTTAAAACAAGCTCGGATATTTTAGTGTTTTCGATTTTTTTAAGAACAACGTCATAATCAAGTTCTAAAACGTTCGATAACTCCGTAGCGATACGAATCCTCTCGCCGCTCACTATCTCCTGCGGACGAAGAAGCACCTTATACGCCGTTCCACTCTCGGCTAAAATAGCCCCCGTAGAATCATATATGTTCCCTCGAAGTGCCGATAATGAAGTATCTCTCGTCCATTGCAAAACCGCTTTTTCCTGCAACTTTTTCGCATCAATTACTTGCACCTTAAAAAGAGCTATTGCCAAAACTAAAAACAGACCGGCCATAATAACAAGCATAATGACAAGTCTTCTTTTGTTCGCAGAGGTAGGCGCATTCATAATAGATCCTCCTATTTACGGCTCAACTTTTATAATTCTATTATCCTCCGGATAACACATGTCGTTTTCGGATACCGCCTTTTCGATATCACCGTTTGAAATATCATACTCGATTTCACGCTTTAGTTTATCTATATAGCGTTCAGTTTCCGCTACATTCGCTTTTATTTCATTTAGCGACGAATAATCTTTATTTATCGAGGCATATCCCATCAAAATAAGGAGTGCAATACCGGTCACCATAAGTAGCGAAAACACAGCTGCCGCTTTTTTAAGTGTGTTTCGCGGTGCGGAGCGCTCTATTGGTCTTTTCCTTGGCAATTGACCAGGACTTTTTTGCGGCAAACTTGGTTCTCGGTTCGGAAGCGCGCCGTTTAAATATTGTCCTTCTCTATAAACTTTGGTTACTGCCATGTTATGCTCCTCCTTTGTATGCTATGTATCGCCAATTAACGATGCTTTTGGTTACAGCTTTTTTATCGCCCTAAGCTTAGCGCTCTTTGCCCTCGGATTATTCGATATTTCATCGGCACCCGCCGTTAAAGGCCGTTTTGTAAGTATCTCCACCGTCGCTTTAAGCCCGCAAGTACATACCGGAGCTTTTTTACTACAAACGCATGGATCTTCGAAACGTTTAAACGCCGTTTTAACAATTCTGTCTTCGAGAGAATGAAAGGTCAAAATAGACAAAACACCGTCTTTATTTAAAGCATCATGCGCATCGCTAACCGCCTTGTCCAAACCTTTAAGCTCGGAATTCACCTCTATACGGATCGCCTGAAACGTTCTTCTTGCCGGATGCTGTCTTTCGCTCCTAGCTGCCGCCGTCGGAATAGCTAACTTAATTATCTCAGCCAATCTCAATGTGTTCTCAATAGGCTCAATATTTCTTTGACGCACTATCGCGTTCGCCACCCTTGAGGCGAACCTTTCTTCACCATATTCAAATATTATTCTTCGCAGATCGTCCTGACTATAAGTATTAACGACATCGTAAGCAGAAAACGGCTGAGATTTATCCATTCGCATATCAAGACCCGCATCGCTATTATATGAAAACCCGCGCGACGCATCGTCAAGCTGATGCGAAGATACTCCGAGGTCAAGAAGAATACCGTCAACACCGCTTATATTCAGCGTATTCATTATCTTATTTATATCAAAAAAGTTTCCGCGAACGGCAGTAAACCTATCGTCATTTATTGTGCTTTTAGCTTCCGCAATAGCGTCCTCATCTCTGTCTATACCAAAAAGGCGCGAACCATCACCCATGAGCGACAGAATAACTTTCGAATGACCGCCCCCTCCAAGCGTTCCGTCGATATATATTCCGCAGCGCCCGGGATTCATAAGTTCCATTATTTCAGAAACCATTATTGGCGCATGAAATATACTCAAAGTCCGTACCTACCCAAAGCTTCCATAGTTTCATTAACGTCGGAAATAGGTGCCTGTTTATATTCTTCCCAGCAATTCGGCGGCCAAATTTCAAACCTATCTATAACTCCGTTTAAAGTAGCCATATCAGAAATCTTAAAAAACGCGCGAAGCGTAGTCGGTAAGAGAATTCGCCCCTGCTTATCCACTTCGCATTCAGAGGCGCTCGCTATAGTTTTTCTAATCTCGGCATATGCGGCTCTATCGGTTCTCGGCACGTTTGCCATCTTTTCAACCTGTTTTTGCCACTCTATTACCGACATACCTATCAAGCACCCGAAATTTTCCTCAAGAAGGAAATCCCCGGTTATAACAACCGTTGCGCCCAGTTCGTCGCGCCATTTTGAGGGTATAAATACGCGACCCTTACCGTCTACCGTGTGTGAAAAAGACCCCATAAGCACGTTGGCATTCCTCCTTTCGAATCAAATATATCTACTTCAAGCATCCTTGCACCATTATAACCCATTTCACTGTTCTTAGCAACCACTTTTTATTAATTTAAAAGTGTTTTTTTGAGAAAAAACGTATTTTTTCTAAACATTTTCTTAGAATTCAAAAAATGCATCCGGTATAAATAGGTGCATTAAACATAAAACGGAGTTGGCTTTTTATTTTTTAGATTGACAAAAATAAAAAATGCATAAATTTTCCTTTCATATACTACAAATATATTCACTTTGAGCTGTAAAATGGCTTTATTTTTATCTCTTCTTGTGCTACAATCAAGCATGTGTGTATTTAAACACAAAATAACGTCATTTTGCATAAATCGCGCAAAGTGACCTGATTTTTAGGAGGTAGGGCAATTATGGTGAACGTCACCGAAGCCAGAAAAGAGCTTTATAAAGAGCTTGATTCCGTCATTGCGCAATGGAAAAATGAGCAGGGCGGTTTGCTCCCCATAATGCAAAGAGCGCAAGAGATTATCGGCTGCCTCGATGAGGAAGTTCAGCAGTATATTTCTGAGAAGACAGAAACCCCGGTTTCCACCATTTACGGAATAGCAACCTTTTATTCATTATTTACATTGCAACCTCGCGGAAAATATGCCGTTGGAATGTGCTTAGGTACTGCTTGCTACGTTCGTGGCGCACAGCTTGTTTATGACGAGTTGGTTAAAGAGCTGGGAATACAAAACGGCGAAACGACCGAAGATGGGATGTTTTCGCTTGTTGCAACGCGCTGCATAGGATGCTGCGGTCTTGCTCCCGCCATGATGGTTGGCGACGAAGTATATGGTAGGCTTACGCCGGAAAACGTCAAAGACATTATAGAGAACCATCGTCAAAGAGGTTAATTCCTTTATGATGATGAAAGATATTTCACTGCATATTCTTGATATAGTAGAGAATTCGATATCCGCAAATGCTAAAAATGTCGAAATTTGCATTGAAATTGAAACGGATGCCGACAATTTGACGGTTTCTGTCCGAGATGACGGGAAGGGTATGGACGAAGATACGGCGGCGCACGTAATAAGCCCTTTTTCGACTAGTCGAACTACGAGGAAAGTCGGTCTCGGGATTCCGTTTTTTAAAGCGGGGGCAGAAATGACCGACGGGAGTTTTTCTCTCGAATCGGCTCTCGGAAAAGGTACATTTATTGCCGCTACTTATACGCTTTCGCACATTGACCGTCCACCGCTCGGCGATATTGCCGATACTATGAAAATTCTTATTGTCTGCAATCAGGATGTTGACTTTTTATTTGTCTATAAACTTGATGAAGCGGAATTTAAATTTGACACTAAGGAAGTTCGGCGCGTCTTGGGCGATATCCCTTTTAGTGTTCCCGATGTTATGGCGTTTATCGGGGATAGTTTGAATGAAGGAATTACTGAAATTAACGGAGGTATGATAATATGAAAACATTGGCAGAGCTTGAAGCTATCCGCAAAAAGACTCTCGATACCATTGGTTTTCGTAAAGAAAACGACGGTACGCGAATTGTCGTCGGCATGGCGACCTGCGGCATAGCGGCGGGCGCGCGTCCCGTTCTTGTTGCATTTATGGACGAAGTAACAAGCCGCGGCTTACAAAACGTTGTAGTCGCGCAAACGGGCTGCATCGGCGTTTGCCGTTTAGAGCCCATCGTTGAGGTTTACAAGCCCGGCGAAGAAAAGGTAACCTATGTTAAAGTTACTCCCGATATGGTAGGGAGAATAATAACGGAACACATTGTAAACAACAACGTAGTAACAGAGTACACTATCGGGTATTACGAATCGAATAATAAATAACCGTTGGAGGTAATGAGATGAATTTCTATCGCTCTCAAGTTCTCATTTGCACCGGCACCGGATGTTCATCGTCCGGCGCTCACAAGCTTGTTGAAGTTTTTGAGGAAGAGATCAAAAATGCCGGGCTTGAGAAAGAAGTTAAGGTCGTTCCAACCGGATGTTTCGGCCTTTGTGAAAATGGCCCCGTGGTCATAATTTATCCGGAAGGCGCGTTCTACAGTCATATAAAGGCTACAGATGTTCCACGCATTGTCAGCGAGCATTTGTTAAAGGGTAGAATAATTCCTGAACTTCTGTATTCTCACAGCATAACAGAGGAAAATACCATTCGTTCGCTAAACGAAGTTGATTTTTATAAAAAGCAAAAGCGTATTGCTCTTCGCAATTGCGGCGTAATCGACCCGGAAAACATCGAAGAATATATCGCCTTTGACGGTTATAGAGCTCTCGCAAAATGTTTAACCGAGCTTTCGCGTGACGAAGTCGTCGACACCATCAAGAAATCCGGTCTTCGTGGCAGAGGCGGCGGAGGATTCCCAACAGGGCTAAAGTGGGATCTTGCTAAGCGTCCCGAAAGCGATATAAAATATGTCTGTTGTAACGCAGACGAGGGCGACCCCGGCGCATTCATGGATAGATCCGTTCTCGAAGGCGATCCACATGCCGTTCTCGAAGCAATGGCAATTGCGGGATACGCGATTGGTGCATCTCAGGGTTATATTTATATCCGCGCTGAATATCCTATCGCCGTTAAACGTCTGCGCATAGCTATTGCACAGGCGCGCGCTATGGGTCTTCTCGGTAAAGATATATTCGGAGCCGGATTCAACTTTGACGTTGATCTTCGCCTCGGTTCGGGCGCATTTGTTTGCGGTGAAGAAACCGCTCTCCTTGCATCTATCGAGGGTAGTCGCGGCGAACCCCGTCCGCGTCCTCCGTTCCCCGCTGTAAAAGGACTTTTCGGAAAGCCGACTCTCCTTAACAACGTTGAAACATACGCCAATGTTTGTCAGATCATATTGAACGGCGCGGATTGGTTTTCTTCAATGGGTACCGAGAAGAGCAAGGGTACGAAAGTTTTCGCTCTCGGTGGAAAAATAAACAACACCGGACTCGTTGAAGTACCTATGGGTACGACGCTCCGTGAAATCGTATATGACATTGGCGGCGGAATTCCGGGCGGTAAAAAGTTTAAAGCGGCTCAAACCGGCGGTCCTTCCGGTGGATGTATCCCCGCTTCGCACCTTGATATACCAATAGATTATGATAATCTTATTTCTATAGGTTCAATGATGGGTTCCGGTGGAATGATAGTTATGGACGAGGACAATTGCATGGTAAACATTGCTAAGTTTTTCCTCGAATTTACGGTCGACGAAAGTTGCGGAAAATGCCCCCCGTGCAGAATTGGAACTCGGCGTATGCTCGAAATGCTGACTAAGATAACCGACGGCAAAGGCGAACCGGGCGATATCGAAAAGCTTGAAGCTCTCGCTAAAAACATAAAAGCATCGGCTCTTTGTGGTCTTGGTCAAACCGCTCCTAACCCCGTTCTCTCAACTATCAGATATTTTAGAGACGAGTATGAGGCGCATATCAATGAAAAACGTTGTCCCGCCGGCGTATGTAAGTCTTTGCTTTCATACGTTATTGATCCGGAAAAGTGCAAAGGATGTTCCCTTTGCGCGAGGAATTGTCCGTCTAATGCTATCTCCGGTGTCGTCAGGAATCCGTTCGTCATTGATAACTCTAAATGCATAAAGTGCGGCGCTTGCATGGATAAATGTAAGTTCGGTGCTATCTCCAAAAGATAATCCTTCGTTTTAATAGTTCCGGCGGTAATCACAGTAATATTGTGATTACCGCTTTTTTTATTTTATTAAGATATACCTTATCGCGCGCTTATTTGCTTTGAGTTACCTCTGAATTTATGATAAGCTTATTTATATTTTAAAGGAGAGCGACAAATGATAAAGATTGAAGAAATGACAAACGAGTATATTTTAAAATATGCTCAAATATGCGTTGAAGCTTACCGCGAGGAGCCTTGGAACGAATGCCACGATTTGTTTGAAATGCAAAAATATATTTCGAAATTCATATCGTTCCAGCCTAAATCCTGTTATGTGCTTTTAGATTCTGACGAAATTGTCGGAATTGCACTTTGCATTTTGATACCATGCACAGATAAAGATTATATGAGAATTGAAAATTTTTGTATATCACCAATAAAACAGAGAAATGGTTTAGGTAGTGTTTTTATAAATTTAATTTCAGAAAAAGCTAAAGCAATGGGCGCAGGTTCGCTGCTTTTAGGAACAGTGAAAGATTTTCCGTCTCATGATTTTTATTTAAAAAATCATTTTCAGGAAATTTTTTCATCGGTCTTGTTATATAGAGAAATATAAAAACGAATTTCATTCATATAAATCTGCACAAAAAAAGCAAAGATTCTTTATTCCATAAATTAAATCAGATATAAGAAATATTAGCCGCACTTACCAATAATTAACCGCTTAAAGCAATGAAATATGACCATACTAAAGACATTGTAATGATTTAGCATTTAACGGTTCTAGGGTTTTAATCATTAGCGGAGGTTTAAATGAATTTTTGGGAATGGCTAATAATAGAAGTTGTACTAATAGCGGGAATAATAGCCTGCGTCGCAATCAAAAAAAATAAAAAATGTGATTGTTCGTCAAAGCCAATAATAAACGGCAGAGACGACAGAAGAGAAATAAAGGATCTTGCTAAAATGCGGGAGACCTCTCTTAGTGAACCTCTCAGCGAACACGTTCGTCCAAAAAATATGAGAGATATTATTGGACAAGACGACGGAATAATGGCACTCCGCGCGACGCTTTGCGGAAAAAATCCACAACATATTTTGATATACGGTCCTCCCGGTGTAGGAAAAACATGCGCTGCACGTCTAGTTCTCGAAGAAGCTAAAAAGTCTCCAGGATCTCCTTTTAATGAAAATAGCGCATTCATAGAAATCGATGCGACTTGCGTTCGGTTCGACGAAAGATCGATTGCTGATCCGCTATTGGGTTCGGTTCATGATCCAATATATCAGGGCGCAGGGGCGCTTGGACAAATGGGAATACCTCAGCCGAAACCGGGCGCGGTAAGCCGGGCGCACTGCGGAGTTTTATTTTTAGACGAAATAGGGGAGCTTCATCCTATGCAGATGAATAAGCTTTTAAAGGTTCTTGAGGACAGACGAGTGTTTTTTGAAAGTTCCTATTACAGTAAGGATAACAGCAGTATACCCAGTTATATACATGATATTTTTCAAAACGGAATGCCCGCCGATTTTCGACTTATCGGAGCAACTACCCGTTCTCCCGAGGAAATACCGGCAGCGCTAAGGTCGCGCTGCGTCGAGCTGTTTTTTTCTCCGCTCAATAATGAAAGTCTCGAAAAAATCGCTAAAAACGCAGTCTCCGGTCTCGGCGGCGGCATAACGAGAAAAGCTCTCGCCGATACGGCTATGTATTCCCGTTCGGGTCGCGATGCCGTAAATATAATCGAACTTTCTAGCGAAGTTGCCGCCCTCGAAAAGCGCATGATAATTGAAGAGCGCGATATTGATTGGGTCGCAAGAACATGCAGATTTGTAAAAAAATATAAATATGCAATGACAGAAACCGAGAAGGTAGGCGTATCTTTCGGACTTGGCGTTTCCGCCTCCGAAGGCTCCGTTTTTGAAATCGAATGCACTGTCTCTAAAAAGCGTGGCGCGTCCGGAACCCTAAATATATCCGGCGCGATTTTCGAAGAGGAGATCGACGCGGGAAATAGAAAGTTAAAACGTCAAAGTACGGTTATGGCTTCCGTCTCCAACGTCGTCGCCGCTATTGAAAGGTGCTTCTCTATCGACTGTGCATCACTTGATATTTTATTTAACATTGTCGGTGGAATACCCGTCGACGGACCCAGCGCCGGTGCCGCCTTCTGCCTCGCGCTTATGAGCGCAATAACAAAAAGACCTCCACGCGCCAAAACTGCACTGACCGGCGAAGTGTCTCTTCTTGGAACGGTTCACGCAATAGGCGGTTTATCCGAAAAAGTCAAGGCTGCGGCGGAAAGCGGCGCAAAATTTGTAATATACCCGCTTGAAAATTCCGAACGTATTGACTCCGGTATAAAGCTCATAAAGATTTCTACGGTCGAAGAACTGATTAACTTTGGACTTACAAATAAACAACCTGTCGTTTTAAGCGCGGAAAAAGAGAACGTTATCGCAGCGCTCCCGGCGAGTGAAACATGAAAAACAATTTTTTTGCACAAACTAGGCATATAAAAGGCGAACGCCTAAAACGTTTTTTTTTCATATTTTCCGTTATACTTTTGATTTACACTTTTATGGCGGCAATAAATCAAAGGGATAAACGGTTTTTAGGCGCAAGCTTTGTAAATTTGGAGGTAATTATGGAAAAAACGAATGTTAAGATACCTAGAGTAGACATAACAGGGAAGCCCGGTGCAAACGCACCCGGAGAACGTGAGATTCATCATAAAACCGATTATGCGGTGCCAACCAAAATAAGGGAGGAACAGCGGTGAAAAAGAAAGACCGTAATCCCGAACATATTCAATATCAGACTATGGTAAAAGCAAAGATGCCTAAAAGCCGAATTTTCATTCAATGTCTAAAGGCGTTTTTAGTTGGTGGATTGATTTGCTGCTTAGGTCAAGTAGTCTCCGATCTCGGGAAAATTTTATTTGAACTTGACGATTCTTCGCTTTCCTCGTTTACCGCTATGGTAATGGTTTTTCTCGCGTCCCTATTTACAGGGCTGGGAATTTACGATAAGCTCGGAAAGTTCGCCGGGGCTGGCTCAGTCGTCCCTATAACCGGTTTCGCCAACTCTATCGTTTCCCCCGCTATGGAATTTAAACGTGAAGGTCTAGTCATGGGTGTCGGCGCAAAGCTATTTTCCCTCGCCGGTCCTGTCTTGGTTTACGGAATAACCAGCTCCGTAATAATAGGGCTTTTGACTCTTATATTTTCATAAGGAGAAGAAATATGAATTTAAAAAAACGCGGGAAACAAAGCGTTATATTTTATGAAAAGCCCCGCCTAATAGCCTCCGCCGCGATAGTCGGGGATATGGAAGGTAAAGGTCCCCTCGGTGCGCATTTTGATATAGTTTTAAAGGACGATACATGGGGCGAAGAAAGTTGGGAAAAAGCGGAAAGACGTATGTTTCAGGAATCCGTAAATACAGCTGTAAATAAATGCGGAATTTTATCCAACACTATAAATTGTCTTTTGGGCGGAGATCTTCTAAATCAGATAATATCGGCTAGCTTCGCCGCGCGCGAACTTGAGATTCCTTTTTTGGGGCTATATGGAGCATGTTCTACTATGGCTGAGTCTCTACTCATAGGCGGTATGCTGATAGACGGCGGTTTTTTAACAACTTGCGCTTGTGTTGCCAGCAGTCATTTTTCAACCGCCGAAAGGCAATACCGCTTCCCGCTTGAATTGGGGTGTTCTAATCCGCCATCAGCGCAAAGAACGGTAACGGGTGCGGGCTGCTCAATACTCGCTGCAACAGCCTTTAAAGAACCTCAGCCTTGCTATAAAAACATCGTTCTTTCAGGAGGTACGATAGGGCGCGTAATTGACTTCGGTATAAACGACGCGTCAAATATGGGGGCTGCTATGGCTCCCGCTGCGGCGAACACTTTAAAAGCACACTTTGAGGATTTTTCTCGTTCTCCCGACGATTATGACCTTATTATAACAGGAGATCTCGGGTATCTCGGAAGCGAATTATTCTTAGAGCTATGTAGGGAAAACGGATTCGACATGAACGATAAACATATGGACTGCGGAAAAAGCATATTTTTTGAAAAGCAAAAGATTGATTGTGGTGGAAGCGGATGCGGATGCAGTGCAAGCGTATTAAACGGATATTTACTTAAAAGAATTGAAGTCGGCGATATTAAGAGAGCGCTTTTTATGGCTACGGGCGCGCTCTTAAGTCCCGCAAGTTCATTGCAGGGCGAAACGATTCCTTCGATCGCGCACGCGGTGATTTTAGAAAGGCGATAATTATGAGCAGTATAATGGATTATGTGTATGTTTTTTTGATAGGAGGCGCTATATGCACCGTGGGTCAACTGCTCTTATCATATACTAAGCTTACTTCCGCGCGCATACTGGTTATATTCGTAACTCTCGGAGTAATTTTAACGGCTCTCAACCTCTATCAGCCGTTAGTTGAAATAGGACATGCGGGCGCAACTGTTCCTCTTACCGGCTTCGGATATTCTCTTGCTAAAGGTGCGATAGAAGGGGCAAAGGCAAACGGTGTTATAGGCGCTTTTACCGGCGGTATATCCGCAACCGCCGGAGGAGTTGCCGCCGCTATCGTTTTCGGCTATATTTTTGCGCTTATATGTACGCCTAAAACCAAAAAATAAAGTGTCTTTTACGGCGGGGAAAAATTCCCCGCCGTTTTTATTTTCATCTAAATCATAGCATATAAAATTAAAAAGCAACTTTTGCCTTTAACTTGCGAAGCGGTGTTTTAGGCTTTTTTATTCAGTATGGCATCGACAATTTTAGAGACAGCACCCGTGTCGGCGCTTTCGATATCTCCGGCATCCGACAACCTCGCAAACTCGGGATTTATCGGGAGTTTTGCTGAGAGCATTATCCCGTTATTTATCATTATCTCCTCAAGACCGCTCTTCCCGAACAGCTCAACCCGCTTTCCGCAATCAGGACATTCATAATAGCTTTGATTCTCAACAATAGCCAAAACCGGTATATTCAGCATATGCGCCATTTTTACCGCTTTTTGCACTATCATTGAAACGAGAGTCTGTGGCATCGTAACTATTATTATTCCGTCTACAGGTATGCTCTCGAAAACGGTGAGAGGAACGTCTCCCGTTCCCGGAGGCATATCTATATACATGCAGTCGAGATCGCCCCAATGTACGTCCGTATAAAATTGTTTAACCGTCCCGGCGATTATCGGTCCGCGCCAGACAACGGGTTGCGTTTCATCCTCAAGAAGAAGGTTTATAGACATGCATTTTATTCCGCTACGAGTTTCAACCGGGAAAACGCCTTCTTCATCACCCTCAGCCTTTTCCTTTAACCCAAAGGCTTTAGGTATAGAGGGACCGGTTATATCTGCGTCAAGAACCGCGGTGTTTTTCCCGCGTTTTTTTGTTTCAACCGCCAAAAGCGACGTTACGAGAGATTTTCCTACTCCGCCTTTACCGCTTACAATGCCAATTACACGTTTAACGTTTCCCATAGCGACTTCTTTTTTAATCGTCTTATTCTCGGAACAGTCTTCTTTGCAAGTTTCGCAATTATGCGTACAAGTTTCGCTCATTTCTACCTCCAAAATTTTTATCAATTATAATCATATTGTTCCCCGTATTCAAAGAAAAACGGCTCTTCGCAATTTAAAACGCGAAGATTTTTTAAAGCTGATCTACAATACAAAACTAACCCCCGGCGCTAAAAAAGTGCGGGGATTTATTAACCCGGTTTCCCAAATATCAACAAACCTATTTTTTAGATAGTCAAAAGGAAAAAACCAAATTGCAATATTAGGTAGCCGGGGTTGCCGAAGGTTCTACATATAAAACAGAGCGTATTAGCTCTTTATCACCCTCGATTTTAAGCTCTTTAGACCATTTTTCTATCATAGCGTTCGCCGTTTCGCCCGTCGCACTACTATTTAATTTGTTATAGTATTTTTCGGTTATTTTATCGTTAATAAGCTGAGTTTTCATCTTAGCCCGCGCTTCATCCGTAACCGTTCCAACGCTCGCGAGCTTTTCTTCAAGTTGCTTTTCAACATCCAACATTTCCGTTTCGTCGAGAGTTACCGAATTTTTATCCGCCTGATACAATAAAATAACGTATTTTAAAGCCATAGTATAAACGTAATCCTGAAACGCCTCGAGCTTTTCTTTCGTCGACAGATCAAGCGCCTCGTAATATTTAAAAAGTTCGGCATTGGTATCGAAAAGCTCCTGATATTCGTCAAGGTTGATAGAAAAGCTCCCGATCTTAATCACGGCGTTTTCGTTTGGCACTGTCTTTTCGCAACCGGCAAAAATAGCCGTTAGCATCAAGAAGCCCAAAACAAGAAACGATACCCTCTTAATACATCTTTTCATTAAATTCTCCTTTTCCCACATTTGTTTGATTTTAAACCCTAGCATCGTACTTGTCAATTAAGAGCTTAATATGTATAATTGAGTGTAATAATAAATAAGGAGACTGTATCTATATGGAAAATCATAAGTTTAGGATTCTTGCAATCAATCCCGGTTCAACGTCTACTAAAGTCGGCGTTTTTTCAAATGAGGATCAAATTTTTGAAGCTACCGCGAGACATTCGAAAGAGGAGTTGGATCAGTTTTCAGCGATTATCGCCCAAAAGGATATGCGCCTGAATTGTATTACTGATATGCTCAATAAGGAAAATATAGATATAAATTCAATGGACGCTTATGTCGGGCGCGGTGGAATAATAAAGCCCCTCGTAAGCGGAGTTTATGATGTTAATGACCAAATGCTTTATGATATCGAACATACGAAGGCAGCGTTTCACGCCTCATGTCTTGGTGGGCTCTTCGCGAGCGAACTCGGGCGTCGAAACTCTAAACCGTCGTTCGTCGTTGACCCCGTCGTCGTTGACGAAAGAGACGAAATTGCTAAAATTTCCGGGCTTCCCGGTTACAATAGAGATTGCGTATTTCATGCGCTGAACCAAAAGGCGGTTGCAAGGCGCTATGCGAAGGAAAATGGTAAAAAATACGAAGATTGTAGCCTCATAGTTGCGCATATGGGCGGTGGTATAACCGTCGGCGCTCATAAAGATGGAAAAGTTATAGACGTTAACGATGGTTTTAACGGAGAAGGTCCATTTACCCCCGAACGCTGTGGCGGGATTCAGGCGGACACCCTCATCAATATGTGCTTCTCCAACGAATATACGAAGGGAGATATGCTGGCTCTGGTTAATAAAAAAGGTGGAGTCTCCGCGCATTTAAATTCAAATGATATGCGCGAAGTTGAAAATAATGCACTAAACGGCGATGAAAAGTCTATGCTCATATTTACCGCTATGGCGTATAATGTTGCAAAAGAGATAGGCGCTATGGCAGCGGTACTTCATGGCGGCGTTGAAACGATTATTTTAACCGGCGGACTTGCTTACAGTAAGTTATTTACAAAGTTTATAACCGACATGACCGGATTTATCGCCCCTATAACCATATACCCCGGCGAAGATGAGCTTTTAGCTCTCGCCCTCGGAGCGCTCCGCGTTCTTCGCGGCGAAGAAAAGACGAAAACATACGTCGGCTGACGCATCCGCTTTTTTAAATTTTATCTCCAAAATGCGGCGGTGCGGTTTTAATTGTCGCATCGCCAATGTCTGTCATTAAAAAAACATAGGAAATAAAAATTATGAATAAACCAAACGATAAAGAATCGGAAATGCTGAAAGATTTGATTTTTGAGAATACTGATGATATTCTTAGTTATCTCACAAATTTCAGTGATCTTATGATGCAATATAACTCCGCTATTCGCGAAATTAAAACGAAGCTCGAAATACTGAATGATGAGCTGTCGTTAAGAAGTATGCAAAGCCCAATATCCTCTATCCAATCCAGACTAAAAAAACCGATCAGCATACTTGAAAAGCTAAAGCGAATGCATAAGGAAATTAATGTAAAGTCTATCGTCGACAACCTTAACGATGTCGCCGGAATACGTATTATATGCCCATTTATAGACGATATTTATAAGGTATCCGAAATGCTCCTTAAACAAGACGATATAACGCTCATAAAGATAAAAGACTATATAAAAAATCCAAAGCCGAACGGATATCGCAGCTATCATATAATAGTTGAAGTTCCCGTCTTCTTTTCAAACCGAAAAAAGCCTATGCGCGTTGAAATTCAAATACGAACTGTAGCTATGGACTTTTGGGCCAGCCTTGAACATGAGCTTGAATATAAGAGCAATTGCGAAGAATCCGAGAGCATAGTCGCCGAACTAAAAGAATGCGCCGATACTATCGCCGATACCGATATACGAATGCTAAACATAAGAGATCGGATAAAAAAGAGTCGAGAGCTTGACTTTAAATAAAAGTTCAGGAACGTTCTATAGGCAGTATACCGGTTTTAAGTCTCCGTGATATTATTGTTGCTATAATGCCTATTATTATGCCCGTAGGGACGGATAGAACGGTCATAATAGGAAAATACGCGACCATCACCTTTGAAAAAAATAGAGTCCCTATTAAAATCTGACCAAGATTGAACATGAATGCACCAAATACGCTAACTCCGATAAGAGTTACTGTGCGTTTTCTATATATTGGCATCAGAAAAGTCATTCCGAGATACGAGAACATTCCCCCCGCAACGCTATAAAGTATCGCTATAAACGACCCGCCAAAGACCGCGCCTAATGTACATCTAATTAGCGTTATAAAAAACGCATCCGTTTTTTTTAGGTGAAGCAAGGCCAGCAGGGTAAAAATATTCGCAAGCCCGAGCCTTATCGGGATGCCGGGGATTATTGGCGGTAAAAGTCCCTCTAAATAATGAACAGCTAGAGCCATAGCGATAAAAATAGCATCAGTCGTTATCGTTTTTATGCTCATTTCGTTATTCCGTCCAATAACTCCGAATTTGCGCTTTCAAGATATATTACAACTTCGTTCGGCAGACATATGATAGGCTTATTGACTTTTGCAACTCCCGATTTTACGCAGAGTTTGTCGGGACAATCGGCGATCTCCATCCGCGCTTCTCCGCCCTGTATCAGTATAGTATTTTTCCCGTCCGGAGTCTTTAGTTCGATATCCGTATCGAGGCTTCCTCTATATATCTCCGTACCATGCCAAGTTATTATTACCGAACCTCCCGTTTTTCCGTTTAACAAAAAAAGCGGTAATACCGATATTAGGAGCACCGTCGCGATTATTACAATATCAAGCGGTTTTATTTTTAATTCTTTTTGATTCTTGTTCATACTATGAGATTTTAACAGATACCGAAGCAGGGTACAAGTGAGAAACAACCCGGTTTTATAGAGGTGCGAAAAACGCAAAAGCGCTTCTCAAATTAAAGTTAAGGCTTCTAACCCAAATTCTATTTACCTGTATTTTTAGCGCATTTATTCTGTAAAAACACTTACTCAAAATACATGAACAAGTTTTCTCAATGGACTTCATAACCTATCGACTTTTTATTCCCTCACAAATTAAAGACTTTATTCGGATACTTTTAAGGATTGGCATCTATGGTATAATCCTTTTTTAAGCTCAGAGGCTTGTTTCCAAGCTCAAATAGCTTCAAAATATTGAGTTCCTATTTTCGAATAATATTTAATATGTAAGCCCTCTGCTTTTCAATATTACGATTTTCGCCCTCAATACGCTTCTGACCTAACCAAAAAACCTTTCTTATCTAGCGCATTCACAATAGGGTTTGCCTTTTAATTTTCTTCCCATTTCCGGATTGCGTTTTTCATTCTATTATAAGGGTTCTTCTAACTTTTCCAAACCGTCGCTGTTTATCAGCCTGTTCCGCGCTGTTTTAAATTCCTTCAAAAATTCCGAAGATATTATTGCAAACACGCGTTAAATAATATGATGCGATTGTATTGCGTTTTGTTGTTCTGAATATTCCCGCAGAAATTTCTCATGTTATTTCCCAAATACCTCTATTTCCAAAAAAAATATCCGCGTTAATTCGCCCTTACATGTTCTTTTTTAGTAATTACAGCGTTTCCCTGCTTTTTTCATATTTCGTTTAATCGCGCGTTTATCGTGGACATATTTTGTTTTTTTCAATCAAGTTTATCTATTCAAATTAAACGCGGCATTTGCATTAATATATGTTTTTATTTATAATTAACTTTGTTTATTGAAAATTTATTTGATATTTTTTTAGGAGGAATGCTCTATGTGTGGAAAAATTAGGCAGATATTTAACGCAGTCTTTGTTCTGTGCTTAGCTTTTATTTTATCTATAACCGGGATTTTTACCCCTTCTTCTCTGGCTCTCTCTCCGACCTATAATGTTTCTTCGGAATATGCTAAGAGCGTGTTTTATGAACGCCTTATAGATATTGAGCTTTCTGATAATAAGGCTAACGATATATTTCGCATCGCCGAATCTCAACTTGGATATCATGAGGGAAGCTACGGCGGAACGACGCATGGAACGAACAATGTAACAGAATATAATTATTGGTACTTTGCCGAACATGTCTCGGGGAACAACTATGCTTGGTGCACGACTTTTATCGGGTGGTGCGCGAGACAGGCGGGAATTCCCCTCGCTGTACTTCCTAACTTCGCAAGATGTACAAATGCATATAATTATATACTTCCTGATGCTGGGGCAACGATGCACGGGAGAGGTTCCGGTTATCTCCCCGTTCAGGGTGATTTAATATTTTTTGGAACCTCAAACAGCTCTATTACGCATATGGGCATAGTAGATCTTTCGGATGAAACGAATGTGTTTTTTATCGCCGGGAACGATACGGATAGCGTTGCATATCGGAATATTTCTCTTTCATCCTCCGAAATTTGGGGCTATGCCTCTCCCGATTATGACGAGAGTACGCTTATTCCAAACGACGATATATTCGGTGGATTCGATGAACCCGTTGTTGATCTTTATTATCGTGAAAATATGTTTTTCGGAAGCAACGTTAGCTGGGTTCAATTTTGTTTGGATTACATAGGCTATGACGTAGATATAGACGGATACTTCGGAATGATGACTGATTCGGTTGTTCGGGAATTTCAAACCAATAATGCGCTTAACATAAACGGAGTTGTCGAGAAAATAACGCGTACAAAAATCAAGGAACAAACTATAGATAAGTACCTTGGTGAACACCCTGATAAGTTTAAATTGGGAGATGTCAATCTTGATTCAATAATCAATACGGGCGACGCATCATGCATACTAAAATATATGGCCGGTACTTTGACGCTTGCAAACGGTCAAATACCCCTTGCAAATTTTAATGGCGACCCTGACGTTAATACCGGAGATGCCGCCGCAATACTTGAATTTATTTTAACCGAAGCTTAAAAAATTAAATTTTTGCCATATTCCACCTATTAGACGGGAGTTTTCCCGTCTTTTTTTTATTTCCCTCTATTTTACTTGAATTTTACAAAAATATAGCGTTGGATTTTACAAAAACTGCTTATCATAAGAGTGTACGAAATACGTACAGATAAATTGGGAGGAGTTTTTAAAATGAAAAAATTTTTTTGTGCAATTACTATTGTCCTTGCGTTAATGCTTGGCGTCTCAGGTTGTTCCGGAGGAAAGTTTGATATGAGCTTTCCGATAACCGTAATAACCCGTGAATCCGGTTCAGGAACAAGAAGTGCCTTTATTGAGCTTTTCTCGGTTGAATCCGTAAACGAAAAAGGCGAAAAGGTCGATAATACCGTAATGACCGCCGATGTAAACGATTCAACGGGCATAGTTCTTTCAAATATCGCGAGCAATAAAAACGCGATAGCCTACGTTTCACTCGGTGCGATAAACGATACCGTAAAGGCGCTTTCGATCGACGGCGTTTCAGCGACAGTTGAAAACGTTAAAAACGGAACCTATAAGATCTCCCGTCCGTTTAATATAGCGACCAAATCAGATATTTCCGCCATAGCTTCCGATTTTATAGCATTCATTCTTTCGAAGGACGGACAGGCGACAGTCGAAAAAGCGGGTTATATAGCTATTGAAAATCTAAGTGACTATAAAACAAAAGGCGCATCCGGAAAAATAGTCGTCGCCGGATCGTCATCCGTAACTCCGGTTATGCAAAAGTTAAAAGAAGCCTACCTTGCCCTAAACGCGGGAGTTACTATAGATATACAAGAGAGCGATTCAACGTCTGGAATAACTGCTACAATAGAGGGAATCGCCGATATCGGCATGGTTTCCCGCGAACTTAAAGAGAGCGAAATCAAAAAGGGGCTAACCTCTAAAAAAATAGCGATAGACGGAATAGCCGTTATCGTCAATCCCGAAAACACAATCGACGGATTAAAAAAAGATCAGGTAAAAGATATTTATACGGGTAAGTCGACTAAATGGAGCGACATTGCGGCACAATGAAAAAATTTAAAGAGTCGGCAATGAAAACGGTATTCCTGATAGCGGCATGTATCGCTATCCTCGCCGTTATCCTTATTTGCGTATTTTTGTTTGCAAACGGGATTCCGGCGATAAGCGATATCGGACTTTTCAATTTTCTTTTAGGAAAAACATGGGATCCTCAGAGCGGCATCTTTGGAATACTTCCCATGATTCTAGGCTCAATATATGTAACGGCGGGCGCGCTCATAATAGGCGTTCCGATCGGGATACTTACTTCTATCTTCCTCGCGCGCTTCTGTAATAAAAAGGCGTATAAGGTGATTAAACCCGCGATAGATCTTTTAGCCGGTATTCCCTCTGTCGTATACGGTTTTTTCGGAGTGATGGTCATAGTGCCTTTTATTAGAAATATTTTTGGTGGAAGCGGCGCAAGCATGTTGGCGGCATCAATTGTTTTGGGAATTATGATCCTGCCAACCATTATAAGCGTTTCCGAAGCTTCTTTAAGGGCGGTCCCTAATAGTTACTATGAGGGTGCCCTCTCTATCGGCGCATCGCATGAAAGGAGCGTTTTTTTCGTGGTCATTCCTGCCGCTAAGTCCGGAATTTCTGCCGCCTGTATACTTGGAATTGGACGCGCCATAGGGGAAACAATGGCTGTCATAATGGTCGCGGGAAACCAACCGATAATGCCATCCTCTCTCGTAGTTGGACTAAGAACGCTGACCGCAAATATTGTTATCGAAATGGGTTACGCAGCTGAGCTGCACCGCGAAGCGCTAATAGCGACGGGAGTTGTGCTCTTCGTTTTTATACTTATAATCAACATAATGTTTTCGCTCGCAAGGAGGAATTCAAATGAGAAAAACTAAAGCTCAATCGCACTTTTTGCGAACTATAGTTTACTCCGCGGCGGCTATAACGGTTCTCATACTCGCGTTTATAATAATATATATACTTGTAAAAGGAATCCCAAATCTTTCTCTCGATATGTTTAGTCTTAATTATACGAGTGAAAACGCCTCTCTAATGCCAGCGCTTTTAAATACCATTTTTATGACATTTTTATCCCTAATCATAGCCGTCCCTCTCGGTGTTTTTTCCGCGATATACTTAGTCGAATATGCTAAGCGCGGAAATAAACTCGTAAGTATAATAAGGACGGCAACGGAAACACTCTCGGGGATACCATCCATCGTTTATGGGCTTTTCGGCTATCTATTGTTTGTCATATATTTAGGGTGGGGGTATTCAATACTCGCGGGCGCGTTCACGATATCTATAATGATACTTCCCTTAATTATGCGAACGACGGAAGAAGCGTTAAAGGATATACCGGATATGTACCGCGAAGGCAGTTTTGGACTTGGAGCCGGTAAACTCAGAACGGTATTTCGAGTTATCTTACCTTCGGCCACTCAAGGGATTTTAGCGGGCGTTATACTCTCCGTAGGAAGGATAGTCGGCGAAACAGCAGCTCTTATATATACGGCGGGGACTGTCGAAAATTTTGCCGGAGATCTTTTTTCGAGTGGAAGAACGCTTTCGATTCATATGTATCTCCTTTGGAAAGAAGGGCTCGCTCAAGATAAAGCCTATGCAACCGCCGTCGTTCTCCTCGTTCTCGTCGTCGGATTAAACGCTCTTTCGGCTCTTATCGCAAAGGGGATTACGAAAGGAAAAATAAATGAATAAATTTATAATAGAAAAGCTAAACTTATTTTACGCTGAGTTTCATGCGCTTAAAAACGTCAATCTTTCTATTCCGGAGAACGAAATAAGCGCCTTTATCGGTCCTTCCGGTTGCGGGAAGTCGACGCTCTTAAAGACGATGAACCGTATGAACGATTTGGTTTCGGACTGTCATATAGAGGGGAAAGTTCTTCTCGACGGAATAAATATTTATGATAAAATAGATGTTAATAGCCTAAGAAAGCGCGTCGGAATGGTTTTTCAAAAACCAAATCCATTTCCTATGAGTATCTACGATAACGTTGCTTTCGGACCTAAAACGCATGGCGTTAAAAAGAAAGCGGAGCTGGACGCAATAGTCGAAAAGTCTCTTACCGACGCGGCAATATGGAACGAACTTAAAGACCGTCTGAAAAAATCGGCGCTCTCGCTCTCCGGAGGTCAGCAGCAGCGACTTTGTATTGCGCGCGCACTCGCGGTTAATCCCGAAGTGCTTTTAATGGACGAACCGACTTCTGCTCTTGATCCGATATCTACGGGGAAAATAGAGGATTTAGCCGTTGAACTTAAAAAACAGTATACTATCATAATAGTGACGCATAATATGCAGCAGGCAACGCGCATATCGGACAATACCGCGTTTTTCCTTTTAGGAGAAGTTGTAGAATTTGATAAAACAGAAAGACTATTCTCTTTTCCTGCCGACAAACGCACAGAAGACTATATTACAGGGAGATTTGGATAAAAATGCGAAATAAATTTGATACTCAACTTGAAGTATTGAACAACGAGCTTATTAAGATGGGCGCGCTCTGCGAAAGCGCTATTGAAAACGCAATCGAAGCTCTTTTTATGGGCAATCCTGAATATGCAAGAACCGCGATAAGCGCGGAACGTGAGATAGATCAGATGGAACGCGATATTGAGGCTCTTTGTCTAAAGCTCTTACTTCGTCAACAGCCCGTCGCCCGAGATCTTAGACTAATATCAGCCGCGCTAAAAATGATAACCGATATGGAGCGTATTGGAGATCAAGCATCCGATATAGCCGAAATAGTCGGATATACAGATCTCTCAACGACATCGCATAATGCGCATATTTCTAAAATGACTAAGGCTACGACAAAGATGGTTAAAGATAGTGTTGACGCTTTTGTCGCACGCGATCTTGATTTAGCGCATTCCGTTATTGAATATGACGATGTTGTTGATGAGGCTTTTTCTGACATAAAGACGGACCTTATAAAATTCATTCAAAGTAACAGCAATTCCGGTGAAGCCGCCCTCGATATACTCATGATAGCTAAATATCTTGAACGAATAGGCGACCATGCGACGAATATCGCCGAATGGGTAGTATTTTCGATAACCGGTATACATTGAAAACAAAACTTGAAATTCGGCAAATTTTCACTTCGATAATAAATAGGCTTATTTACGATACATCTGTTTTTTAATCGGCTTCCCAGATAAATGCGTTAAAAAAACGCATTTATGGCATCTAAACCCTATCGTTACATTATTTCTTATCGCTCTAGCAATTTCAGTCATGACTATCTAAATATGCACACTTTTTTCTCGGATTTCGTATTATACATTAACGGAGCGCAAAAAAAAGCAGCTCTGAAAGGCAAATAAGGAGGATAATATTATGTGTAACGGTTCCAACAATTGGTGGATCATTCTCTTGATCCTGCTCTCTGAGAACGGCTGCGGCAATAGCTGCGGTAACAACTGTGGCTGCGGATGCGAAGATAACTGTGGGGGCAATAACTGGTGGTGGATAATTCTTCTCATCATGTTCAGCGGCTGCGGAAGCGGGTGCGGATTAGGAAATCTCTTCGGTTCATGCGGTTGCCAGAATGAATGCGGAAGCTCTTGCGGAAATTCCTGCGGCAATACTTGCGGTAATTCCTGCGGCAACACTTGCGGTAATTCCTGCGGTTGCGGTTGCGGTTGCAACTAAAGTAAACTAAATAAAAAACAGTTAATGCTTAATGTAGTACCCCCAAAAAAAACCGGAAAAATATTTTAGTTGAGCAACCCGAAAGGCTTGGTATCTGTGAAAACGGATATCAAGCCTTTAAGTTTTTTTATAGTAATTTTCCGCTTTTTCGTTTAAACTTACTAACTCATAATCTTTGTATTTAAAAAATGATCTTTACCGGCATTTGCGATACCGACAACTATAAAAAAATATTCTTCCGAATTCAGGATAAAATTGTCGCACCTGTGGCAAAATACATAAAAGTGCGAGGTAAAAAAATATGTTTTTAATTAAAAACGGGAAAGTCCTGACAATGACGGGTAAGCTCTACGACGGAGCGGATATACTTATAGAAAATGGCGTTATAAAAGCTATAGGCGGTAACTTAGATACCGGTGGCGAACGAAGTACTCGGATAATAGACGCTACGAATTTTTTTATAATGCCCGGGCTTATAGACGCGCATTCGCACCTCGGTATAAAATCCGCACATTCTAACGATGCGGTAACGGCGAGTCAACGCGCGTCAAACGATATAAAATTTTTAGCACCTGACTTTTCGGAGGCCCTTAAAGCGGGAGTAACGCAAACGCTCATCATGCCGCGGTACGACAATCTCGTTTCGGGAATGTGCGCTCTCTGCAAAACAAATACCAATGCAGACGATATGTTTTTAAACGACTCAGCCGCAATGAAGGCAACGCTTTCCGGCGCACAAGAAGGTGAAATGAACGAAAGTAAGCGAATGGCTCTTACGGCACTTTTAAGGGACGAGCTTTTTTCGGCAAAAGAATATTTAAACGCAAAAGAGAGGGCTAAACAAAACGATTTGCCTTTTACGAGAAGCGAGTCTATGGAATCATGGGAAGGGGTTTTAACCCGCAAAATTCCTCTAATAATTGAAGCACGTTTTCGCGAAGACGTTGAAACAGCCGTTCGCATGAAAAAACTTTTAAATATTGATATAGTTATATGTGGCTGCGACAGAGCAGAGCCGGCTTTCGAAGAGGTAGCCGAAAACCACATACCCGTTGTATACACCGGAGATTTTTCAAGTGGAGGTCTTGATAAACTTTCGATGCTCGAAAAAATCGGAGTAGAGTTTGCAATAAGCGCAAATTCGCCAAACTCGCCAATAGCATATTTACCTTTCTACGCCGGACTCGCCGCTAAATCAGGTATCTCTCTTTTTGCAGCATTAAAATCGGTTACTACAGCACCCGCAAAAATTTTAGGATCAATTTCACGAACGGCTACTATAGAGGTCGGAAAGGATGCCGATATAGCAATATTCGATGATAATCCTCTCGAGGTATTCTCAAATGTAATAGCTACCATTGTAGATGGAGATATATGTTACGAAAGATGAATCAATTTAGTTGTTAAAATCGCATAAAGAAATAAAAATGCGCTTATTTTTTTATACAAATCAAATAAATGCGGCTTCTGCCTTGTTTTTTCCTTAAGTTTATCTATTTATATTGTATATTAGTTATAAAGAATGTTCCATGGGAACATTCTTTATACCGGATTCACTTGTGACTTTAAGAAGCTTATGATAGAATAACTAACGAGATGATGTGCGTGTATTTAAAAATGCGGATCAATCTAATTTAATGGAGGAATCTATAATGTCTAAGAAAATTGTTTTAGTCGGCGCTGTTCGCACTGCAATAGGCAAAATGGGCGGCTCTTTAACTAACGTTCCGGTTGCCGATATTGGAGCCATCGTTATAAAGGAAGCCCTAAAAAGGGCTAATATAGCGCCGGAATATGTTGACGAGGTTCTGATGGGCTGCGTTCTTCAGGCCGCTCAGGGTCAAAACGTTGCCAGACAAGCTTCCGTTAAGGCCGGAATACCAATCTCAGTTCCTTCGCTCACCGTCAATAACGTATGCGGTTCGGGTTTAAAATGTGTAAACATGGCTGCCGCGCTTATTGCCGCCGGCGAAGCCGATATAATTGTTGCCGGAGGAATGGAAAACATGTCCGCCGCCCCTTATGCGCTAACTCAGGCACGCTATGGCTATCGTATGAACGATGCCTCCATGATAGATACTATGGTAAACGATGCTTTAACCGACGTTTTTAATCATTATCATATGGGAATTACCGCCGAAAATTTAGCGGAAAAATATAATATTTCCCGCGAAGCCCAAGATGCGTTCGCGGCGAAGAGCCAAAATAAATGCGAACGGGCTTATGCTGAAAACCGTTTTGCGGACGAAATAGTCCCTGTTCCTATAAAAGTAAAAAAAGATACCGTTATGTTTGATAAAGACGAAGGATGGCGTCCCGGAATAACCGCCGAAGGAATAGCGAAGCTACGTCCCGCGTTTAAAGAGGGCGGCAGTGTTACAGCCGCTAACGCTTCCGGTATCAACGACGGAGCCGCCGCCGTAGTCGTAATGAGCGCTGAAAAGGCGAAGGAACTCGGAATAGTACCAATGGCAGAATGGATATCCGGAGCTTCCGCCGGAGTTGATCCCTCTATAATGGGCATAGGTCCCGTCGAAGCAACTAAAAAAGCTTTAAAAAAAGCCGCTTTAACTCTCAATGATATGGATTTAATAGAAGCTAACGAAGCTTTCGCCTCTCAGGCACTTTCAGTTGCACAAGAGCTTAACTTTAATATGGATATAGTCAACGTAAATGGCGGAGCTATTGCCCTCGGACATCCCGTCGGCGCTTCCGGTTGCCGAATCCTCGTTACTCTCCTATATGAAATGAAAAAACGTTCTTCTAACTATGGCCTCGCAACGCTTTGCGTCGGCGGAGGTATGGGTGTTGCCTCTATCGTTAAAAATATAAAATAAACCGTGACCACGCAAAGCGCGCGTCTTTAAGGAGTACAAAATGAGCTATATTAATTATCAACAAGATGGTTTTGTTGCCATAATCACTATTGATAGGGAAAAAGCCCTTAATGCTCTCAATAATCAAGTTCTTTCCGAACTAGGCGAAGCTATTGATAAAATTGATTCAAACGAAACCCGCTGCCTTATCATTACTGGAGCGGGAGAAAAGGCTTTCGTAGCCGGCGCGGATATCGGCGAGATGAAGCCGCTTACGAAAGTGGAAGGAACCGCTTTAGGTAAGCTCGGAAACTCTGTTTTCCGTAAAATAGAAACCCTGAGCATACCGGTAATCGCAGCGGTAAATGGATTCGCTTTGGGCGGCGGCTGTGAACTTGCCCTATCCTGCGATATTCGCCTTGCCTCTGAAAATGCCGTTTTCGCTCAGCCCGAAGCAGGTCTTGGGATTACTCCCGGTTTCGGCGGAACTCAGCGCTTAGCGCGTCTTATCGGTAGCGGAAAGGCCAGAGAACTACTCTATACCTGCGGAAAAGTTAAAGCCGACGAAGCTCTTTCGTTGGGACTTGTAAACGGGGTATATCCTTCGGATCAGCTCATGGAGGCGGCGAAAAAGATGGCCGGAAAAATTGCGAGAAACGCGCCTATAGCGGTTCGTGCATGCAAAAAAGCATTAAACGAAGGATTACAGACCGATATTGACTCCGGTATCGCGATTGAAGAAGCGCTATTCGGTTCTTGTTTCGAAACCGAAGACCAAAGAAATGCGATGCAGGCGTTTTGCGATAAAGAAAAACCGGCTCCGTTTTTAAATAAATAAGCCGCATTACTATCGTGTATTTTTTGATTTAACATTTTTATATTATATGGAGGTAACACAATGAAAATTGGTATTATAGGTGCCGGCACTATGGGTTCGGGTATTGCGCAGGCTTTTGCGCAAACAGAAGGCTTCGAAGTTTACCTTTGCGATGTAAAAGCCGAATGGGCGGCGGGCGGAAAAGCCAAGCTGCAAAAAGGCTTTGAAAAACGAGTTGCAAAGGGCAAAATGGATAAAGAAACAGCTGATTCTATTTTAGCGAAAATAACTACCGGAACGAACGAAATTGTTTCCGATTGCGACCTTGTCGTCGAAGCTGCTATCGAGAACATGACCCTTAAAAAGGAAGTATTTAAACAATTATCTGGAATTTGCAAAAAAGACTGCCTTTTCGCTACCAATACTTCTTCCCTCTCTGTCACCGAGATAGGTGCCGGTATTGACCGCGACGTTGTTGGTATGCATTTCTTTAACCCTGCCGCCGTTATGAAGCTCGTTGAGGTTATAGCCGGCGAAAATACCGCTCCCGAATCTGTAAATAAAATAGTTGAGATTGCCTTTAAAATTGGAAAAACTCCCGTTAATGTCAACGAGGGACCGGGTTTCGTTGTCAATCGCGTTTTAATCCCAATGATTAACGAAGCTATAGGTATATATGCGGACGGCATAGCTAGCGTTGAGGGTATAGACACCGCTATGAAGCTTGGCGCTAACCATCCAATGGGACCTCTGGCTCTCGGCGATCTTATCGGTCTTGATATTTGTCTTGCTATTATGGAAGTTTTACAAAACGAAACAGGCGATCCTAAATATCGTCCACATACTCTTCTTCGGAAGATGGTGCGCGCCGGAAAGCTCGGACAAAAGACCGGTCAAGGCTTTTACGATTATTCAAAATAATGCTCTCGCATTTACCCATGAAATCTGTATTGTTTAATTGTATCGTAGCAACAACTTCTAAATTAACGGTGCTTTTCTCAAAACAGATGTGATTTTTTATAAAAAAATCCGTTAAATTAAATCAGACGTGGCGTACAAATACACTGCGTCTGATTTGTTTTTATCCTAAACATAACTGATTACCGATTATATCCCCGAATCAAACACATATATAAAAACCGTAGTCAAACACTAGAATGTTTTTTATAAATGTGGCTATCACAATGCTTTTTTGAAAATTAAAATAAAAAAATGGATTGAATACAGCTTTCGTTATTTAAAACAGCAAACATAGGAGCGGTATGAGAAAAAAACGTTGAAACTTCGCGCGTCTCTCCTCATACCGCCAAAATGCCATAGTTTTTTAGGGTTTACATTTAATTTAAATTCTCAACCGTTTTTAACCGCCTCTTCAGCAAAGCTATTATCCACAAGATCCTTAAAGTTTACGCGAGCTTTCAATTCGCCCGCCCCGTCTATTATATCCTGAAGCCTTGCAAACGCGCTTTCCGTCATAACCGGAGTCTGCATCCAAGAGTCGGTTTCGCGATAGCTTTTAGCAACCGATTCGAGAGTGGCTATATCTGTGTCCGGAAAAAACGGTTGCATCGCAATCGCGATATCGTTATTTTTCGCGGTCTTTACCCATTGCTGCGCTTTATATATTGCCCTTATAAATGCACTTACGAGATCCTTATCGTTTTCTATTGTGCTCTTTCTAACCATAAATGTCGTATAAGGAACCTCCCCTGATTCAAGACCCACGTTGGCAACTATATGACCCTTTCCGGCAGATTGGAACATCGACGCGGTCGGCTCAAAGAGTGTTACATAGTCGCCGGTACCACCTTCAAAAGCACCGCCCATAAGGCTAAATTGTATATTGCTTATTATTTCTACGTCAACATCGGGGATAATACCATGCTGCTTCAAAACGTACATGAGCGTCATATATGGCATTCCGCCAGGTCTGCCCGCTATTACTGTTTTCCCGCGAAGTTTTTCCCAGTTAAAGGCGCTATCCGCCTCGCGCCCCATTAAAAACGAACCGTCGCGCTTCGTAAGTTGCCCTATTATTATCGGGTGTTCCTCTTTTCCCTCATTTACAACGTAGACTCCCGTTTCAGGTCCCATTAGCGCGATCTCCGCTTCGTTCGCTAAGAGCGCGGTCATGCTCTTATCGCTTCCCCCGCCCGTTTCTATAGTAAGCTCAATGCCCTCCGCCTTAAAGAATCCTCTGCTCACCGCAACATAAAGCGGTGCGTAGAAAACAGATCGGGTTACCTCATTGAGTTTAACTTTTCTAAGCTCGCCCGTTCCGGTGCAGCCCGAAAACGCAGTAATAACAAATACCGCGCATAGAAGAAATAAAACAATGCGTTTCATAAAAAACCTCCATAAACTTCTTTTATAAAGTTTATGAAGGTCGGATCAAATATGTGTCATCTCTTTGAAATTAAAAGATTTTTAAATCTGAAAATATAGATTTTTTGCATGAACGAATAGAGAATATCGAAAGCAACGAGAGCAATTTCAAGTACTATTAATATTGCCCAAAGGGGAATCGTTAAATTTAGCGTACCAATGTCAAATCCAATTATATATATAGCGACCGCAATCCCTATACCCAAAAACACATTGCAATATAAAAGTCTGAGCGCAAAACCAATAACCGGGTCTTTCAGCTTTGTCCCTAAAAACGTTTTAAATATACCAAAATGACCGCAAAGAATAGCGTAAGCCGCCCAAATAAGCTTATCCGGAATAATAAAGAACGCTATAGCAGTGGCAGCTAAATAAGATAAAACGGCAGAAAGATAAGCCCCCTCATCCGCAAGTATAAAAACAAAAAGTGATGATATAAATAGACAAGCCATCTTTACATACGGAATAGCAACGGTTAAGTAGAGCGATAAAACGGTAAGCGTTACAACCATAGCGCCTAGGGTCAATTTTTTTGTTGAACTCAGTTTCATAGCTTTTTTACCTCAGCAACATCTAACAAGATCGCCGCCCATGCATTCGCAGCAACAATCAGCACACAAAAGGCTCGAACACATATCGCAGCCCGAACATGACGAATTCGAAGTCCCCGTTTCCCCTCTGGCAGAATTATAAGTGCCTCCCCTATATGAAGCATATGGATTGCCCGAATTGTTGAGCGTCGTATATGCATTTTTATATTCGGCGTTTTGCGGTTCCTGTTCATATGCCATGCGCATATATTCCCGCGCTTTATCATACCACCCCTGACGCAGATAAATTATCCCATAGAGATAATACCATTCGGCATTTCTAGTATTTATCCCATCCAACAACTGTTTTGCAGCATCGAGGTTGTTTTGATTTATCATCTGCCTTACCCTCGAAAACTCCGAAGCGTCCGGTCCGCTATAGCTTCCGCCCGTTCCGCTGTAGCTGTCGTAGCTCCAATCATCACGCGCCCTCGCCGAATTACTCGTTTGCTTTTTCGTTACTAAGTCATACGCTTCATTTATTTCTTTTAATTTTTCGTTTGCGAGATCTTTGAGCGGATTGTCCGTATACCTATCCGGATGATACTTTTTTACAAGCTCAAGATACGACCTTCGTATCTCCTCCTGACTCGCATTTTCGCTTACGCCCAACACCTTATAAGGATTCATTCGCACTCCTAAGTAGATTTTGTGTAACGGTAAAACATCCGTCATACATTATATTGTCCAATATTGATTTATCGGAAGTGATATTTAAAATATCATACGCCAAAACCGCTTCGTTAAGCGATTGATTTAGAAGATATTTTGCTCGCTCAAGCCCGATATTCCCCGCATTAAACGGATTATAAGAGCCGCGCTTTTTATCCTTCGCCCTATCGTCAAACGCATCTATAAGATATATCCATCTTCCGAGATTAAAAGCGAGTAACAAAAGAGGGGTTCTTTCGCTCTCGTTTTCCAGGGGAGCACAAGCGAATATTTCTCTCATCATATCCGCAAAAGAATTCGCGACTGCGTCTATTTCTTTGCAGTCATTTTTTTCAAGTTCGGATAAGCTTTTTATACCCCTCGATACTACAAGATCCAGCTCGGGGCGGTAACGCTTCGCGCGGTTATAAGCCGAAAGAAAAACAGCATAGCCCGCGTATGAAATCGGCTTACGTTCGTCACTCATGTCGTCTTTAAGCTTATTAAAAGCGAGTAATACGTTTAAGTCGGCAGCAAAACGAAGCGCCTCGGAATCCTCGGTTATTATAGGGTGACGAGCTTTCAACGGCTTATAGATGCATTTCCCCGAAGAACAGCAAGGGGTCGCTTTAAATCCCGAAAGTAAAAGCGCGGCAAAAGTACAATCGTAATTTAAAAGAGAACGCGGGAGTTGCCCGAACCTTTTACCTATTCTTTTACAAAGTCCGCAATAGTACGCATTGTAGCGCGCCATCTCGCGAACCTTAAGTTCCGACTTATTCGGTTTTATATAACCAAACATTTTAGTATTCTATCACTAAATCATCGACAAACCAACCCTTTTTCGGCGAAAATGCTTTGAAATAACAAAAATATCACATTTGTTTAATTGCGCACACTTTATAAATTTAAAAATCGGATTAAATCCATATGAGCTTCCGCGCTAAGCTTTTTTACACCGTAAATTAATCGCTGCTTTTATGAAAATATTCATATACTGCTTCGGCGCTTGATTTTGTTAGACCTTTAACTTTCGCTATATCCTCGATACTCGCCACCTTTATTGCTGTTACCGTTAAAAAGGCATCGAACAGAGCGCGCTTTCTCTTATCGCCAACACCGTTTATATTATCCAGTACGGAGTAAAGCGCGGATTTTGAACGTAGGCTTCTATGATACGTTATTGCAAAACGATGCGCCTCGTCCCTTATACGCTCAATTAAATGCAAGGTTAGGTTTGAACGTTTTAAAGTTATCGGTGTCTCAACGTCCTTCAATATAAGTTCTTCGTTCTTTTCAGCAAGACCAATCGCCGGTATATGCGAAATTGAAAAATCCGAAAGCACCTTTAGAACAACGTTAAGCTGACCTCTCCCACCGTCAACAATAATAAGATCCGGCATTATCTGAAATTTTACATCGCTTTTAGCGCGGTTAAATCTTCGCGTTAAAACCTCGTTTACAGCCATATAATCGTCTCCATTTTCATTTTCGCGGAGTTTAAATCGGCGATACTCTTTTTTATCCGGTTTTCCGTCCGTAAATACGATCATAGCTCCTACCGCATCCATCCCTGCCGTATGCGATATATCATAGCATTCTATTCTGCTCGGTATGTTGTCCATTCCGATAAGGAGCGAAAGTTCAACGAGAGCACCTTCCCCGCGTTCAAACTCTCTATTTTTTAGTTCCTTTCGTTTTATAACAAGGTCGTTCGCATTATTAACTGCAAAGTCAACTAGGCTTCGTTTTTCACCGCGCTCGGGTTTTATTATCCTCGTTACATGAGAAGACCGTTCTCTTAGCCAAAGCTCAATCGACTCCCTATCATCCGGAACGACGGAAACCAATATTTCCCGGGGTATAAAAACGGCTTCAATATAATATTGCTTTATAAAGGACGCGATTAACTCGCTGTCCGGTTCCTCAAAAGCCATAAGCGCATAGTCTTCCGTTCCAACGACTTTTCCGTTTCTGACAAAAACCGCGAATATAAGACTATAATCCTCCGCAACGCGAAGCGCAAAGATATCTCTGTCTACGTCGCTCGCGGCTATCGCCGTTTGCTTTTCTGAAAGCCCCTTTATCGCGCGAATTCTATCCCTTAGCCCCGCCGCCAGTTCATAGTCCATTATATCCGATGCTTCAAGCATTTTTTGGGTAAGCATTTTTACGACCGGCTCAACGTTCCCGGATAAAAACGAACTTATTTCGTCTAATAATGCGTAATATTCTTCTCGGGTTACCAGCCCCGTACATGGCGCGCAGCATTTTCCTATGTGATACATAAGACATGGTCTTTCGCGGCGCGCTATCGCCTTTTCAATATCTTTTTTACATTGGCGAACAGGATAGTTGTTCCTTATTATGTCGAGAGATTCCTTTAGAGCTATTCCGCTGAGATAAGGTCCAAAATATCTTGCTCCGTCGTCCCTTACCCTTCTCACTACCTCAAAGCGCGGAAAATCTTTTTTTATATCCAATCTTACGTATGGAAACTGTTTATCGTCCTTTAAGAGTATATTGTAACGCGGCTGAAACTGCTTTATAAGGTTGCTTTCGAGAGTTAGCGCTTCCGTTTCGTTTTTCGTTAGTATGTATTCGAAATCTTCTATATTCGCGACCATCGCGGCAACCTTAGGTGGCTTTTCGCCCGATTGAAAATATTGGCGAACGCGGTTTTTAAGGCTTACCGCCTTGCCAACGTATATGACAATGCCGGAAGCTCCAAACATCTTATAAACCCCCGATGTGCCGGGTAAAAGTTTAAGCTTTTCCGCAATTAGATCGTTCATTTTTGAGTTTCTAAAATAGCCGCAATGGCGCGTTTAGCTCCGATTTTTCCGTGCGCATATGAAAGCGCGCCCTGAATATATGCTGTATATGGTTCTCTTATTGGCGCGTCGGCGCTAAGCTCGATAGATGCTCCCGAAACGAATGTCCCCGCCGCCATTATTACTTTATCGTCATACCCAGGCATATCCCAAGGCTCGGGAAGTGCATATCCGTCTACGGGCGATGTCGCCTGTACGCTCTGTATAAAAGCTATAAGAGCTTCGCGCGAATTAAACCTCAGCGATTGAACTATATCGGACCTTTCGTCATTTGAACGCGGTTTCGTTTCAAACCCGAGGTCTTCAAAAAGCTTCGCGAAAAGAGCCGCCGTTTTTAAACTCTCCGCAACGACATGAGGAGCCATGAAAAGTCCCTGATAAAACGCTCGGTAGCTTCCTGCGTATGATCCGACCTCGCGTCCCATTCCAGGGACGGTTAGCGTTTCGGCTATTTCTCCAATAAGCTTCGCTTTCCCCGCTATATATCCGCCCGTCGGCGCAAGACCGCCGCCCGGGTTTTTTATCAGCGAGCCTATTATTATATCCGCGCCGAAGCATGTAGGTTCTTTAACCGCTGTAAATTCGCCGTAGCAATTATCTACGACTATGAGCGTTTCCGGCGAGTCCGATTTTATCAGTTTAAATGCCTCTTTCATTGCAGATAGGCTTATCGAATCTCTCCAGGCATAGCCGCGTGACCTCTGAATATAAGCAATTCTCGGTTTAAGTTTCAATTCCTCTTTTAACGAATTTAAATTCAATCCACCTTTTTCCGTAATCGGTATTTCCCTATAGTTTACGCCACGCCCGATAAGCGAGGCGCGCGTCGCCTCCCCGGTCAACCCTATCGCCGTTTGCAGCGTATCATATGGCGTTCCCGTAATCGAAAGCAGCGTTTCGGAACTCGATAAAAGCCCACTCAATGCTAAAAAAATCGCGTGCGTTCCAGAAACAATATGCGAACGAACGAGGGCATCTTCACAAAATAGCGCGTTAGCAAAAAGCTTATCCAATGTATCGCGCCCAATATCATCATATCCATATCCCGTTGTAGGAGAAAAATGACGCGTTCCAACGCGATTTTCTAAAAATGAATTCAATATACGTTCCGTATTTTCATATTCTATTTCGTCTATACGGAAAAAAACAGGCGAAAGCTCGCGCTCTGCCGCCTCTATCATTTTCGCCGCTGTTTTACTCTGCATCGTCATATTTTACCTCAGCCATAAAATTAAGTTCATTGTTTGCTATTATCGACGATATTGCGTGCTTAAAAACAAGAGTTTCGCGACCATCGAAGATTAAAAGCACTGCATAGTTATCAAAGCTCAAAACTACCGCATTTTTCATTTGAAATCCGTTCGTCGTAACGAGAGTTACCGTTGCCTTACTCTTTCTAAGCGCGTTTAAAAATCCGTCCTGTAGATTGATCTGCTTCATTTTAAAGTAAAAAGCCCCCTCTCTGAAAAAATATCGCATGTTTCGTTTAAAAGCGAGTCCCCGATACCCGAACTATCTGCTTTCAACCAAGATATGCGCTTATCACGTTTAAACCATGTTTCCTGTCTCTTAGCAAAACGACGTGTCTTTAGCTTAATATCCTCAACCGCCTGTTTTAAATCGATACTTCCCTCAATATAACTTATAAGCTGCCGATATCCAAGCGCTGAAAACGCCGGAGAATCGGAGTTGTATCCGGCTTTTAAAAGTCCCTTTACCTCGTCTAATAGTCCCGCTTCCATCATTTTATCGACTCTCTCGTTTATACGCGCATATAATTCCACCCGCGGCATAGTTAGCCCAACTATAATAGGTTCGAACTCGGTTTCGTCCCCGCGGTCATTAACAAAATCCGAATCCATTGATGACGGCTTAATCTCGCTTTGATAATATATTTCCAGTGCGCGGATCACCCTCTTTATATCGTTAGGATGTAACAGCGCCGCTCTTTCCGGATCAATATGAGTTAAAAGTTCATGAAGAGCGCCCTTGTTTCTTTCTTCGATAGCTCCAAATTTCTCGCGTAGCTCAATGTTTGGGGGAATATTTTGAAAGCTGAGGGGGTATGTAATAGAATTTATATAAAGTCCCGTCCCCCCCGCAACAATCGGGATTTTCCCCCGCGAAGCAATATCGTTTATAACCGAGCTGGCCAACTGTTTATATTTTGCAACGCTGAAATCCGTTTCCACTATATCCGCAACGTCTATCATATGATGAGGTACGCCACCCATTTCGTTTAAAGTCGGCTTCGCGGTTCCTATATTCATTCCGCGATAAATCTGCGCCGAATCAGCTGTTACTATTTCCGCGTTTTTTATGCGCTGCGCGACGGCAACGGAAAGAGCGCTCTTTCCTGTCGCCGTCGCTCCGACTATTACGGCTATATTTACTTTTCCGCTCATACTATTCTTTTAAAGAACTTTTCAATCTCGTTTTTAGTAAATTTAACGATAATAGGACGACCGTGTGGACAAGTTAGCGGAACGGTTCCCGTATTAAACTCGGCAATTATTTTTTTTACCGCCTCAATATCGACAATACTCCCGCCCTTAACCGCATGTTTGCACGCCGCCTTTATAACAGCATCACGCTTTAGCTCAACGGTCGTCAGCTTTTTATTGTCTTTAATCTTTTCCAATGTTTCACGAAGAACAGCCTCTGCGTCGGTTTTACCAAGTATGTTCGGTATCCCGCGAAGACTTATCGTCTGCTCCCCAAATTGGTCTATAAGAAAGCCCAGCTCTTTAAAGGCAGCCTGATTTTCCTGAAACA
Source organism: Clostridia bacterium (assembly GCA_036654235.1). Classification (GTDB taxonomy): domain Bacteria; phylum Bacillota; class Clostridia; order Christensenellales; family CAG-138; genus JAVVSK01. The sequence continues at coordinate 27,599 of JAVVSK010000007.1, read as the reverse complement.
CGTCATATTCCATAGGCGTAAGGTGAATAGTCAGAGGTATTAAAAAAGTTTGCGTTAGAGATTCAGCGTCCTCAGAGGTATATTTCTCATAGAGAAGCCTCTCGTGCGCCGCATGTTGATCTAAAATTAAAAGCTCGCCCTCCTGCTCTATAAACCAATAGGTATTGAAAGCAGATCCGATTATTTTATATGGATTTTCAACGTCCGGAATACGGATCAAAACAGACTGTTCTAGGTTTGATCTCCGTCCCTTACTCGAAGTTAGCTCAATATTTTTTTTACCATCCGCTTTTTCAGAGCAAAAAGCTCCAATTTTTTCAAAATTATAGGGCAGACTTCCGGAATCTTGAAGATTAACCGCCTGAGTGTATGTAGAAACATATGGACGCTCATTGCCTAAAAGATTTCGAGAACGAGGCGGCTCATATGACTGCTTTTTGAAATACGGAAGATTTTCATCCTTATGACTCAATATCTCCGGAATTGTATATCCTCCTAAAGCTTCCTTTATCGCGCTAACAAGAGCAAATGTAACGCGCTCCTCGTTTTTAAATCGCACTTCCATTTTATTAGGATGAACATTTACGTTGATTTCCTCCGGCGCGATAATAAAGTTCGCCGTTAAAAACGGGAACGATCCCCTCATTATACGCTGATCAAAAGCACGTACAGTAGAATATGTAAGGTTTCTTGACTTTATATAGCGCCCGTTTACATATATTGATTGACGCTGTTTATTTGCCGTAGCTATTGTTTCATCGCCTACAAGACCGTCTATCTTTAAATACCCATCGTCAAACTTTAAGTCTCTAAGATGAGGCATTATATCCGCGCCAAAAACGCCATAAACTGCGTTTCGCAAGATCCCATCGCCAAGGCTCTTACAAATAAGCCTATTATTTCCCGTAAGTTTAAAAGAAATTTCCGGATGAGATAGTATCAATCGGCTTATTAGGTCTACTATTCTATTTGTTTCTGTTCTTATGGATTTTACAAAGGCGCGCCTCGCCGGAACATTATAAAATAGGTTTTCAACGGTAACCGATGTCCCCTCTGGACAACCGCAAGGTTCGAGCGTTACCGTCTCTCCGCCGTTAATTTGAAGAATGGTTCCCCAGTTTGAATTTTTAACCCGCGTTTTCATCGTAAGCTGAGAAATCGACGCAATAGACGGAAGCGCCTCTCCACGAAAACCCAAGGTTATTATAGCGTTCAAATCTTCAGACGTTGCAACCTTACTTGTTGCATGGCGTAAAAAAGCAGTTTCTACCTCGCTATGCGGTATGCCGCATCCGTTATCGCATACGCGCATATATTCGAGTCCTCCTCCGGTAAATTCAATCGATATAGCGGTGCTTCCCGCGTCTATAGAATTTTCAATCAATTCTTTAAGAGCGGATGATGGTCTTTCTACCACTTCCCCCGCCGCGATTTTATCAGCAACCGCATTCATTAGAACTTCAATCTTTCTCATAGTTTAATCCTCATTCCAAATAATTGTTTTTATTGTTCCAAGCATAGCCATGGCTTCAAGGGGTGTCATATTGTTTAGATCCAGCCCTTTTACTATGCCGGAGATTTTTTCTTCCACTTCTGTTTTTTTGCCACTGTCCAATACAGCGTCCATGTTTATATTTCTAATACTCTGTTTATTTATATCCGCCTCTTCAAGGGCGGCGAGAACCGTTTTTGCGCGATCAATAATCGCTTTCGGAAGTCCGGCGAGCTTTGCAACCTCTATACCAAAGCTCTTATCGGCGCTTCCTCGCGCAATTTTTCTCAAAAATACAACAGTATCGTTTACTTCTTTAACTAGAATTTTATAGTTTTTTACTCCGTCAAGTCTGTTTTCAAACTCCGTTAACTCATGATAATGCGTTGCAAAAAGCGTTTTTGCGCCGCATTTTTTTATATCCGCTATATATTCTAGAGTTGCCCAGGCTATACTAAGCCCGTCATAAGTACTCGTTCCCCTCCCTATTTCGTCAAGTATTAAAAGGCTGTTTTGCGTTGCGCAATTTAATATACTCGCCATCTCGCTCATTTCGACCATAAATGTGCTTTGTCCCGTAGCTAAATTATCCGAAGCTCCTACCCGCGTAAATATCCTATCCGTTATACAAATATTCGCCCGTCGCGCCGGTACAAATGAACCCACCTGAGCCATTAATACTATCAGCGCCGTCTGCCTAAGATATGTGCTTTTCCCCGCCATATTTGGTCCCGTAAGTATTAAAAGACGGTTCTCGTTAAAATCCATAATCGTATTATTTGCTATAAAATCTCCGTTTAGGCTCTTTTCAACTACCGGATGTCGCCCGTCTATTATCTCAAGAACGCCTTCCTCGTTAATTTCCGGACGCACATATCCGTTTTCTTCGGCGACCACCGAAAGAGAGAGGTATGCGTCTAAATCACCTATAATAGCCGCGGTTTCCTTCATCCTCGACATCGCCTCAAGAAGAGTGTTTTTTATAGAGCAGAAAAGGTTATATTCGAGATCAATGCATTGTTCGGATGCTGTTAATATATTATTTTCCAGTTCTTTCAGTTCTTTTGTCACATATCTTTCGGCATTTGAAAGAGTCTGTTTTCTTTCATACCTATAAGGAACGGAATCGCTGCTCGAACGTCCGACCTCGATATAATAGCCAAAAACGCGGTTATATCCGATTTTAAGGTTTTTTATCCCTGTCGCTGTTCTTTCCTCCGCTTCCATATTTGCAAGAAAGCCCATTGTGTTTTTTTGTATATCGCGAAACTTATCAATATTTTCGTCAAAGCCGGACTTTATAATCCCGCCATCTTTTATCGTAATCGGCGCATCGTCGGATATCGCCCTATCTAAAAGTTCAGAAATATCTTCTAATGCATCTATATTATCCCTCGCTTTTACGAGTATTGCAGACTTTGCATTTCCCAAAGATAACTTTATAAGTGGCAAAGAAAAGAGCGACTCGCGTAAAGCGCAGCAATCTCGTGCGTTTATATTACTATAGGCTATTTTCGCGCAAAGCCTCTCAATATCATGTACTGTTTTAAATGCGGAAGCGATTTTATCGCTCATGATTTTATCGCTCAGCAATTCCTCAACGGCATCCAGCCTGCTTAAAATATTGGTTTTTACGAGAAGAGGCTGATCTATAAAGATCCTTAGCGTTCTCGCACCCATTGGCGTTTTCGTTTTATCCAATATTCCTAAAAGCGTGTTCCTTTTACTTCCGTCGCTCCTCATTGGTTTTGTCAATTCAAGATTTGCCCTCGTAAATTCATCCAAAAACATATATTCGTTTTTGTTTATAAGTTTTATCGCATCAATATGCAAAAGGGCGTTTTTTTGAGTTTCGTCCAAATAATAAAGTAAAGCTCCGGCGGCACAAAGGGCATATACGTTGTCGATAAGTACGACTAAACTTTGTTCGCCAAAATGTTTTTTTAAAATGCTCTTCGCTTTTTTAAGTTCATAGGTCCATTCCGAATATTCCTCAATATAGTAATAAGGTTTTATCCTTTTATCTACGATCTCGTTTTTTAAAACAGCCCCGCTCGCTATTATTTCTCTCGGGTTTATCCTATAAAGCTCATCGCAAAGTTCGTTGGCCATATACTTTCCTGAAAATTCAGAGACATAAAAAGCCCCCGTCGAAACGTCCGAATATGCGATACCTATACGTCTATCGGTCATAAATAGAGACACAATAAAATTATTCGCGTTTTCAACGAGGATATTGTCCTCAATAACCGTTCCCGGCGTTATTACTCGAACGACATCTCGCTCTACCATGCCCTTTGAATCCTTAGGATCGCTCAGTTGTTCGCAGATTGCGATTTTATAGCCTTTTTCTATTAGGCGGTTTATATATGAGTTAACAGAGTGATAAGGTACGCCACACATTGGAGCGCGCTCTTTAAGACCGCAATTTCTTCCGGTGAGCGTTAAAGAAAGCTCATTAGACGCCGTTTTCGCATCTTCAAAGAACAGCTCATAAAAATCTCCAAGTCTAAAAAACAGGAGACAATCCTTATAAGTTTCTTTTAGCCTCAAATACTGAATCATCATCGGCGACAGCTTCTCTTCCATTTTTCTCCTTTTTTACAAAAGCGACCTTCCTATAAGCGAATTATGATGGGTATCTGTTATTTCAACGTCTACCATTTTGCCTATAAGATCGTCCCCTCCGCTAAAATACACCGTTTTAAAACAGCTAAGTTTTCCAAAGGCGGTTTCTTCTTCGCCGCGCTTATCGACACCTTCGACGAGAACAGAACCGACTTGCCCGATAAATTTTTCGTTATCGTTCTTTAAAAGTTGCGCCTGTAACTCGTTCAGCTCGTGTAGCCGCGCTTTTTTCGTATCCTCAGGAACCTGATTATCCATTACCGCCGCCTTCGTCCCCTTTCTCTTTGAATACATAAACGTATATGCGGTGGAAAAGTGAACGGCTTCCATAAGAGAGAGCGTATCTCGGAAATCCTCGTCGGTTTCACCCGGAAATCCGACTATAATATCCGTCGTTATACCGATATCTAGTACAGAGGCGCGGAGCTTTTCAACGAGAGAAAGGTAACGTTCCCTCGTATACCCCCTATTCATTGCGTGTAAAACCGCCGTACTCCCCGATTGAACCGGAAGATGAATATGCTTACAGACCTTTTCGCATGATGCCATTACATCTATTAGCTCGTCCGAAAGATCCTTAGGGTGAGAAGTCATAAACCTAACGCGATCTATGCCGTTTATTTTAGAAAGCTCCAAAAGAAGACGCGGAAAATTCATCCCCGAAATATTATCATGATATGAATTTACGTTCTGCCCAAGAAGTGTAATCTCTTTAAAATTATTAAATGCAAGACCTTCAACTTCATCCCGTATATCTTCAAAGCGTCTTGAGCGTTCCCGCCCACGAACATACGGAACGATACAATAAGTACAGAAGTTATTGCAGCCATACATTATATTTACGCTCGTTGAAAAAGTACCGGATCTAAGAATAGGAAGCCCCTCGGCTATTTCTCCATCAATATTTTTAACTTGCTTTACCCGCTCCCCGTTCAATACTGAAAGCATCATCTCCGGAAAAAGATGTAATTCATGCGTACCGAATATGATATTAACAAATGGAAATCTCTTAAAAAGATGGTCACTCACCTCTTTTTGTTGCATCATGCATCCACATACACCTATTATGAGCCAGGGTTTTTCATCCTTTAGTTTTTTTAAGGCACCTATGTTGCCAAAGACGCGCTTTTCCGCATGTTCACGAACGCAGCAAGTATTGAATATTATAACGTCGGCATCGCCCTTAATATCCGTTTTCTCGTAGCCCATTAAAGTAAGCGCTGCGCGGAGCTTTTCCGCATCATGCTCATTCATCTGACATCCGAACGATTCAACTATATATTTCTTTTTTTTGCCGTCCAAAGCATCTTTGATTTGGGTGCATATTTTTTTATTTTCTTCTATTGTCGTTTCAGAGACGAAAATCTCTTTATTCATTTAAACTATACCTTTAAAGAAGCGCCATTATTTAGACACTCCAACCTTCTTATCTTATACACCATTATAACCCTTTTCGTTATATATTCAAGTATTATCTGTTTGCAATAACAGACAAAACGCATGAATCCCTTCAACTTTGCCGTTGCAAAAATATGTTTTTTTTTGTATGATAAGAAGGGCTGTTTAATAATTACATTGGAAGGATAAATAACATTGATGGAGCAATTGACGATAAACGAACAAAAAAAGCAATTTTCTTTTGATTGGTCTATGTTTTGCATGATACTTATCATGTTTGTCGGTTATATTCTTATACATGACCTTTTAGGAGGAACTTTATTCTCTCACTGCCAATGGGATAGTTATACACGACAGGCCATGGCTTGGCGTGAAGGACGAATGGATCTAGGAGAAAATATATCATGGTTGGAACTCGCTATTTTTAACGGAAAATATTATGTGAGCTTCCCTCCCCTCCCCTCGGTACTAATGCTTCCCCTTACCTTCATATTCGGATATAATACACCGAACAATTTCGTAAATGCATGTTACTGTATAATAAGCGCGGTTTTTGCTTATAAATGTCTAAGGCATACGGGCGTTAAAGATGTCACCTCTGCGTTTATCGCCATGTTCGTAGTTTGGGGTGCTAATACGTTTTGGATGAGTACTAGCGGTGGCGTTTGGTTTCAGGCGCAACAGCTCAATATGTTATTCTGCCTCGCTTCTATTTTCTGCGTTCTTAAAAATAAGCGCGTTTTAGCTTACCTTTTGTTGGCTCTCGCCGTTGGCTGCCGACCGCTGTCGCTTTTATATTTCCCCGTGCTGTTTATTGTTTTCTTTATTCAGGATTATAGTGAAAATAAGGAGCTTGGCATTTTCAAAAATATCTGCAAGCAGCTCCCATGCCTAATCGCGCCGATATTGATAGGCGCATCTTATATGCTTTATAACTACGCCCGCTTTGGAAACCCGCTTGAATTCGGTCATAACTATCTCCCCGAGTTTACGGAATCCCAAAATGGACAGTTCAGCTTTTCCTACCTTGGTCAAAACCTCTACAATCTGTTCATTCGGCCGATTGAGATAACGGGTGATTTCCGGCTAAAGTTCCCGTGGTTTAACGGATTTTGGTTCTATATTGCAAACCCAATATTTTTACTTATGGCGGTGTATATAATACGTGATATAATTAAAAAGCGTTTTAAGACTACGCAGCTTATAATCGTTCTCATGATGGCGCTCAATATAATTTTATTGTGTATGCACAAAACCCTCGGTGGGTGGCAGTTTGGCGCGCGATATACTTGTGATCTCATACCCTTTGCGTTCTTCTATATAATTATGCAAAGAAAATGGAAGCTCGAAAGATATGAGAGAGTTATAATGGTTTTGGGAATAATGTTTAACGTATATGGCGCGTTGGCCATAAATTTCATTCAGCAGTGAGGATAATTTTATGAAAGTTAGCGAACTTTGCAATGCGGTACAGGGTAAACTCAAGACAACTTTTGGGGCAGATGCGGAAATCCAATGTGGACTTGTATGCGATCTTTTGAGTTTCGTAATGGCGCGCGGCGCCTCCGGGTGCGCATGGGTAACGGTACAGACGCATCTTAACGTAATCGCGATTGCATCTCTACACGAGATGGCTTGTATAATAGTGCCCGAGGGAATGACAACCGAACAGTTTTCCGTCGATAAGGCGGATGAGGAATCCGTCGCAATAATCGAAACTCCGCTTTCCGCCTACGCTGTTTGCGGTATAATGCATGATCTTCATATAAAGCCCGCGGAGCAATGAGTAGATTCGCGTCGGATCTTCATATTCATTCTTGCTTATCGCCATGCGGCGATGAGCTAATGACGCCTAACAATATAGTCAATATGGCAAAGTTAAAAGGGCTTGATATGATAGCCGTTAGCGATCATAACTCTGCCCTTAACCTTCCGCCTATTAAAGCTATAGCGGATTCTCTTGATATTCTTTTAATCCCCGCTATCGAAGCGGAAAGCGTTGAGGAAGTTCATGTTCTTTGCTATATGCCCTCGGTTGCTGTCGCTCTTGAACTTTCCGCCGCTCTTAACGAAGCTCTTCCGAACGTAAAAAATAAGCCTAAATTCTTCGGAGAGCAAAATATTTTAGATGAAAACGATGAGTTTATCGGAACATTTGATAAGCTCCTTATTCAATCGACAATGTTGTCTATAGATAAGCTTTGCACCCTCGTCCGAAATCTCGGCGGAGTTACCGTCCCGGCACATATAAATCGTACTTCGAACTCTATTCTTATAAATATGGGATTTATACCGTCGTCCCTCAACTTTTCAACGGTAGAGATATATAATGGACTTCCGATTTCAATAGATGTCTCTATGTATCATACTCTTTTTTCATCCGATGCGCATAATTTAGACTCGATACTCGAACGCGAAAGCTTTATCGATTTACCCGAAAGAAGCGTCAATGCGTTTTTAAAAAAGATCGGTGAAAAGCGATGAATTTATATGAACTTATACGCGATGTAAAAACATTGACAATTGCAGGAATGTGCAAAAATGCCGGGAAGACGACCGTACTAAACGCATGCGTTAAAGCGCTTTATGACCATGGCGAATTCGGATTTGCGCTTACCTCTATCGGGAGCGATGGCGAAGAGGTAGATATCGTTACCGCGACGAAAAAGCCCGAAATTTACGTCCGCGAAGATACGATTATCGCAACCAGCGTAAGCGCCCTCAGACTTTCCGATATAACTAAAGAAATTCTCATGACGACCGGCGTTTATACCGCTATGGGTGAAGTTATAGTCGCTCGCGCAAAGAGCGGGGGGAAAGTTGTTTTATCCGGACCCTCTACTGTAGATTCGCTCATGAAACTCTGCGAAATGCTCTGTGTATTTGGGGTTTCTCGCGTTATAATTGATGGGGCTATAAGCAGAAAGAGCCTTAGCGTACCTAAACTTTCTGATGGGGCGATACTCTCTACGGGCGCATCTTTAAGTAAAGGTCTTGACTCTGTTGTAAAAAAGACAGCCTACGCGGTAAATTTGTTTTCGTTACCCGGGTTTTCCGGATTCTCCGATATAGAAAAACGCGCATCCCCCGTCGCTATAAATGACGGCGAGATAATTGAGTTTACGCATGGGCTGGATATGCTCATCGATTTTCCGTTTATTAAATACGTCCGCTGCTTCGGCGCTATAACGGGTACGGTAGCCGAAAAATTTTTCAGATTTAAAAATATGACGATTGTCGCGGACGATCCCACTAAAATAATGCTGAGCGAAGCTATGTTCGAAAAGCTAGCGTTAAAGAATATTTGTTTTATGGTCGAACAACCTATAAGACTCGTTTGTGTAACGATAAACCCATTTTCCGCTTACGGCACGGGTTTTAACGCAACAAATTTTGAAAATACCATGAAAAACGCTCTCGCTAAATATAATATTCCTGTTTTAAACGTTATGAACGAGGTGAACAAATGCTAACCATATCGGACGGAATGAAACATGCTACCGGTTTTTCATACGTATTTGGACTTCTTCGCGCAAACTCTCCCTATGGTGCGGAGCTTATAAAGCGTCCGCGTTTTTTTAATCGTGATGAGCTTCAAATTGAGCTTGACAATGTCGAAGCGGCGATAAAAGCCATTAAAACAACCGGAAAAGCTGTCAATAGGCTTGAAATATCGCTTATGCAGCTTCGCGATATAAGAAGATCCGTTGCGCGCGCTCATGGCTCAAGTTTAGACGAAGTTGAGATGTTTGAGTTGAAGCGCTTTCTTTTACAGCTCGAAATTATCGCTCCACTTTTTGACGAGATGACGGCTACTGCTGAGTTTAAAAAAATAGATATATTTAGATGCGAAGATGCTTTAAAGCTTATAGATCCCGACGGATCCAGACTTTCAAGTTTTTTTATAAGCGAAAAAATGAATTCTAAGCTTAAACCTATACGCGATGAAAAACGTGCTCTCGAAGTTAAAATTCGTTCAGCTCTCCCCGCGCAAGCGACTGATCTTATTAATAAAAGGCAAGAGTTGGCGGTTCTCGAGGAAAATGAGGAAGAAATAGCCCTCACCGAGCTAACTATACAGCTTCGCCCATACCTCAACGACGTTGAAAAAAACATAGAATCCATCGCAAAGCTCGATTTTACTATCTCCCGCGCGCACCTTGCTATTGAATATAACGCGGTTAAGCCCGTTCTCAATTCAAACTGCTTTGAAGCCAAAGGAATGATAAATATCGAAATAAAAGAAAATTTAGAACAAAAAGGTCTTTCGTTTACGCCGGTCTCAATCTCTCTCGCGCGCGGATCAACCGTTATAACAGGGGCAAACATGGGTGGAAAATCCGTTGCCCTTAAAACTCTCGCGCTAAATTCCTTCCTCGTCCATGCGGGTCTTTTCGCGTTTTCTGAATCGTTTAAAACGCCTGTATTCTCGCATATATTTATGATAAACGAAGACAAAGAGGATGTTTCGCGATCGCTTTCGTCTTTTGGTGGAGAAATTATCGCGCTAAAAACGGTTCTGAAGCATATGAGCGCGGACTCATTTATAATGATAGATGAGTTTGCGCGCGGGACGAACCCCGATGAGGGTGCCCTTCTCGCCCGCCGCCTAGTAACTCTCCTTAGCGCTAAACCATCGTTTTCCGTAATTACTACGCATTTTGACAATGTTACTTGCTACGCAAGTAAACACTATCGGGTGAAGGGGCTAATGAGCTTCGATAAAGATGAAGCGCGCGCCCTCGTCCGTTCCGGATTAAGCGGGATAACGGCTATAGCGCGCTTCATGGACTTTGGTCTTATCGAAACCGATAAGAACGACCCCTGCCCAAAGGATGCGGAAAATATTTGTAGGTTGCTCCTTGATGACAACGAAATCAACATGTTGTTTCCCGATTGACTTTATTATTCCGACAGGAACATATAAGCCCATATGCTGTATTTTAGACAGCATATAGGAAAACCGGAATTTATTGAAACTACAAAATAAGTGTTAAATAAAAATATCGGCATCACCGTTTGTATCGATGATGCCGATATAATATAATTATCGAATAGTTATTTCAGCACTGAAATTGCATCCGTGATAGTTTTTTCGTATGCTTCCATACCGTATTTATCCACCTCGGCTTTATTCTTTTCCCCGTGCGTTAGGCATCCTGCCCCTCCGATACATCCTCCGGTACACGCCATTCCCTCAAGAAAATTGCCCGGTAAAACGTTTTTAGACAACTTAAGGAGAGCAACGCGACAGGCTTCTATGCCGTCGCAAGGGATAGCTTTTAGTTCGAACTGTTCATTTCCGGTCTCTTTTATCCCTTGTTTAACCGCGTCCGAAAGCCCGCCGCTGCGCGCAAAAATCCGTCCAAAATATGACGCGTTGTCCAATACGTCCTCGGGCAATGACGTTATATCTAGGTCGCGGCTATCAAAGAGCGCCTGTAACTCCTCAAAAGTAATTACGCTATCGACATATGGGCGTACATTTTCCTTTTGGAATTCCATTTTTTTTGCTGTACATGGTCCTATAAATACGATTTTCGAATCCGGCTCACTCTCTTTTATGTATTGCGCTATCGCCGCCATAGGAGAGAAATTATGCGAGATATACTTAGCAAGATCCGGAAATTGCTTTTTTATATAGTCTACAAATGCGGGGCAACATGAGCTCGTCAAAATTCCCTTTTCGACAAGTTCCCTCGTCTCCTTAACCGCAACCATGTCCGCACCGAGAGCCGCTTCAACGACGGTAAAGAATCCAAGCTCTTTTATTCCGCTTATCACCTGCCCAAGTTTAGCATAGGTAAATTGGCTCGAAATAGACGGCGCTACAACAGCATACATTTTATATTTCGTATTACCCCGGCTCTTTTTAATAAGATCTATAACATTTATCATGAAAGATTTATCGGCTATCGCGCCAAAGGGACATTGATAAACGCATGCCCCGCAAGAAATGCATTTGCTGTTATCTATCGAGGCCGACTTATCTTCATTCATTGAAATTGCTTTAACCTTACAGGCGTTTTCGCATGGGCGCTTGTTATTCGTAATTGCCGAAAAAGGACAAACCTTAGCACATGCTCCGCATTCGACACATTTTGTCTTATCAATATGCGCTTTCTGATGACTATCGAAGGTTATTGCGCCGCGTTTACAAACATCCTCACAGCGGTGCGCAAGACATCCGCGGCATGATTCCGTAACTCCATAGCCGCCCGCGGGGCATTCGTCGCAGGCAATATCGATAACCTCAATAACGTTCGGGTTAGATTTAGTTCCGCCCATCGCTATTTTTACGCGTTCCGCTAAAATTGCCCTCTCTTTATAGACGCAACAGCGCATCGTAGACTGCTTACCCGGAACGATTATTTTTGGTATATCAATTGATGCGGTAAGCAACGTACCGTTCCATCCCTGCCTTGCGACCTCACGCAATACTTTATACTTTAAAAGTTGCACCTTTGTGTCAAATTTTCTCATTACGTAATAGCTCCTTAGAAATAACTTACTTTGATACGCTTGCCCATCTTTTTAAGACTTTCGGACAACTCCTCAACCAGTCTCATTTTAATATTGAAGTTAATAGGTAAATCCGGGTTCTGATGCGCCGGATTAACCGCGCGTCCAACATAAAAATTAATATCGGTGGCTTCCTCAAATAAGAGGCGCGCGATCAGCGACGCTCCGTCCTTTTTATAGCTCCATTCCGTATAATATTCATTGTCTGCAAGATAATCTTGCGCATAGGTCAACACCTTATTTATCGTAATTACGCCCTCGGTTACAAGATCAACGCCTTCAATTTTAGCTATCGGAGGAACCGTTGGATCAGGATATTCCATTACAGGGACAAGTCTTTTCCCTAAGTATCCCGCCGCTATAGTCGAGGTTGTACCTCCGCAAACGATATGTTTTCCTTCCTTAGCAAAAAACAGGGACATCATTTTATTACAATCGTCGCGGCTCGATGGCGGTCCGATTATCAGGTTCATAGGCTCGCGACGACGTATTTTTATCGTACAGGCGGTCGTATCGTCCCCTGGCTTTCCGCCGTATAGCTTATAACATTCGTCCAAAAGAATAGTATTTAGCGTTTTCGCTGTAAACCCGACATCGTAGAACGCTTCCATATATGTAACAATATCTTTTCGTTCCCAGCCAAAGTTCAATTCCATCCCAACGCCCGCATGGATACATCCATCGCTCATAGCGATAAATAAATCGCTTTCGCGGAGCTTAATATGTGAACAATAAATATCCTTCCCACCAATATTCATAACGGTCGTTGGAATTCTAGCTTCTTTCCCGTCCCTAAGAAGGATAACCGATGGATTATCGTATTGAATTATTTCGGCTTCTTCATTATTACTGATTCGAATAATCGTAAATGTCGAATATGCAACACCGCGAACAGAGCAGACAGGAAGAGTCGCCGCAACGGTTTCAACACAATCCTCAATTCTAAGCCCCTCGGACATCATCGTTGAAATAATTTTTGCGGTCAGTGTCGATAAAATATTGGCTTTTACTCCGCTTCCAAGTCCGTCCGCCAACACGATAATCGTTGAATTTTCGTCCTCTTCGACAATTTCGACATGGTCGCCGCAAAGTTCTTCGCCGTATTTATTCATGCTTCTCCAGCCGATATCTGCACACAGATTATTCATTTCCTATCGACTCCTTTAACTTCATAAGCGCGATCTTTGTTTCCGCTGCCGTTTCGCCCAATAACGAAGCGATTTCCTGAACCACGCGCATTTGTTTGTCAACAACCCTATCGGTTATTTCAATCGTTTTACGGCTTATCAGTTCCTTCTTTTCGTGCTCAGTTTGTTCCTCCGTAACGTCGCGCATAATACAAATCAATATACGATAATCATGATCATAGGTTATAATTTCATCAACATATTTTTTGTATTCCGCAAGATAAATGCGCTTATCGCGTATGCTCTTTCCTGTTTGCTGTACCTCTATAAAATCCTGAGGATCCATAATGCGAACAACCTGCTCACCTAAAACGTCCGACTGATCGCGAATATTCATTATTTTTAGAGCCGCTCGGTTTATTTGTTGAACTTCTAAATTTTCATTCAGAACAATAATGCCATTAGGAGTATTATATATAATATTATCCGAAAAGCTTTCCGCTCGATCCTTCAAAAACGGAAGACACATCGATATTTCGGCTTTTCCCTGATAAACCGCAATCGCCTTTTCGCGACATGAATTATACCCGCAAGATCCACAGTTTAGTTCATGCTCGGGCTTCGTTTTGCCCATTTGTTTAAGTATATCGTTAATTTCGGTTTCGCTCGGAATCGGCAGTTTTTGATCTATAGGCTCCATGCTTTTTTTCATTTCCAGCGCCGACAATTCTTTGATCTTAAAATCGCGATCCCCTGCATATGAGTTTACTTTTGCATAATCGCGAATTGGCGAACAATGATATTTTTCCATAACGGGACCGCCGATACAGCTTCCGACACATGCCGACATTTCGATAAAGCAATTATGAAGGTTGCCTCTTTCTATATCATTTAGAGCAGCGATACAATTTTCAACGCCGTCTATTGCAATATAAGAATAGTCCGACTGATCACATACCATTGTTTTTAAAATTCCACCGGTAGTCGGGAAAAATCTCGCGCGGCTTTCTTCGATACTATCCTTTTCATTCGCCATTTCGATATGCTCGGAATTAAGCCATTCGGTAAGTTCCTCGAACGTCAATACGGCGTCAACAATATTTCCGTAATGATCCGCCTCGTCCTTTTTTGCCACGCATGGACCAATGAAAACCGTCTTGCAAGACGGGTAACGCTTCTTTATATCAAGACAATGCGCCTGCATAGGCGAAACAATATCAGCAAGATATTTAAGCTCGGCCGGAAAGTATTTTTGAATCAATAAATTAACGGAATGACAGCAGGAAGAAATAAGAATATCTCGTTTATCCTCCAAAAGCATTCTCTCGTATTCTTTTTTAACTATCGTAGCACCTATCGCCGTTTCCTCAGCTCCGGCAAATCCAAGCTTTTTCAGCGCTTCATTCACAGAGTTTATCCCTATTCCGTCGTAATTCGCAATAAACGACGGCGCAATACTGGCGTATACGGGTTCTCCGCTCATGATCATAACCTTAACTATTTCAAGGCTACTTACAATTTCCTTTGCATCTTGAGGACAAACAACAAAACAACGCCCACAGAGAATGCATTCGTTCCCGATAATATTTGCCTGCCCTCCGGAAAATCTTATTGACTTCACCGGACAGTTGCGTATGCATTTATAACAGTTTTTACAGTTTGATTTTTTGAGTTTTAAAAATTCAGCCATCAGTCTTCGCTCGCTTTCCCTGTGTTTTTGACATAAACTTTTCAGTTGTAACTATATACCTTTCGTGTATGCCATCGCCGATTAAACCGCATTCATCGAATGCACGAACCTTGAACAGAAGCTTTTTCCCGTCGATTTCGATAAGTTCCGCTTCGCATCCAATGCGCATTCCAATGGGCGTCGCCGATACATGACGGACATTAATCATAGTTCCTACTGTCGTTTGTCCATCATCAAGGTATTCTCCTACGCAAGAATAAGCGGTATTTTCCATAAGCGCAATCATAGAAGGGGTTGCGTATACCGAAAGCATACCGCTTCCCGCTTTTTCGGCCGTATCCTCTTGACGCACAATAGCGTCTCGGACATTTTTCATCCCCGGGTTAAGTTTCATTTCAACATTCGCGCTTTCGGAAGAACTTCTTTTTCGCAAAAAGCATCGACCGTATCCGGCGATAGAGAAACCAGTTTATCGTCAATCGTAACGCAAACGCCCTTTTGACAATTGCCCATGCAAAATGTTCCGCTTAGATCCACCACATCCTGAAGATTGTTTTCGGCAATAAAATATTGAAGTCGTTCCACTACCTGTCTCGACCCCTTTAAGTGACATGAGCTTCCTATACATACTGTAATTTTCATTTTATTTTTCTCCTTATTATTTATTCAAAATCAACAACGCCGACCCATGAAAGTAGGAATTCGCGTTCTTTTTCATTACCGTTTACGGACTGCGCCGCGGCTACTATAGGCATCCATTTTTGGATATCCTGTTTTGCTATGTCGCTCTTTTTACAGAATGCATCGAGATATTCTTCCGATCCATCGATATCTCCGTTTAACCAAAATAGGAGATATGTCCTCGCAACGTCCGCCGCCGCATTGCCCTGAGCAGCATGTGACCAATCAAGAATATAAGGCGTGCCGTCCGGCTTGATTATAATATTGGAGGGATTAAAGTCCCAGTGACATACATCGTTGTTGTTAGGCAAACTTTCTAGGCGGGTATGCAGATCATAGCGAGTCGTTGCATCAAGGTCTGCATCGGTTATTTTTCGGTTCATCTTATTCTTAAGTTCGCCTAAAAGGGGGGCTCTTTGAGAATGAACTTCCTTTTGTAGCTCGATAAAAAGGTTCAAATATTCATCATGCTTCTCCGGATTTTCCTTTATGAGCCGTTCTAAAGTCTTCCCTTCAATAAATTCCGAAATAATCGCCCATTTATCATCAATCTTCGTAACTTCAAGGATCTTCGGAATATTAAGCTCCGTTTCCTCTACGCGCGCATGATTTAGCGCTTCGTTAAGAACGTTTGCTTTCGAAAAGTTGCTGTCGAACAGCTTAATAACCTTATCGCCGTCACGGTAGACGGTTTTTGACGTTCGTACCGCAATGATTTTTTCAAGTTTCATTTTACATATCCTCCTTATACTCTGACATTCGTGCCATAATAAGCGTTGAGATACATTTTCTTTATTTCGCTCATAAGCGGATAGCGCGGGTTAGCGCCTGTACATTGATCGTCAAAGGCCTGTTCAACCATTTCGTCTAGGCGGTTAATAAAATCGGTTTCGTCAATTCCATAGTCCTTTATCGTCCGCTTTATACCGACCTTAGCCTTTAAGCCGTTTATAGCTTTTATTAGGTTTTCAAGTTTTTCTTCGTCGTTCTTACCGTCTATTCTGAGATAATCGGCAACTTCAGCATAGCGCGCAAGAGTATGAGGATGGTCATACTGAGAGAACGTTCCCATCTTCGTCGGAACCTCGACTGAATTAAAGCGCAAAACTTCTTCAATCATCAGCGCATTTGCAACGCCATGCGGTAAATGATGGAAAGCACCGAGTTTATGCGCCATAGAATGACAAACTCCGAGAAACGCGTTCGCGAAAGCCATTCCCGCCATAGTTGCAGCATTGGCCATTTTTTCGCGCGCTACAGGATCGTTTGGTCCGTTATCATATGCGCGGGGAAGATATTCAAATATAATTTTCAGCGATTGGAGCGCAAGTCCGTCAGTATAGTCAGTAGCCAACATAGCTGCGTAAGCTTCAAGCGCATGCGTCACTGCATCGATACCCGAAGCGCTCGTTAAACTCTTCGGCGCGTTCATATGCATATCGGCATCGATAATGGCCATGTTCGGCATAAGTTCATAGTCGGCTATTGGATATTTTACGCCGGTATTTTCGTCAGTAATAACCGCAAAGGGTGTCACCTCGCTGCCCGTTCCCGCTGAAGTCGGAACCGCTATAAAATATGCCTTTTCGCCCATTTTCGGGAAAGTATAAATACGCTTTCTTATATCTACAAAGCGCATCGCCATATCCATGAAATCCGCCTCGGGATGCTCATACATAACCCACATAATTTTCCCAGCATCCATCGCCGAACCGCCGCCTACAGCAATAATCGTATCCGGCGCAAAAACCCGCATTTGTTCCGCACCCTCGGCCGCACAAGCGAGAGTCGGGTCGGGCGCAACGTTATAAAAAGTGCTGTGAGTTATTCCCATTTCATCAAGTTTATCGGTTATCACCTTTGTATAGCCATTACTATAAAGGAAGTTATCCGTAACTATAAACGCCCTTTTCTTGCCCATGACGTTTTTAAGCTCGTCAAGCGCAACAGGCAGGCAGCCCTTCTTCATATAAACCTTCCCCGGCGCTCTAAACCATAACATATTTTCTCTCCTCTCGGCAACGGTTTTAATATTTAATAAATGCTTAACACCTACGTTTTCGGAAACGCTGTTTCCTCCCCAGGAGCCACATCCGAGAGTTAGAGAAGGCTCAAGCTTAAAGTTATATAGATCTCCTATTCCGCCATGGGCAGAAGGCGTATTTACGAGTATTCGGCAGGTTTTCATTCTTTTTGAGAATTCATTGAGCTTCGTATTTTCAGTTATTGCGTTTAGGTAAACGCTCGACGTATGTCCATAACCGCCGTCC
Organism: Clostridia bacterium; assembly: GCA_036654235.1. Taxonomy (GTDB): domain Bacteria; phylum Bacillota; class Clostridia; order Christensenellales; family CAG-138; genus JAVVSK01. The sequence goes on along the minus strand of JAVVSK010000007.1, from coordinate 9,791 downwards.
GCAATCAAATGCTCAGCTTTATCCATAGCATCATTAAAATCCTTTGCCCTGTACATAGCTAGGACAGGCGAAAGCTTTTCATGCGCAAATTCCTCGGAAAGTTCAACGCTCTCGACCTCTCCTATTAGAATTTTCGCGTCCTCGGGAACGCTAACACAGGATAGCTCCGCAATTTTATGCGCCGAACGACCAACGATTTTTGCGTTTAGCGCTCCGTTTATAATAATCGTCTTACGAACCTTTTCGGTTTCATTTTTATCGAGAAAATAGCAACCGCGCGCTTCAAATTCACGTTTCACTTTATCATATATACTATTTAGGACTATTACGGACTGTTCAGATGCACAAATCATTCCGTTGTCGAATGTTTTTGAATGAATAATCGAACTTACTGCTAGAAAAATATCGGCGGTATCGTCTATTATCGCCGGAGTATTCCCGGGACCTACGCCAATAGCCGGCTTTCCGCTCGAATATGCCGCCCTTACCATTCCGGGACCGCCCGTTGCGAGAATTATATCCGCTTCTTTCATTACAAGATTCGTCATATCAAGGCTCGGAACGTCAATCCAATCGATAATACCTTCCGGAGCACCGGCGGCTACGGCAGCATCTAGAACAACTTTCGCCGCGGCAATGGTGCTTTCCTTCGCATGCGGATGCGGACTTATAATTATTGCATTCCGCGTTTTTAACGCGAGGAGTGTTTTAAATATTGCGGTCGACGTTGGGTTTGTCGTAGGAATTACCGCTGCAATAACTCCCAGCGGTTCCGCTATTTTTTTCGTTCCATACGCTTTATCCTCATCAATAATTCCGCAAGTCTTTGTGTTTTTATAAGCGTTATATATATATTCGGAAGCAAAATGATTTTTTATAACCTTATCCTCAACAATGCCCATTCCCGTTTCTTCAACCGCTATTTTTGCGAGAGAAATTCTAGCCTTATTCGCGGCGGACGCTGCCGCAAGGAAAATCTTATCTACCTGCTCCTGCGTAAATTTTGAATATTCGCGCTGCGCCGATTTTAGTTTAAATAAGGCAATTTCGAGCTTTTCAACGCCGTCGATTATTTCGCGGGTATTTTTCATATCCATTTTCTCCATTCTTTTTACTTTTCTAACAATTTCGCGGTAAGATGATTCGATAATTCGGCAAGCGAAACAGCCATGTTTTCGTTTTTAATCATTATATCATCGTGAGCTTTTAGATAAGTCGGCGCAAAATTCCATATTGCGATTATTCCGGCATCGACCAACATATCGCAAACCACTTGCGCACAAAACGCCGGAACCGTTATTATTCCTATTCGGATTTTCATGCGTTCACATAAATCCTTTAACTTTTCAATATGCAGAATTTGTTTCCCGCTTTCATCCGTGCCTACAACCTTTTCGTCAATATCAAAGGCCGCTACAATATTCAATCCATATTCCTTAAATCCCTCGTATGAAAGCAGTGCCCGCCCTATCCTACCCGCACCTACCAATACAGCATCGTTTACATCGGTATAGCCGAGAGCAAACTCAATATCGACAATCAAATCTGAAACAATATATCCAATTTTAGGCTTGCCTCCATTGCTAACTGAGGCAAGATCCTTACGCACTTGTATTTCCACAAGACCCAATTCATCGGCTATACTTCCCGCCGAAATATTTACTATCTCAGACTTGTCTTTTTCTTTTAGCAAGTTAAGATACATAGGCATGCGCTGTAAGGTTTGAATGGAAATTTTAGACCCCATAATTTATTCCCTCCAAGCATTGTTGTTATCTTATGGGTATACTATAGCGCGAGACTTGAGACTTGAGAAGACAGTATAATAGAATATCGATATTCATTTATCGATATAACATTATCTATTTAGCGAGTAAAGAAACCATTTTAACCGCCTCTTTTAGCTTTTCTATGAACAGCTTATCATACTCGCTAAATTTATATGATTCTCTAAAAATAAGGATATCTTTATATTTGTTTTTTGCCATATTGCAGGGCTTTTGAACCAACGAAAAACAATCAAGAACGTCTTTTGGCATTGGTGAAACCCAAATATATGTCGTTGGGATTTTTGAAAGAAGTTCAAACTGACTTCCGCGTTCATAGATCGCAATCGTCTTTTTTTCGGCGTTCAGCATTGCGATTTGTTTTACTTCGGCAATGGGAAGCGAAGGAACGGATATATCCCCATGTATGATTTCGGTATATTGCGCAAGAGACGGAAAATCAATTACTTTTTCCTTCGCGAGAGGGTGCTTCTCAGACATAAGCGCCAGATATTCAAATTCCCATATTTCTTTAAAATTTAGCGTTCTCTCGGCAAGCGACCTCAAAAAATAGCTTTCATATATCGATTGATAGCGCACTATTGCGAGATTATTTACACTATCCGCTACATTTTTTATAGCGCGAACCGAATTTGTTTCCCTGTAATTGAGCGCGATATCGCGGCTCAAATCAAGTTCCTTTATAAACTCAGTAAACGCATATGAAATATAACTTGCGCGCGGAACGGAAATATCAAATTTTTGTTTTTTTACATTCGAAGGCTTATATAAAGCCTCGACTTCCGCTATTTGAGCAAGAATATTTTTAGCATAACTTAAAAACTCCAATCCCTTTTCTGTCGGAATTACGCCTTTCGGAGTTCGGTCGAAAATCGCGATCCCTAAGGAATCCTCCAGCTCTCGTATCGCCTTACTAAGTTGCGGCTGCCCCATATATAAATTTTTTGCCGCATTTGAGATTGAGCCGGTTTTTTCAATTTCGACCGCATACTTCAAATGGAGAATATTATTCATATGTTTCCCTCTCTACTCATTACATATATCCCAACATAAAAAACGGAAATCTCTGTTATTTTTCACGCCCATTCTTTTATCATACAATGAATAGTTCTTTTTTTCAACTATGCTAAAACCCATATTGTGCTTGAAAAATACGATGTCGATAAATATAATTTTTCTAAGTAACTACGTTATAAAGGAGATTAATATGGACAAAACTAAGGGAATTGCCTACTGTGGATTAGCTTGTTGTCTATGCAGCGAAAACGAGACTTGTCTTGGATGTAGAAATGAAGGCTGCTACGGTAAGGAATCGTGTAAATCGTTTAGTTGCTGTAAAGCTAAACGATTAAACGGATGTTGGGAATGTAACGATTTTCCATGTAAAAATTCAATGTTCGAAAAGCTCAGAATTCGCACTTTCGTAAAGTTCATCTCTGAATATGGAGAAGCTGCTCTAATTGACGCATTAGAGAAAAACGAAGCGAAAGGAATTCTCTATCATTATAAGGGTCAGATCATCGGCGACTATGATAAACTGCAAAGTGAAGAAAAAATTAAAAAGCTCATTCAATATGGAGAGTAAAGTTTCCTCCGGCGGATAAAAGTCTATCTTCTAACAATAAGGTAAAAGGACGGCGCAGCCTTTTTTTCAGACTACGCCGTCCTTTATGATTTTAAAAACTTTCTCATGATCAACTGCCTTTTAAACTGACAGTTCAATCCCGTTAAATAGTTAAGAAAATCAAAGTTAACGCAATTGGGTTCTCAAAAATTAATTTAAGCCCGCTAAAAATCTAAGAATTCCGGCAGCGTCGCCAGTATTAACCATTTGATCAGCGTTATAATCGGCAAGCAGCATCTGCTCTTCCGTAAATTCGCACTGCTTCGCTAAATAGCTAAGAATAAGCGCTGCATCTCCCGTGTTCAGAACGTTATCCATATTAACGTCACCGATTACATAAGTCGGGGTCGGAGTCGGTGCCGGGGTCTGAACCGGAGTATTTGTCGGAGTCGAAACCGGAGTATTTGTCGGAGTCGGTCTCGGAGTCGGAGTCGGTGCCGGGGTCGGAGTCGGTACTTCTACGCCCATCTCGGCAAGAATTCTGCGAATCAGCGCTCTCATCGCCGAAAGGCTCATGCTTCCTACCTGATTATATTCAGTAAGAATCGTACCGGTATTATCTACGAAAGCCGAGAACGGTATATATTGACTTAAATTGCAAAAACGTGCTCTAAGTACGCTATCCGGCATAATATTGCGATAAGTAAGTCCTAGGTTATTAACGACGGTTTGCGCCTGAGCCGGTGAAGTTCCGTTCGCAACAACGCCTATAACCTGCACACCGTAGGGCGCAAATTCCTCAGATACTATCTGGATATCGGGAAGCTCACCCATGCAAGGTCCACACCAATGCGCCCAAAGGTTCATAAAGGTAAGGTTAACGTCGCGAAGAACTTCGCCCGTTACCGACTCACCATAAATATCAACCGTATTAAAGCCGCAAAGTCCGGCCGGATTAGCTGTAGGTCTTGGATCATCGGTCTGAACCGGAGTCGAGGTCGGAGTTACAACGGGAGTAGGAGTTACAGCAGGAGTAGGAGTCGGATCGGTGGTCGGTCCCGGAGTCGCGTTAGGATCAGATGGGAATCCGAGATCGTCGAGGATACCGCTAACCATCTGAGAATATCCTGCATAGTTGTTCGCACCAATTTCAGTATACTGATCCATGATAACGCCTTCATTATTTATGAAATACGTTGTCGGGTAATATTGCATCGTAGCTAATATCTGCGATGTTATAACGTTATCGGGGACGATATTTTGATACGTTGCATTTGCGTTATTGAGAAGAGCCAGACCCTGAGCGGCCGTTCCTTCGCAAAGTACGCCGATAACCTTAACGCCCAATTTTTCATAATTCTCCCAAAGTTGCTGAAGCGCGGGAAGCTCGCCTATGCAAGGGTCACACCAATTAGCCCACATATTAAATATAGTAAGGTTATTTTCAGCAAAAATAGAATCCGTTACAACGTTTCCTTGAAGATCCGTCGTATTCATTCCCATTAGATTTTTCGGAGCGGGTGTCGGTGGAACTATAGGTGTCTGATCAGGATCAAGGGGAACCGTCGTAATAACAGTCTGATCGTTACCTGTTGTTTCATTAATAGATACGGCAAATATATAATCGAACCCTTCAACGAATTCAAAATCATCGCGCCTACCGTTGTCTCCGGCCGCTATCCACATTTTACTTCCCGGCGTTGGATTGGTTATACAATAATCATATATGCCTGCCGGAATCTGAATCGTTATGGAGCCATTTACGATCATGTTTTGAGTTGTAAGTGCCCCGTCCGCGTTTTCGGGAATCTTATACTCGAACTGATCATAAATAGCCTGACTTACGTTACCCGAAGCCGTTAATGGCCCAGTTACGGGGATTGTTGTTCCGAATGCAGTATGATCTGCATCAAGAAGCATTTGATAGCCGGTACCGTCACCCCATACATCTTGAACCGTCAAGGTCACGTTTACATAGCCGGCGGGCGGTGCATCCTTCGTCGCTGCTAGATGGTTGGATGCCTCTGCCATAGGAAAAGCAGTAACCAGCATTAACACCGAAAATGCAATTGCTAAAATTTTTCTCATTTTAATGCGTTCCTCCAAATTAGTTTTCTGTGGAACAAAGCCACACACTAAATATAACACATGTCATTTTTTTTTGCAACGGCAATATTGGTAAAATGTCATTAAGTTAAATCTTTTTTTATATGTACCGTCACTATAAACGCATGAATTTTTTTTACTATAGGATGTTAATTTACTCATTTTCACTACATAGACTCGGTATCCATATAAAGCCTTCTACTGTGGCTTTTAATAAAAAAACATGTTCTATGCTTTTATTTTATTTGCTATTATATTGCAAATAATATGAACAAATGTACGAATAGTCAGCTTTAAATACCATTGGTTCATAGTTATTTTAGAATTTATTTATTAAAATATTATAACTATTTGTGTTTGTACTTTAGCTAGAACCCGACAATGATATATTTTCTAATATGTTTTTATTTTGACTGTTTTGTTTTTTGTTTTGATATATTGGACTTTTCTATTTCTAACGGTTATTCTAATATAAGAATACTTGAGATTTCCAAAATCTTGGTAAATTATTTAAGGAGAGCTTTATAATGAGCAAGTTAGGCATGATTACGCCGTTGGTTGAGATGGATGGAGACGAAATGACCCGCATCATTTGGAAGATGGTCAAAGATCATCTTATCCTTCCTTATATTGATCTAAAAACAGAGTATTATGATCTTGGTCTCCCGAGCCGTAATGAGACGAATGATCAAATCACCGTAGATGCCGCCGAAGCCATAAAAAAATATGGTGTAGGCGTAAAATGCGCTACGATAACTCCAAATGCGCAGCGCGTCACAGAGTATAATCTGAAAAAAATGTATAAAAGTCCTAACGGAACTATTCGCGCAATTTTAGATGGAACCGTTTTCCGTACACCTATAACGCTCAATTGCATTAAGCCCTCTGTGCGAACCTGGGTTAAGCCGATCACTATAGCGCGTCATGCATACGGGGACATCTATAAATGTTCCGAATTTCGCGTACCTACTTCGGGTAAAGCCGAATTATCATTCCATGACGAAGCCGGAAATGAGCTTTACCATGAAACCGTTTTCGATTTCAAATGCCCCGGTGTATTAATGGGCATGTATAATAAGGATGATTCTATCGAAAGCTTCGCTAAGGCCTGCTTTGAATATGCATTATCCACTAAACAAGATCTTTGGTTTTCAACCAAAGATACGATATCTAAAAAATACGATCATACCTTTAAGGACATATTTGAGAGAATATTTGAAGAAACTTATAAAACTAAGTTCAACGAAATAGGTCTTACTTATTTTTATACACTTATCGACGATGCCGTTGCGCGCGTTATACGTTCAGACGGCGGCTTTATTTGGGCTTGCAAAAATTACGATGGTGACGTTATGAGCGATATGGTTGCTACCGCGTTCGGTTCCCTCGCCATGATGACGAGCGTTCTCGTCTCTCCGGACGGAAACTTCGAATATGAAGCGGCTCATGGAACGGTTACTAAACATTATTATAAATACATAAACGGCGAACAAACCTCTACGAACTCAATGGCTACGATATTTGCTTGGACCGGCGCTATAAAAAAGCGTGGCGAACTTGATCATCTTCCTCATCTCGTTAAATTCGGAGAGGATATTGAAAAAGCTTGTCTTACAACAATATCTAGCGGCTTTATGACTAAGGACTTGGCCGTTCTTACCGATCTTGAAAACGCCGTTACCCTTAATACCGAAGAATTTATTTTGAAGGTCAAAGAAACCTACGATGCTATGGCTTAATTAGAAATATTTTTGCGGGCGCGGATAATCCGCGTCCGTTTTTTTATTTTTATAACGTTTGTTGCATTGAAAAATGTTCTGAAATTTGTTATAATACTGTCGAAGTTTAGAAGAAGGATGATGAATAGTTTTGAATGTATCTAATGGTGTAATCAGCATATATGCCGGTAGCTCCGGAAAAACTTTTGCCACTAAAATGTGCGAATATCTTGGAACGCCCCTCGGAGACTCGGAAACTATCGTGTTTTCCGATGGAAATATATTTGTTAGAATAAACGAGTCTATTCGTAACAAGGATGTATATATAGTTCAGCCTATTGCAAAGCGTCCAAATGATGAATTTACGGAGCTTTTATTTTGGATTGACGCTTTTAATCGGGCAAGTGCAAATTCAATAACCGCAATTATCCCCTATTTTGGGTATGCTAAAGGTGATAAAAAAGACGAGCCTCGAGTTTCGATTCGAGGTCGGGTTTGCGCCGACTGTATTGAAGCCGCCGGTGTTGACCGCGTTATAACTATGGATCTTCATAGTCCACAGGTACAGGGCTTCTTTAAAAGACCTGTAGATCATTTATATGCACAGACGCTTCTTTGTAAATATGCTAAACATGCTGGGATTGTCGATAGCAATACGGTCGTCGTTTCGCCCGATGCCGGATTCGCAAAGCGTGCAAGGGCATTTGCGACAGAACTTGGCTGCCCCGTCGCGATAGGTGATAAGGTTCGTACAGGGCACGATGAAAACGCGAAAGTTCTTGAGATAATAGGTGATGTTAAGGGTAAAAACTGCATAGTAGTCGATGATTTTACTATTTCCGGAGGGACTTTAGTCGATGTTGCAATTGGACTTAAAGATAAGGGCGCGAAGGATATATACGCCTTCCTTTCGCATGTCGTCCTTGGGGAATCCGGCGTTGCAAAGATTCAAAACAGCCCTATAAAGCTCCTCGTTTCAACCGATACCGTCGAATGTCCCGAAACTAAAGGCTGTGACAAAATAAAAATTATATCCTCAGCGCCTTTATTTGCGGAAGCGGTTAGAATAATACATGATAAACGCAGTATCAGCCATATTTTTGATGATGTATCATCCGATATGCTAGACCTAAGTTTTTCAATGCAGCCCAAGTTGGAGGAACTTGATTGATAGATGAGTTTTAAACGGATTCTTTGGTCTGTAAAAACTATATTCACTATTATATCTTCACGATAGCCGCGCTAATAGACGTCGGCTATTGTGTTTTGTTTTTAATTTCTCAGCGTTGGGACAATAATTTTATTGAGTTTAAAACAATATATAAATAAAAAATGATCATATGGGAGAAAGCTGGATGAAAATTGGTATTTATGGATACGGGAACATTGGAAAAGCGATTGAATCCGCTATAAAGCAGAATTCAGACGCTGAGCTTGTCGCTGTTTTTACGCGCAGAAACCCCGATGAGGTAAAAATTCTGACATCAAACGTACCTGTTTGCTCTGCAAATGACGTAAAAAAATATAAAAATACAATAGACGTTTTAATAATTTGCGGCGGGAGTGCCATTGATCTACCGATCATGACCCCAGCGTTAGCCGAACATTTTAACGTTGTTGACAGCTTTGACAATCATCATAATATTCCCCTGCATTTTGAAAATGTCGATAAAACGGCGCGCCCATCGGGACATACTGCTATTATTTCGGTTGGTTGGGATCCGGGAATGTTTTCTCTTAATCGTCTTTTAGCAAACGTAATTTTAACGTATGGCAAGGATTATACATTTTGGGGTAAGGGCGTAAGTCAAGGGCATTCGGACGCGATACGTCATGTAAAAGGGGTAAAGGACGCTAGACAATATACTATTCCTATAGAGAGCGCCCTTGCCTCTGTTCGCAATGGTGAAAACCCTGCCCTTACACCCGCCGAAAAACATTTTCGCGAATGTTTCGTCGTTGCCGAAAACGGTGCGAACGAGGCGCAAATTGAGCATGATATAAAGACGATGCCCGATTATTTTTCGGAGTATCATACTACCGTGCATTTTATATCCCAAGAAGAATTGGATAAAAATCATGCGGGGATTCCTCACGGTGGATTTGTCATTCGTTCCGGAAAAACCGGTTGGAACAATGAAAATTCTCATTTGATAGAATATCGGCTTAAACTTGATTCCAATCCGGAATTTACCGCCTGCATTCTTCTCGCTTATGCCCGCGCCGCAATGAAGCTCAATAAGCGCGGAGAAATCGGATGTAAGACCGTATTTGACATAGCCCCTATGGATCTTTCCCCGCTTTCTCCTGCCGATCTTCGCGCGCTCATGCTCTAATTTTTATAGTCCAATAATTGCGCGAGTTGATTATATGGTTTACATAAATCGCGATATCGAAATAAAAACGCCGCAACCATTTTTTTGTTGTGGCGTTTTTATTAGTTCACGATTTTTTGTTGTGGTGTTTTTATTAATTATGATTTTTTTGTTGTGGTGTTTTTATTAGTTATGATTTAAAAAGAAAACGAACCCAGCTAGTAGGTTCGTTTCTTTATGGATCCGGCAGCTGCCTATTCTCCCGGGCCGTCTCCAGCCAAGTACCGTCGGTGTTTAAGGG
>JAVVSK010000006.1:0-103870 GCA_036654235.1 Clostridia bacterium | reverse complement strand
GCCGGTCGTCTCAAAATTACATTGCGTTTGCATCAATCTGTTTTAACGTCATCTACTTTTAAAAGGTTTCCCTCTTAATTTCCACTCCGCTACATCTTGCTACTTGTTGTTTCACTATACAGTTTTCAAGGTGCTCGCTGCCTTCTCGTTTCTCCGTTTGCCGGGCGTTTGTTTCCCGCGGCGAGACAGCTTTGATAGTATAGCTCTGTTTTCAATGATTGTCAACACTTTTTTTCAGGTTTTTTCGCATCCTTCTTTTTCCCCTCTTTTCCCCTTTAACCACAGTATATAGTAGTCTCGCCCTCCTCTCTCCACCGCATCTTGTGGTTTTTTATCGTATAGAAAATTATGTAAAATTCCATTTATTAAAATATAATAATATAATTCATTTTTTCCCCGCTTTTTCCCCTTTTTTCGACCCCGAGTTCTCTTTAATTCTATTATAAAACTATCAAATCAATGGACCCCCGGTTTTAAGCAGCATATCGAACAAGGGCTCGACTCTATTCATCTCCGCACTCGAAAAAAACGTTACATTCGCGCTTCCGTTGTCGTTTTCCAGTCCATTCGCGTTCAAAACTCGTTTAAGCTGTTTAACAGTCGCCTCGTTTCCGTCGTAAAAAATGCGTTTCCCCGTGAAACTCTTATCCACATACTGTTTTATTGCATCTTTTATAAATACATAATGAGTGCATCCAAGAACCAATCCGTCTATTTTTCTACCTTTATACCGCCCTATAAGTTTATCCAGTATATCGTCATACTCAAGAATACCAAAAACCCCGCTTTCTATTCTTTCGACAAGTCCATGACACGGAACATCTATTATTCTCTCCGGATTCCGCATTCGCGATTTAAGTTTTTTATATCGTTCCATTTCGGTCGTCGCGCGCGTCGCGAGCATTAATACCGTTCCATCCGACGCTTCCGAAGCCGGTTTAATCGCCGGCTCAATACTGACAACCGGAATTGAAAGTCTTTCGCGAATTGCGCGAATAGCTGTTCCCGTCGCCGTATTACATGCAAGCAACATAGCTTTTATCCCGCGCTGCATCAAAAAATCGGCGCAAGTTAACGCAAGCGACGCAATTTCCTCCTCGTTCTTATCCCCATACGGTGCGTTTGCATTATCACCAAAATATATATAGTTTTCCTTGTTCAAAAGTCTTACGGCTTCGCGCAAGACGCTTACACCGCCGAAACCCGAATCGAATATGCCCACAGGACGCTCATCCATACTACAGCCTCCAAAAAATACATTCTTTCATAAATAAAAGCATAACTCTATTTTTTTACATTGGCAAGTCGTTTTGCTTTATGGCAATAGCCTCCGCTTTCCTCTATTCACTAAAAAAAATAATTGTCATTGCTATCTTTATGCTACTTTAAACGTTGGCAAATCATACTTTCAGTATTATAATAAGGAGGGCTGTAGAAAAAAATCAACTTTTAAAAAAGTTGGTGTGGGTTAATTCCCTTTTTAAATCTATAGCGAAACGAAAGGAATAATCATAAAAATGAAAACGGTAACTATCGCGCCTATTTCAACAAAGAACAATATGACGTTTGCAATAGACGAGGTCATTTCCGGCGCGAAAATGCTCTTCGTTCAAACTTTTGCGCATCCTGCCGTAAAAGCATTTTTGGATAAGCTTAAAAATGCCGTCTCTATGGACGACATATATGAAAGTTCAGATAATTTTGACGAGCTTAACCGAAAAATTGCGCTCCGCATCTTAGGGGAAACCGAAATCGAACGAAATACAGATTGCGTTTTCGTAGTCCTCGGTCGCTCCGTTTCACGCGAGCTTATGTCGGTATTTAACGAGTTGGGAGGTCAATTCGCCGAATTCATACTCCTGCCATCCGCGGGCTTCGCCGAAGCTGCTGCCGGTCTAAAAGAAAATTCCGTGCAATTTTCATCATGCGCCGTATATTCGGCTCACGATATACCCGAAACCATTGATCTTCATTTTCCTGTCGCTTTTTCCGAAGTTGATACGCAAATAACAGCCGGCGAGCTTAAACTCGCCCTATCTCTCTTTATAGATGACGACGACTTTATCGTTTTTTCAGATATGGATGAGTCAGGAGAATATTTTTCGGAGAAGATTCGGCTTTACGAACTCGATAGGCAGCCGTCATATTCCGCCTCATCCGTAGTTCTCGCTAAGGCTTCCGATTATCTTTTTACGGTTAAAAACGATCTTCAGGATTTGAAAAAGATCATGACTCGCCTAAGAGGCGACGGCGGATGCCCCTGGGACCGCGAACAGACGCATCTTAGCCTTATTCCGGCGCTCATTGAGGAATCCTATGAGGTGGTCGATGCGATCCGTGAAAATGACGTTGAAGCTCTTCTTGAGGAACTCGGAGATTTACTCCTTCAGATTGTTTTTCATGCACAGATTGAAGCTGAACATTCGAATTTTGACATGCTCGACGTTACAACAGGCATTGTTAAAAAGCTCATATACCGTCATCCTCATGTTTTTGCGGATGTTTCGGTTGCAAATTCGAATGAAGTCCTAAAAAACTGGGAACTATTAAAGCAAAGCGAAAAAGCGCAGAAAACGGTTACCGATACACTAAATGCCGTTCCGAAAAGTTTTCCTTCGCTTATGCGCGCCGCAAAAATTCAAAAACGTGCCTCTCGTATAGGCTTCGATTGGAACAATGCAAAAGATGCCTACTTTAAAATCGGTGAGGAAGCGAACGAACTTTTTTCCGCTATTGAGGGAAACGAAGGCGATGAGCGAATAAAAAGCGAGTTGGGCGATCTTCTCTTTTCAGTAGTAAATGTTTCGCGCCTTTTAAAAATTGATCCGGAACTCGCCCTTGGCGACGCTGTCGATAAGTTCGTAAAAAGGTTTTCCAAAATGGAAGCCGCTATTCTAAAAGACAGCCTTTCGCTCGAAAAAATGAGTCTCAACGAGATGGATGTTTACTGGGAACGTGTAAAAAACACCTCTGAGCGCAAAAAGTAATGCCAAAATGCATGTTTTTTGAATTTTTCACATAAAAACGCTTGTACAATGGGGCTATTACTGTTAAAATGTCTAACAAGAATTAAGGCTTCAATGCCTTACAGCTAATAAGGAGGAATTATCTGATGAACAAGACCGAGATTATCGAAATGGTCGCTAAATCCAGCGAACTGACAAAAAAAGATTCTGAAAAAGCAGTCAATGCTATGCTATCTGCCATAATCGGAGCATTAAAAGAAGGCAACAAGGTGCAACTGGTTGGCTTTGGCGCTTTTGAAGTTCGCGAACGTTCGGCACGCACCGGGCATAACCCGGCTACCGGTGAACCTATCGAGATTCCCGCTTCTAAAGTTCCGGCTTTTAAACCCGGAAAAGCTTTCAAAGACGTTCTAAAGTAAGAATGACACCGGGCGGAAGAAAGCGCTTCTTCCGCCTCTATTTTTATGGCAAAGTGGAATCCATGGCACGGCTGTAAAAAGTATAGCGCCGGCTGTGAAAATTGTTATATATACCGTATTGATTCGGCACACGGAAAAAATGCGTCGGTTGTTTTTAAGACCGGTGATTTTTTGTTACCTATCCAACGAAAGCGAAACGGCGAATATAAAATCAAAAGCGGCGAATTTGTTTTTACCTGCTTTTCTTCGGATTTTCTTCTCGATACTGCCGACGAATGGCGAAGCGAAGCTTGGGCTATGATGCGAATGCGCAGCGACATTGAGTTTTTCTTCATAACAAAGCGAATCGTGCGTCTCGCGTCCCAACTCCCCGATGATTGGGGATTAGGATACGGAAATGTTCATATCAGCGTCACCGCCGAAAATCAACATGAGACAGAAATACGGCTTCCGATATTCAATGATCTTCCAATAGCAAATAAATACATTGTCTGTGAACCGCTCCTTTCCCCTATCGACCTAACGCCATACTTAAACAGCGAAATTATAAATGTAAGCGTCGGCGGCGAATCCGGTGAATTTGCCCGCCCCGTCAATTACGACTGGATTCTCGATATAAGGAGACAATGCGAAACTGCTCACGTTAACTTTATTTTCAGACAGACAGGGGCGCGCTTTATAAAAGATGGAAAGCTTTTCAATATACCACGCAAATATCAGCATTCACAGGCAAAAAAAGCTTGCATTGATCTTATTTTTTAGGAATACTCCGGAAATTATAATATACCAAACATTGAACTTTAATAATATCCGCCGAAAATTACTCGCAAAATATCTTCCCTCAACTAAGATATGTAAAATACACAGAAAAAGAATTGCTGTTTTATAGATAAAAAAATGTAAATTACAAAATCGCCCTGATGACTGCACTTTAGTCATCAGGGCGATTTTTTTAGGAGCAAACCAATCAAACAAGAAGAAACAATACTATCAAAAACGAACTTTTATCGTCAATGCGCCAACGTAAGCGCAAGACCACGCGATATTTCGATTATTTACCAAAATACCTATTTAAAAGGCCAACGAAACCAGCACCATGACGTGCTTCATCTTTAGCCATTTCGTGTACAGTGTCATGGATAGCGTCGAGATTAAGTTCCTTCGCGCGCTTCGCAAGTTCGAACTTACCGGCGCATGCACCATGCTCAGCATCGCAACGCATTTTTAGGTTTTTCTCCGTGCTGTCCGTTACGCATTCTCCGAGAAGCTCCGCAAACTTAGCCGCATGTTCCGCCTCTTCAAAAGCATATCTCTTATATGCCTCCGCAACTTCGGGATATCCTTCTCTATCGGCTACGCGGCTCATAGCCAGATACATACCCACCTCGGAACATTCGCCGTTAAAATTAGCTACTAAGCCCTCATATATCTCTTTATCGACACCATTAGCTATCCCGACAATATGCTCTGAGGCATAAGATGTAACAGTATCTACGATCTCAACAAATTTTGAAGCGGGAGCCTTGCACTGTGGGCAAAACTCAGGGGGGGTATCTCCCGTATGAACATAACCGCAAATTAAACATCTAAACTTCTTCATAATAATAAATCCTCCAAGATTATTTTTTTCTTTGTTTTTTATTTAGAACGGATTATCCGTCGCTAACTTTTTTATTGCATAAGGCGCATAGCCCACGCAGTACCATAGAGTTCGCTTCCGCGCCATATTTTTCCATAAGCTCGACTTTTATTTCTGCCGGATCAATATCGTCGCAATCGATAACCGTGCCACATTTTTCGCAAATAAAATGCGTATGAGGCATACAGTTTGCGTCAAACCGTTCTTTCCCATTAACGAACCCAACGCTTATCGCCATTCCATCCTCTAAAAAAAGGTTGAGGTTTCTATATACCGTCGCAAGACCAATGCCCGGAACTTTTTCTCTCATAGCTTCATATAGTGTTTCGGCGCTCGGATGTTCTTTCGTTGCCTTCAACGCTTCATATATCGCGTCACGCTTATCACTCTTATTTCTCGTTGGCATTTTTCCTCAGCTCATTTCAATAACGATAATCATTATCTTTATTCTAATTTATATTTTTGCTTTTGTCAATAGTTTTTTGAAATATATTTTCTGTTCATATTAGTTTTTTCCCTATTTGACCGAAGATTTTAAATATGGGAAAATAAAGTAAGTTAATGTAATTAATTGCAGAAAGCCGTCCGATAATGCCAAAAATAATGCAGCTATTTCGCTTTTTTAATTATCGTCCAATGTTGATTATGGCTCTTGGAGCTTTATTTGGGATACTTATATTTTCGGAGACTTATAGGGATAATAATATCATAGCTATTATTATCTCCTTAATCGTCGTTATTATCTCAATTATTTTTAAGAAACGCGCTATCGCTCTATTCGCCATAGCTTTTTTTATTTTTACTTTTCGAACTTTTATATTTTATCCATCAAAAACTCCCGAGGACGGTATGCGCGTAATAAGCGGTACTGTCTGTAAGGAGGGGAAAACGGCGGTACTTAATAATGCAAAAATCAACAGCGTATTATTTCCCGGGAAAATATTAATAGATTCGGATGTCGAACTTTCTTATGGTGAGACGGTTTATGCGTATGGTTACGTGCATTTTTCAAACAACATGGAAGATTATTTGCCGCATTACTATATTTCCAATGGAATATTCGCGGTTACGCGCATAAAAAGACCATATGCCGTGCCAAATGAACCTACAATTTTTACCGCACTTTCAAAAATTAAATTGGAAATAGAAAGCTCAATCAATCGTAATTTTATAAATTCAGCGTTTATAAAAGGCATGATCCTCGGCGATACGGCAGATTTAAACTATGAAACGAAGCTTTCCGTCCAAAACTCCGGCGTAGCTCATATACTTTCGCTTTCGGGTTTGCACGTTTCAATAATAGCCGGCTGCCTGACTTATTTATTTGCACCATTCAATAGATGGGTTCGTTTGTTTTTTATAACTGTGTTTTTAACGTTTTATACTGCTATGACAGGGTTCTCCCCATCATTGCTTCGCGCGTCGATAATGTTTCTGTGTTATCTTTTTGGAAAATGTATATATAGGCGACCGGATTCTCTTTCGTCGCTTTCTTTCGCCTTTTTAGTTATCGTCGCAATAAATCCTTATTTTATATATTCATGTAGTTTTGCGCTCTCATTTTGCGCAATGATAGGTATAATTTTGATCAGTAGCGCATTGACAAGAATATCCGTCCCGCGAAAAATTCGTCCATTTACAAATTCTATATCTCTTTCCATTGGAGCAAGTATCGGAACTTTTTGTCCATTATCCGCATATTTTAAGCAAATACCGTTATTTTCTCCTATAGCCAACCTAGTCGCTATTCCTGCTGCAAGCGTCGCTCTTATATTCGCTTTTTTCGGCATAGCAATATCGTTTTTATATGAGCCTCTTATACTTCCCTTTTCCTTTATCGCCGATTTTTTCTCTAATATTGTTTTATCCACCGCAAGCGCTATTTCGGATTTATCTTTCGCGGTCGTCTCCGTTCCCGTTGTCCCGATCATATCGGGTATTTTGTTTTCTCTTTCACTTTTCTTCGTCTCAGGATATTCTTTAAAAAGAAAATCAATAAATTTTTTATGCGCGGTCGCTTTAGCCGCAATAGCCATTTTAATTTATCTAACTCAATAAAAAGCAGCGACCATTATAAAATAACAGTCGCCGTTTTTTAAGGCTATATTTTGATGGTTGTTTTATCTATCAAACTTTAGTCATTCAGATATATGTTCGTCACTTCCGCAAAATATATGGTATGTGGATCGCCATCTGCCGTCGCCTGATTTTTTTCGTTATACCATTCTTTTTTTACACTCTCGTCAACGCGGCTCATATCCATATCGTCCTCATAGACAACTTTACAGTCAAAATAATATTGACAACCCGGGAAAGCTCCGACAGAGGCGGTAGGAAGTGGGATAGCGGAAACATTTAATTGTTCGAGCTTGTTCATATCGCGTCCCGAAGCGGTCCCGCATAGGCTCAATTCGTCCTTCATGGTCGATAAATACGGAACAGATAGGGTGAAATGTCCATCTTTCAAAAGCTCATGCGAATATCTCGTCTTTCTGACCAGCACCGCGCACATCGGTCTTCCCCAAATAACGCCCAACAAGCCCCATCCTATCGTCATAGGATTGTTTTCTTTCCCCGCCATTAGAAAAGCGCCGTTATCGATTTGCTTCATCGCGGCTCCCATAATGTCAAAAATATCTATCTTTTTCATTTTTACCTCCGTTTAAACTCAATCCAAAAAATCTTTTAACTTTTTACTACGGCTCGGATGCCTTAGCTTTCGCAGCGCCTTCGCCTCTATTTGACGAATGCGTTCGCGCGTAACGTTAAACTCTTTTCCAACTTCCTCAAGAGTCCTAGCCCTTCCGTCGTCTAACCCAAAGCGAAGGCGTAAGACTTTTTCTTCCCTCGCCGTAAGCGTATTTAAAACCTCGACCAACTGTTCTTTAAGCATCGTAAACGCCGCAACGTTTTCGGGTGCCGGCGCATCGTCGTCGGGTATAAAATCCCCGAGATGACTATCTTCTTCTTCGCCGATAGGCGTTTCCAAAGAAACCGGCTCCTGCGCTACCTTTATCGCTTCGCGCACTTTTTCCTCGGGACACCCTATTTCCTTAGCTATCTCATCGGGTCTCGGATCTCTTCCAAGTTCCTGTAAAAGTTGACGATTTACGCGTATAACTTTATTTATAGTTTCAACCATATGAACGGGAATTCGAATAGTTCGCGCCTGATCCGCTATAGCGCGCGTTATAGCCTGACGAATCCACCATGTTGCATATGTTGAAAACTTATATCCCTTTTGATAGTCGAATTTTTCAACTGCCTTTATAAGACCCATATTACCTTCCTGTATGAGGTCTAAAAACAACATTCCGCGCCCAACGTATCGCTTCGCAACCGAAACAACAAGTCTAAGATTCGCCTCCGCAAGTTCACGGCTCGCCGCTTCATCTCCCGCCGCCATGCGTTTAGCTATTTCCACCTCTTGTTGAGCTGTAAGAAGAGGAACCCGTCCTATTTCTTTTAGGTACATTCGTACTGGATCGTCAATATTGATGCCGTCGGCCGCAATTTCGGGCTCAACAACCGCATCCTCGTCCCCGTCCTCGCTTCCCTTCATCTCCTCAACAACATCGATTCCCAAAGCTTCAAGCTTGTCATATATCATCTCTATTTGATACGCATCCAGTTCCAATTCCTCAAGCGCATCCATAACCTCTTTAAACGTTAAAACATGCTTCGCCTTGCCCTTTTCCAAAAGCTCATTAATCTTTTGTTCACGGTTGACAGTGCTCGCCAAAATATTGCCCTCCTATTGGTATGCTTTGCGTTTTAATGCCGATAACTCGGCATTTATACGCGTTAAACTTTCGTAATCATCGTAAGTTGCCGAATGATCGTCTATCCGTCCGGCTATTTTCATTAAGCTTAAATTAAGCTTATACGCCCTAAATCTATCAACACAATCCGACGCCGTTTTTTCAGGGTCTAAAATTGATTCTTCCTCTTGCGCCGCGTTCGCTATTATTGCCTGCGTTTTGCCTGAATATTCCGCATCTGATAAAATAAGGCGAATATCTACTTTCCCCTCGCGCCCATTGGAAAGATTTGTAAATAAAGTCAACAACTCGCTATCCAAATCAAGCTCAGCAGAATTCTCAAAAATAATCTTAGCCGCCACGCCGCTAAGAACAGCGCATCTTATCAGCGTTTTTAAATATTTATCGGAAATAGCCTCTGAGTTATCTCCGTTTTCATATTCTAGCCTCAGTTCCTCCCTATTATCGTTCACGCCGATAGTTCCCAAAGCGCACTGCGCCTTAACCGTTTCGATACTTATTCCGGCGTTTCTCGCTATCTCGTCATAAAACCGCGCCTGTTCAACAGGCTGTAAAGTCGAAAGGAGTTTGCAAGCGTTAAGCGCATATTCCTCACGACCATCTTCAGTCGAAAGGTCATGAGTCCGCGTTATACTTAAAAGCTTAAACGCGTTAAGCGAAAGCGCGTTATCTTTAAGCTTTAAAAAAGCCTCTTTCCCGAACTTTTTAACAAAATCGTCAGGATCCATCTCGTTAGGTATAACAATGACCTTTACGCGAAGCCCTTCACCCGCCAATATTTCAAGACCGCGGATAGTTGCGTTTTGACCCGCGCTATCCCCATCGTAAGCTATATAAACCGTTTGCGCATATCTTTTTATCAACCGCGCCTGTTCGCGCGTAAGCGCCGTTCCAAGCGAGGCTACTGCGTTTTCAATTCCGGACGAAAAAAGTTGGATAACGTCCATATAGCCTTCAACGACGATTATATCCTCAGTTCGCTTTTTTCTAACTAAATTCAACGCAAAAAGATTATAACGCTTATTAAAAATCCGCGTTTCGCCCGTATTTATATATTTGGGCTGTTCAGATCCAATTGCGCGCGCACCAAAACCTATAACATTGTTGTTCACCGCTATTATCGGAAACATGACCCGATTATAAAACGCATCATAAACGCGATTCCCGCCGCCGGCATCGCTCTTTTCCCGCGCAACACCCGCGCCTATCAGCTCATTTTCCGAAAATCCATTAGCTTTAAGCGCATCTATAAGCACAGTCCTTCCGTTCGGGGAAAATCCAAGCCCGAATTTTCTTATAGCATGATACGAGACACCGCGTTTTTTTAAATATGCAAGAGCGGGTGCGCCTTCCTCGTTCATCAAAGTTTCGTGAAAAAAACGCGCGGACTCTTTACAAGCTTCCGCCTGTCTTTCACGTATTACACGTTCAAGGCGGAGCTTTTCATCGTCGATTTCGCTCGGAAGATCCATTCCGGCGCGGCGTGCAAGATTCTTAACCGCATCCGTATATGAGATGGACTCTATATCCATAACGAATTTTATAACACCTCCGCCAACATGACAGCCAAAACAATAATAAAGTTGTTTATCCGGGGAAACGGAAAAAGACGGGGTTTTTTCCGAATGAAAGGGACAACAACACCAGAGTTTGCCGCCTTTTTTTTTAAGCATTGAGTATTCCGAAACGATAGAAACTATATCGCTTTTATTCAGAAGCTCAGCTATCCAAGCATCCGGAAACGCCGACATTTATCCCCCTCCCATACTCTCTTTTTCATCAACTAATTCGCGATTTTTTTTGAAATTCCTGCACACAGGCGTGTATATTTTAAATTTGCTATAGAAAAATCCACAGCTTTGCTGTATTATGCTTGCATTATGAAGATAAATATAGACGAAATGCTAAATGCCCGCGAACAGAGGGTCATAAATCAACGCGCACTATCCAACCGCTTTAATTCGGCGGTTATAAGTTTTACAATGAATATGGCGGGCGAAATTAAATCTTTCCCCCTACTTCGTCGTGCCTTTTTAACCGGTGTTTCTATGATAAGAACCGCTTTACCGAATATTATCTATTCGTCCGTTATTCATCTCGAGACGGGAGACGAGGGTTATTTCGCGGTTCAAGGCGATCCCGAAACAATAAAAGCCGCAATGGTCAAAATAGAGGACAGTTTCCAATTGGGACGACTTTTCGACATTGATGTTTTAAATACCGCCGGTGAAAAAATGACCCGCGAAAAGCCGCGTCGTTGTCTCATCTGTAACGAAATCGCGTCTGTCTGCGCGAGAAGCCGAAACCATGGGCTAAACACAATTATATCAGCGTCTATGGAAATTTTATACGACTATTTTTCGTCTACACTCGCAAAATGTGCATATGACGCATTGATATGCGAAGTTGAGGCAACCCCTAAGCCCGGGCTGGTCGATAGAAATAATACGGGAGCGCATAGCGACATGGGACTTCCTGATTTTTACGCAAGCGCATCTTCTCTCTTTCCGCACTTTAAGCGCATGGCGCGATTTGGTATTGAAAACGCAAACGCCGACTATAAAACGCTCATGCTATTATTGAGCGAGGAGGGAAAGCGCGCTGAAAGATCTATGTTAAATGCAACGGGCGGCGTAAATACGCATCGGGGCGCGATCTTTACTATCGGGCTTCTTCTCGCTTCTTTCAGCAAATGCTTTACTACCGATAGGGATGACGTTTTACAAATTGCAGCTAACCTTGCAGCTGAGCACTTTAAAACAGCCGTTCGCAATCCAAACGGTTCTTCCGTAGAATCTGATTTTGGAATTTCCGGAATAAAGTCCGAATCGGTATCTGGATTTCCCTCCGTCTTATTCGCGTTCAATAAATTTAAAGACTACTTGACACGCGGCTTTTCCGATAACGATGCTGCGGTTTTTACGCTTTTAGATCTGCTCCCAATCGTTTCGGATACGAATATTTTGCATCGCGCCGGGATCTCCGGGTATAAGTATATGATAAATGAAGCTAATAAAATGTTATCTCTCTCAAAAGAAGATAGATTTTCTGCCGCTTTATCTGCCGATGCCGACTTCATAAAACGGAATTTAAGTCCCGGAGGATGCGCCGACATTCTTTCGGCAGGTATATTTTTAAATTACGTTTCCGACCTTCCGCATTGATTTTTATTAAGTTTAAATTCATTCAATATGCGCTAATTTAAAACTCCGTCTAGAAAAAGTCCAGGCGGTCTTTTTCTCATATTTTCGTCATAGCCTAAGTTTGAATAAAGGTTTAGAAAATTGCGAACTACATAAAAAGGCATCTTTGCTGATAATTCACCTCCAAATATTGATAAAGCCTTACCAATAAATACCTCGTATTAATACGAGGTATTAGAAACTCAAGCTATTGAATCTCAATATAATAAAGGCTGTTTAATATAGCATAAGAGAGAGGCTAATCAATTAATGATCAGCCTCTCTCGATCAATTAAGTTTCAAACTTAAAATCTAAAACCTATTAGTGTGCGCCGCCTGCTAAGAAAAGAAGGATACCTGAAGCATCGCCGGAGTTAACGTTGCCGTCCTGGTTATAGTCGGCATTAATGAGGTTCTGTCCTTCGATTACATCAAGTTTCGCAAGGAAACGAAGTATAGCGGAAGCATCGCCGGAGTTAACCGTGCCATCGCCATTAGCATCGCCACGGATACCAACAGAGTTCTTTACGGTAACTTCAGCAGCGATATTGAGAATTTCGTCCGATTGATTATGGATATCCGCTACAGGAGCGAATGAATAAGCAAGAACCGCAGACTCAGTCGCATCGGACCAAACGGTTGCAAGAACGAGATCGTCTTCTATCGTTGCGCCGGCTCCAAGGGTAAGGGTTGCTTCAAAAGTAGTTGTTGCAAAGGCGTATTCAATACCGTCGCCGCCGATAGCGGTAGCATGGTATCTGGCACAGCCAATGTGAAGAGAAGCGCTCTGAAGTTCAACTCCGGAAGGAGCTATGAGATCTACGCCGCCCATACCTGTGAAGTATATCGGTGCGAAAGCTTTCTCGCTTGAAATATTATAGAGTGCATACGGCATAACGCCATTACTCTCTATTTTATTGTTGTCTGTCATACAGTTAACTTCTACCGGAGCCTGTTTCGCGAGAGACAGTATGCCAGCGAAAGTTGCACCATTAAGATGCATAACTGTATTGTCATAAGGAATTACAACAACATTCGGGTTTTCTGCCGTAAAGGTGTATTCGCCGGGATATACAATATGAAGTTCGCCTACTCCATCTTCAGCATACCATACATATCCCCAGTGTGCGCCTTCAATAAGGTTGCCCTCGCCGTCAACGCCAACATTGGTCGTGTTAAGCTCTGAGAAATTGATATTTTCGGCTACCCATTCACCGTTGTATTCGCTAAGCTTCATATTTACCGTTCCTGTATCGGAATAATCGAAGCCCGCCAATACAATATAAATTTTTTCGTTGACAGGGGTTCTGTAATCAAGGTATACGTTATCATACGTATGCCCATCTTCAAAGTCGGCTTTTGAAATACCCGTTCGCGACACCAAGCCCCAACTCTCATTGAATACATAAGCCATTATACCGATCTTATCACTGCCGTCGAATGTAATCGTAAACTTATCGCCCGCTTTAAGATCTACGGAATAAGCTTTTCCGTAAACTTCGCTAAAGAACGGATCAAGGAACAGCTCGGTATCGGCACCGCCAATATCAAGAGTCGCGGTCTGACCAAGAGCAAGAGTTGCCGTTGTATTAAGATTCGCAGCTTCCTTCTCATAGAGGTTGCCCGTCAAGAATATTTTGCCAGCATTAAATGACTGATCCCATGTGAAGAGTAGGAACGCATACATGTAGTTATCAGCAGGAGCAGTATGTTTCGTTGTAACATACTGATTGTTGATAGAATATCCGGCAAGACTTATTTCCTCAGCCTCGTTATCTCCGGCAAAAACAGCCATGCAAAGGTTTAGATCATCCTCGGCAGTAAAGCCTTCCCAAAGTTGAGCCATTGCATAAACTTTATCATTTTCGCTGTAGACGTAATTGGTCGTTTCATCGGCGCTCCAATAGAACATCAAGCCCCAGCAGTTAGCTGTCTGGTCGTTGAAGAAAGGATCCATGTCCGAGAAATCGGTTGCAAGATCAAAAACTGCACCATAACCAATTTCGGGGAACGGAACGCGCCAACGATTAAAGTTTTCGTCATTGAAGTCCATTTCCGGACTTTCAAGTTTACTTGGGTTCTTAATAGATTCCCATTCTTCATTAACCTCGAGATTGGCAACATCAGCCGCATTATTCCCGGGGAGTTCTCTGTCTGCCGCTAGATTGCCGGCGGTTTCAGTTTGGAAATTAGACTTTGGCGTATAAGCGGATTTCTGTGCGCCAAGTACATTTGTTGCGAAAGTATTCGGCACAAGCGCTAAAACCATAGCCAACGCAAGTGCAAATGCAACGATTTTCTTCATTGTTTTGTTTCCTCCTAAATTAATTTCGGGCTGACGCAAACGCGTCCCCCATTGATTCTAAATCATTATAAAGCATACCTTTTAAAATTGCAATCCCTTTAAGGGCTCTTTTTAAAAAAAAATCCCGAGGACGAATAAATCTCCTCGGAATTTATTATGAATTATATAACAATGTTTAATACTCCGTAAACAAGCGGCTTTTGCGAAGAACATAGATTTATTCGTTCTTTAGCCTACGCAATCGTTATAGTTGTACAATTAAGTCAAAAAAACATTTGCTTTTTATTAAAGAGTAAACATATTTTTACATATCGCTTAAAAGTTGCAGTTAATTATATATTTATGCTCAATGACGGCGCAAGGAACGTTTTTCCGTACCGTCTTATATTTTTTGCAAAATTGATATAATCCTCGCTTTTGTGTGCGTCCGATGCTATATAATGCGCTTTTCCTTCAGTTATAAGTTTTTCCGCAACTCGCCTTTGATTAGAAAACTTAGGAAGCGATAGACTCCAAGACTCAATTTGAATTTCACAGCCCATTTCTATAAGACGCTCTGCGATCTTAAAATCCTTTAGAACGAATAAATAGCGTTCCGGATGCGCGATTATAACCGTGAGCCCCTCTTTTTGAAGCGCATATATCATAGTATCAAAATATGCGGGTATATTTGAGAACTCAAACTCAAGCAAAAACGAGTTTGTACCCTCTATACAGTAGCTTTTATAATCCTCGGGTTTAATATCCGTTAACATAAGACAATTTACTTCGTAGCCCATAAAAAGTTTTATCCCAAGTTTATCCGCTTCATCTCGAACCTCTAAAAAACGCTCTCGCATAAGGTTCACGTTCCCGTATTCGCGCCTTACATGCGGTGTCGCAATAATTTTATCAATCCCTGACATTTTCGCTTTTTTAAGCATATCTACCGATTCATCAATCGTTCGCGCTCCATCATCTACTCCGTATAAAACATGACTGTGAATATCAAACATAATCTATATCGCACGCCTTCCTTTTTTAAGTTTTCGCGCCCTTTTTCTTATCTCTGTTTCCATAATAGTAATAATCATAATGATAATTTGTACGTTCAACCTCAATCCCATTCAGTACTGCACCGAGAACGCGGGCATTGGCCTTTTTTAATTGTTCCAAAACACCTTTAACCTTTTCAATGTCCGTCATCCCCGGAGCTATAATGATAATCGTTGCATCTGCCCTTGCCGCTATTAGCGCAGCTTCAATAAACGATCCCAAAGGTGCCGTATCGTAAATAACCATATCGAACTTATCCCTTAGCTCAGCCATCATAACCGTAAACTTATTCGAATCTATAATCTCTACAGGATTGCTTATATGCGGTTCGGCATCCAATAAGAACAATCCCGGAAGCTCTGTTGCGGTAATTATATCGTCTAAACTCGTTTTGCCGTATAAATGCGATACAAATCCTAACTTAGGTCTTATTTTTAGTCTGTTGCCCAACATTGGGTGACGGCAGTCCGCTTCGACAAGTAAGGTGCGTTTCCCGGCTTCCGCCATAGCTATAGCGAGATTACACGATGTCGTTGTTTTTCCCTCGCCCTTATTCGTACTGGTTACCACGATTGATTTTATTTCATCATCTATTCCGGCAAACTGTATATTAGTACGTAAAATTTTTATAGAATCCCGCAACCTTAGGGAGCCGCGCATATATGAATCTATAACGCTAACGGGTATGCTGATTTTTTTCTTTTCAAAAGGATTTTTTTCTCTGAATTTCATGATTTTTTCTCCTCAATTTTAGGTATCCTAGCTAAAACAGGAAGCTTTAATTGTTCTTCAATATCGTCGGATGTTCGAACGGTTGTATTTAACATATCTATTGCTATAGAAACAGCTATCGCGGTGACAAGTCCAACAAGTCCGGCTATCAATATATTTTGCGCTTTTTTCGGAGCAAACGGAATAGTCGGCGTATCGGCGGAATCAATTACCGACACGTTATCGACTTTAAGTATTTCCATTACACGTTCGGTAAACTGCGCGGCAAGTTCGTTCGCGACATTTGCCGTCATAGTTGGATCCGTACCCGTTACGGAAATTCTAAGTACGCGCGAATCGTTTACGGAAGATACATCAATATCATATCCCTTAAGGTCGGGCAATTCTAATTTTCTCGCCGTTCCCGAAACAACGCTATTGCTCTTCGCAATCTCGCGGTAATCCTCTATTAGCTGAAGCCCCGCTGTAAGATCGCTTGAAGAAATTTGTTCATTGCTAGTATTCAAAACATATAGAGAGGTTTGAGCTACATAAGTTGGTACAATCACGTTAAAACTAAGATATGCCGCCACCGTCATAGTAACAATGGGAAGTATAATTATCAAAACTATTCTGTTGCGCAAAATAGCGATAATATCTTTCAATGTAAGATTTCTCATCAGATTCTCCTTGGAATAAAACTATGGAATTGATTCTACACTATAAAAGGAAAAATTGCAATCATAATCTTTTATGTTGTTTGTATGGCAAAACAACGCAATTTCTGCTTCAAATGTTATTATTGATTTTTACATGCATGCGATTATAATATAAGAAAACGCGGCATTTCTAAATGAAACGCCGCGACCGTTTTCTAATTCACCGATATCCGCTCAGCGGGCAAAGGGGATTAGACTCCTCTGTGATTTTGGAAGCATTCTTTGCAATAAATAGGTCTGTCATTCTTCGGCTCGAAAGGTATTTGAGTAGGTCTGCCACATTCTGCACAAACGGCATCATGCATCTGCCTATCGCCACCACGTTGATTCTTGCGACCGGTTCTGCATTCTTTGCAACGAGACGGCTCGTTCTGAAAACCCTTCGACGCATAGAATTCCTGCTCACCACCCGTGAACACAAACTCTGCGCCACAGTCCCTGCAAACTAGTACTTTGTCTTGGAACATTTGAAAATCCCCTTAGTAATATTATTTTCGGTACAACCGACATTATCGGACACCATCTCTAGTATACGTCATGTAAATAAATAATGCAAGCGTTATTTTAAGATACTCGGGATTTTTAACTATATATTTTATTGAATATTAATCAATATGCCTTAGCAAAATACATCATGTGCTTTGCTTTTTTACCGCAACATACGCAAGTATCGGATAAATTCTCCTGTTTAAACGGAATGCAACGGCTTGTAGCCCCCGTTTTTGACTTTATCTCGTCTTCACAAGCGCGCTCTCCGCACCACATTGCGCGGACAAATCCCGTTTGTACTCCCGTTTCCAATGCGTCCATATTCTTAACGTCGGAAGTTTTACCTTCTCTTAGAGCGAGAGCCTTATTATAAAGCCCAAGCTGAACGTCTGAAAGGAGAGCCTTAATAGTTTCGGTAATACCCGAAAGCTCCGCTGTTTGTTTTTCAAGGGTATCTCTTCTCATCAGAACCGCAACACCTGTTTCTATATCGCGCGGTCCTATCTCAAGGCGTATAGGAACGCCCTTCATTTCCCATTCGTTAAATTTCCAACCAGCAGAATAATCCCTATCGTCAAGTTCAACGCGTATCCCCGCGTCAATAAGCTCTTTTTTAAGCTCGAAAGCCCTATCCAATACTCCCTCTTTATGCGAGGCTATAGGTAAAATAACAACCTGAGTAGGCGCAACCTTCGGAGGTAAAACCAATCCACGGTCATCTCCATGTGCCATTATAATTCCGCCTATCATTCGAGTACTCGTTCCCCATGAGGTAGTATTGCAATATTCGAGTTTTCCCTCTTTGCTTAGGTATTTTATATCGTAAGCCTTTGCGAAATGGTCTCCCAAATTATGCGAAGTGCCTATTTGTAAGGCTTTTCCGTCCTGCATCATGGCTTCCATAGTATAAGTCGCATAAGCGCCGGCGAACTTTTCCTTTTCGCTCTTTTGCCCTGCTATTACCGGTATCGCGAGAACGTTTTCCATGAAGTCTATATATACGTTCAACATGCGAATAGTTTCTTCCTGTGCCTCGTCGAATGTCGCATGCGCCGTATGTCCCTCTTGCCATAAAAATTCGGTCGTCCTAAGAAAAGGTCTCGTGCTTTTTTCCCAACGCACAACATTTGCCCATTGGTTTATCAAAACGGGTAAATCGCGATACGACTGTATCCATTTTGAATACATTGAGCAGATTATAGTCTCGCTCGTCGGACGAACGCAAAGCCTTTCCGCAAGTTCCTCGTCGCCGCCATGCGTTACCCAAGCTACCTCGGGCGCGAAGCCCTTAACATGCTCCGCCTCCTTCTTTAAAAGGCTTTCCGGAATAAAGAGAGGAAAATAAGCGTTTTTATGACCTGTTTCTTTAAACCTCCTATTCAACTCTTCCTGTATAAGTTCCCAGATACTATAGCCATATGGTTTTATTACCATACAGCCCTTTACGTCGGAATAGTCTACCATATCGGTCTTTATAACAACGTCGGTGTACCATTGGGGAAAATTTTCCGTCCTCGAAGCTATTTCTTTTACAAATTCATCATTCTTCTTAGGCATCTTTTCTAACTCCAATCAAAAAATATCAGCGGATTATAGCATTGTAATTTAACTTTTGTCAATCAAACAGATCTATCGTAATAGGCTTTATGAGATTATCATCGTCGTCGGTTTCCGCGCTATCAAAGTTGTTTATCCCCGATATTGCTACCGCTATATCGTCGCCAACGTTGAACGATTCGTTAAACTCCTCGAACACTATATCGTCAGGATCGAACTGATCTTCGTCGTCGCATAGAGCATCGCTCGCTTCCAGTTTAAAGCCGCCGTCCTTAACGTCATCATCTTTCAAATTTTCCGAAACTTCCGAAGCTTCCGAAACTTCCGAAGCTTCCGGAAATGCGCGTCCATCCAGCTTCATTATAGTATGATAAAGCTGTTTGGAATCAACATATTGTTTAGGAATCCCAAGATGCGTTTTTATTATAGCGCCTACGCCCTGACCATTCGCATGTTCAATTTCTTCGTCGTTTTTAAGTTCAGATATAAAAGCATAAAGTTTTCTCGATACATCAAGCATGAGCTTGTCGAGATAATTTGAATATTCTTCATGCTTTTTCGCTTTATCCTCAGCCTCTTTGACTATTATATCGGATTTTATTGATATTTCTACGGCATCCGCTTTAGCCTTATTCGTTATTTCCTGAGCTTCCGCTTTAGCTCTGTCTAACATCGACTGAGAATCACGCCTCGCTTTTTCGCGCGTACTTTTCGCGTCGCCTTGAGCGTTTTTCTTGATGCGTTCGGCTTCAAGTTCCGCATTTTTTACGTTCTGGTTAGCGTCGTCAATTATTCGCATACTCGTTTCATGAGCCTGTGTCAGTGCATAAGCGATAGACGCTTCGCGCGTTCTATACTCATCAAGTCTACTGTTCAGCTCGCCTACTCTCGACGCCATCATTTCAAGCTCTTGGTTGCGTTCCTCCAGCATTGTTTCGAGTTCCTTGACTCTCTTATTCATGAAGCTTACCTCCGTCAAAATAATCTTATTTCCTCCGCCTGTGGCGTTAAGCCCAAATGTCCGTAGGCCGCCGGTAAAACAATCCGTCCCCTCGGTGTCCTAGCAATAAAGCCCAATTGTAAAAGATATGGCTCGTAAACATCTTCGATAGTCGTCGAATCTTCGGAGAGCGATGCCGCCAACGTATCTAACCCGACGGCGCGACCCGGAAATTTTTCTATCATTGTCATTAAAAGTCTTCTGTCCGTATTATCTAGACCCAACTCATCTATCTTCAAAATATAAAGCCCACGCTTTGTTATCTCTAGGTCAATTGAGCCATTTCCAAGTACCATTGCAAAGTCGCGTATCCTTTTTAAAAGTCGGTTCGCTATCCTCGGAGTTCCGCGGGAGCGTTTCGCTATTTCCTCCGCACCGTTGATATCAATTTTTATTTCAAGTATATCAGCGCTTCGCACTATTATTTCCATAAGATCTTCGGGCTTGTACATTTCCAGTTGCTCTTTTATCCCGAACCTATCCCTAAGCGGTGCTGTCAAAAGCCCCATCCTTGTCGTCGCACCGACTAAAGTAAATTTGGGAAGATCTAATCTTATAGACCGCGCCGAAGGACCTTTTCCGATAATAATATCAATAGCGAAATCCTCCATAGCCGGATATAAAATTTCCTCAACCGTCGCGTTAAGCCTATGAATTTCATCTATGAACAATATATCGCCCTGCCCAAGGTTCGTTAAAATCGCAGCAAGATCCCCCGCATGCGATATGGCGGGTCCCGATGTAATCCTAAGGTTTCCTCCCATCTCGTTAGCTATTATAGAGGCGAGAGTCGTTTTCCCAAGTCCCGGAGGTCCATATAAGAGCGTATGGTCGAGAGGCTCTCCCCTTAGCTTTGCTGCTTCCATATATATTCTTACATGCTCTTTAACGTCTGTTTGCCCTATATATTCGTTTAAAAATCGCGGACGCAGACTATAATCGGTTTGTTCATCCTCAAGAAGCAGTGATGAGGTTATCAATCGTTCGTCGTTCATTATCCCCCAAAGCCATCATAAGCTCATCTTTTTATTCCCCTAAGAGAAAGGGTTATAAGCTCTTCAATAGTATCGCAATCTTTTACGGCAGCTACGGCTTTACCGGCCGTTACCCCGTCATATCCCAGCGATACCAAAGCTGCAACCGCCTCTTTTTTTAACTCGGACGGTTTAAATTCAATAGCGCACCCGTTCTCGGTCGTAACTCTCAGTTCTCCGTCGACCTTTCCCTTTAACTCAAGCAAAACACGCGCCGCTGTTTTTCTTCCCATTCCGGGAACAGAGTCAAAAGCCGCTGCGTTTTCAGTTACAATTGCGCAAGCAATATCGCTTGGCGTTAGATTCGATATAACGGCAAGAGCAAGCTTCGGTCCTATCCTCGATACCGTCAGCAGTTTTTTGAAAATATCTCGCTCATCCTCGTCGCTAAAGCCATATAGCGAAAGCGCGTCATCCGTAACGCGAAAATGCGTAAGTAATTTTGATTTTTCATTCAAAATAAGTTTTTCTAAAGTTTTCGTCCCGCAAAAAAGTAAATATCCGACACCGTTTGCCTCTATTACCGCATGCGCCAAACCAATTTCGGTTACAAATCCCGATATATAAGCGTACATTACTTTATAATAAACTCCTCTGCGCAAATTTTCATCGTGCTCGCATGGCATATGGCGGCAGCTAAGCCATCAGCCGCATCGTCCGGCTTAGGTCTTAATTTTAGGTGCAGTAGCATTTTAACGGTTTCCATGATTTGATGTTTGTCCGCATGTCCGTTGCCGCAGACAGCAAGCTTTATTTGCATAGGCGTATATTCATAAAGTGGTAATCCGCATTCTTCAGCCGCCAATATTGATACTCCGCGTCCCGCCGCAACTTGAAGAGCAGTTTTAGTATTTCTCGCAAAAAAAAGTTCCTCAAAAGAAACGCAATCAGGGCTATACTTTTCGATGAGCGCTCTGGTCCCTTCATATAAACGTGAAAGCCGTTTTGGAAAAGGCATATCACTCTTAGTTTCTATAACTCCGTAATCTATTACAGAAAAATTTGACCCCTCAAGCAATAATACACCATAGCCCAATATCGCATAGCCGGGGTCAATACCCAATATTATCATGCGTCCGCCTCCGCTTTTATTCATTATACCATCTTGACTCACCCGTGTACAGCGCAGTTTGTTTTTTCCTTATATTTTAGCTTTATTTGCACCGGAAAAGGTCGTTTACAAGCAGAGGCGGAAAGCGCAGAAAAAGAAGATCTTTTTTGTCTTATGCATGAAAATTTTTACGGTCTTATTTAAAAGGCAATCCTTCTTTCGCCGACCACAATATCGTTATCATTCGTTATTATTTCTGGGGAAAGTAAATCTATACGCTCGCGGGTTTCATCGCTCAACGCAGAAAGTCGTTGAAGAACCGTCTTTATGATAAGCGGCCAACAATCTTGCGTTCCGTCTATAAGTTTAAACGAAACACCTATGCCTTCTTTTTTTAACGCGAATCCATAAACGCCATTCGCACCGCCCTTCGCTACTATATTGGGATCCATATTTAGAATTGAACAAATATAATTAGTCCCGCGAATCATTCTCGGATATTCATGTATGCGCGGTATAAAGCGTTTCGCGGCGTTTGATAATGCCTCGTCATTTATCTTCTCGGGGTGCGCAAGGTTTAAAAAAGCCGTCGCTATGCTTCTAACGGGAACCGCAAATACGGTTACGCCGCATCCGTCAATTCCCAACTCAACGGTATCCGTCTCTCCGACCTCTTTTATAGTTCGCAATATTTCCATTTGCGCCAAAGATTCGTTTTTATAATAATCAGTTAGCTCTCCCCCTAGTTCTCTTTGTAAAAGCAAGAGCGAAAGGTGTTTCCCGGCGCAGTTATGATATAGCTTTCTAGGCGGAATACCTTCCCTTATTCTCTCTTCGTTAGCGGGTGCATATGCAGGAACGGCGGGCTTCATAATCAGCATTTCTTCTTTAAGCCCCGTTTTTTTCAGTATGCTTTCAAGAGCACTTATATGAAATTTTTCGCCCGCATGCGAAGCTGAAAATATAACGCTCTCCTCGTCTGTAAGCCCAAATTTTTCGTCGAGATGCCGCGCAATAGTCGGAAGCGCCTGAACGGGCTTTGAAGCACTTCGATAATATACGATAGCATTGGGATCGCCCGCGTTCAATATTATTTTCCCGTTCATATCAACAGCCGAAAGATACCCAAGATGTATTAAGTCAAGCGTCTTTCCCCGATATTCGTTGACAAGAGGTACATAATTTTCCATATCTAAAAAAACTCCTTATTTGAAATTACCTTTGATTGTAAGAACCTTTTTACCAAATGTCAATTTTATTCGAAAAAAAGCCCTCAAAAACTTGAGGGCAATAATTATATATCTATTTGGTTTTAGACCAACTCCAGAAGAACCATTTCGGCTCCGTCTCCACGGCGAGGTCCAATTTTTACGATTCGGGTGTAGCCACCCTTTCGATCTTCATATTTCGGCGCTATGTCTCTAAAAAGCTTTTCAAGGACCGCATGTTTTCTGTCCGCTGTACGCTCTTGGTACTTAGACCTGCTTTCCTTCTCCTTCTTCGGCTCAGGAAAATCGTAAAGATACGACATTACTTGCCTGCGGGCATGAAGCTTTGAGGGCATATCATTTGTCACTTCGATCTCAACTATCTGTGACTTATCGTTTCGCGTATCCTTTTTAACGGTAACGCTGTTCTTATATTCAGACGCCGCGAGCGTAATTAGTTTTTCCGCTATCGGGCGAACTTCCTTTGCGCGCGCTTCCGTCGTCACTATCCTGCCGTTAAAGAGCAACGCGGTTGTAAGATTTCTAAGCATAGCGACGCGCTGATCCGTCGGCTTGCCTAACTTACGGTTGGGCATGTGTTTTTCCTCCTCTTGTGGTTCTTAGTTAAAATGGGTTTCCCCCACGATATTATTCTTCTCCGTCTCTGAGCGTAAGCCCTAGAGCCGCTAATTTCAATTGGACTTCCTCCAACGACTTACGACCAAGATTCCTTACCTTCATCATCTCGTCCTCGTTCTTCTTAGCCAACTCGTCGACCGTATTTATACCGGCGCGCTTAAGACAGTTGAACGAACGGACGGATAAATCAAGCTCCTCAATAGTCATATCGGATAACCTTGCACGCTTATCATCGTCTTTATTTACATGCATTTCAACCTGACGGCTATTTGGATCCGCATAGTTTATAAAGAGCTGGAGATACTCTGTCAATATTTTCGATGCTAAACAAACTGCGTCCTCCGGGGTAATGCTACCTGTAGTAGTAACCTCAAGTATTAGCTTGTCAAAGTCAGTAACCTGACCAACGCGGAAGTCCTCAACCTCAAAGTTGACTTTCTTAACCGGCGTGAATATTGAATCTATGGCTATATGCCCTATTGGCATGTCCTTAATACGCTTTTTATTGCGTTCCGCGCTGACATACCCGCGCCCCGAATCGACAGTCATCTCTATATGAAGTTTCGCACCCTTATCAAGTGTCGCGATTTTCAAATCGGGATTTATTATCTCAACGTCAGAATCTGCGATTATATCGCCGGCTGTAACGACGCATTCGCCCTCTTTATCTATAACGATGGTTTTCTCCTCGTCACAATAAAGTTTGAGCACCAGTTGTTTGAGGTTTAAAACTATCTCCGTTACATCCTCTTTTACGCCTTCGATTGAAGAAAATTCGTGCAGTACACCGTCTATCTTTATTGTCGTAACGGCAGCTCCGGGCAGTGAGCTTAAAAGTACTCGCCTCAGTGCGTTACCGAGAGTTGTACCAAAGCCGCGTTCAAGAGGCATAACCGTGAAAACGCCAACGTCCTCACTTGTGGATATGCATTCAATTCTGGGTTTTTCAATCTCAAACATAACAAAATCCCCTTTCTGTTTTTTACAAGATATATTATCTTGAGTAGAACTCAACGATAAGGTGCTCTGCGATAGAAAGATCAACGTCTTCACGCTTAGGCATCGTAATGACCTTCCCGGTAAGGTTTTCGGCATCCATCTCAAGCCACTTTGGCGGGGTATTTTTGACTCCCTGTTCCTTTAACTCTTTAAATATATTTATATCGCGGCTTCTCTCGCGTACGGTTATCACCTGACCCGGCTTTACTAGGAAAGAGGCAATATCAACCTTGTTCCCATCGATTCTTATATGTCCGTGATTGACCATCTGACGCGCTTCAGCGCGGCTGTTTCCAAGACCTAAACGGTAAACCACGTTATCTAATCTTCTTTCCAATAAACAGAGCATATTTTCACCGGTTACACCGCGCATATTAGAAGCCATTTCATAGTATTTCCTGAACTGGGATTCTAATACACCGTATGCTCTCCTGCACTTTTGCTTTTCTCTGAGCTGAATACCATACTCAGATTGTTTTCTTGCACGCGCCTGACCATGTTGCCCCGGAGGGGTAGGTCTCTTTGTCTGGGAGCATTTCCCCGAATAACATCTGTCACCCTTTAAAAAGAGCTTCTGCCCTTCCCTTCGGCACAGCCTGCAAACTGAATCCGTATATCTTGCCATAGTTATTCTCCTTAAACTCTTCTACGCTTCGGCGGACGGCATCCATTATGCGGTATGGGCGTCACGTCTTTAATCATGTTAACGTCAAGACCCGCCGTCTGTAATGCGCGAATCGCTGCCTCACGACCGCTTCCGGGACCCTTTACGTAAACCTCGACCGTCTTTAACCCATGTTCCATAGCAGCCTTAGCGGCAGCCTCCGCCGCCATCTGTGCCGCAAACGGAGTGCTCTTTCTTGAACCGCGGAAACCCAAACCACCCGCCGAAGACCAAGAAATAGCATTGCCAAACATATCCGTTATGGTTACCATCGTGTTATTAAAGGAGGATCGAATGTGCGCCGCGCCGCGTTCAATGTTCTTCTTTTCACGACGTTTTCGCGTACCAGCCTTCTTAAGCTTTGCTTTTGCCATTATTCATTACCTCCTTACTTCTTCTTCGCTCCGCCTGTTGAGCGCTTCTTACCCTTGCGCGTACGCGCATTTTGTTTAGTACTCTGACCTCTGACGGGCAATCCCTTGCGGTGACGAACTCCGCGGTAACAGCCAATCTCGACAAGACGCTTTATGTTCATTGAGGTTTCACGTCTCAAGTCGCCTTCAACCTTACAGTTGTGGTCGATATAGTCTCTAAGCTTACTAACGTCACTTTCGCTCAGATCCCTGACCCTTGCGTTGGGATCAACGCCGGTCGCCTTGAGTATTTCGCTCGCTGTAGTTTGACCTATACCGAATATGTAGGTAAGGCCTATCTCGACTCGCTTTTCCCTCGGTAAATCAACACCGGAAATACGTGCCATATAGTTTGTACACCTCCGAAAATTCTTTCTTTACTTACTTTTCTTACTTTGTCTCTATCAAACACCGATTAAATGACGTTAAAACCTATGGCTCTAATTTTCAAAACAAACCGATGCCTTTTTCTTTACCCGCCAAAAAGCGCGATAGCTAACCGCGCCAGCCGCTTTTGGCAAGTGATATTCAAAAATATTCTTTTTTGAGCGGAAGCTTCGCTCCGATTTTTTCCACTCGTCAACCTTGTTTTTGCTTATGACGCGGGTTCTCGCAGATAACCATTACGCGACCCTTGCGCTTTATTATCTTGCATTTTTCGCACATTGGTTTGACCGACGGTCTGACCTTCATTTATTCGTCCTCCTTGTTGCGATTTTTCAAAGACTGTTAATGATAACAAAATTTTTTCGCTTTGTCAACTTATTTTCGCCTTTAATTCTTTTTACGCTTTTAATTCTTTTTACGCCATGTAATTCTGCCGCGCGATAAATCATACGTCGAAAGCTCGACCGTTACTTTATCGCCGGGTAAAATACGTATGAAATTCATGCGCAGTTTCCCCGATATGTGCGCCAAAATTTTATGTCCATTTTCTAGCGTCACCTCAAACGTCGCGTTCGGAAAAGAATCCGTTACAACGCCCGCTACTTCGAATACATCATCCTTTGACAAGCTATTCCTCCTTGCTTTCTACTAAAAAAGTGTTGAGCAAATATTTTCTTATTTCAGCATCAAAAACCGGTTTCTTCCCATTTATCTTTTCTTTGATTCCCTCTGCCGTTATATCATAGAATCTTATATGCTTAAGCTTTTTCTTTTTTGGATTGTCCAATTTTCTCAATGTCCCGTCCACAACCCAAACGTGTTGCGGATCAGGTGCCCCCACGATTATGAAATTCCTTCCTTTATCGCGGCCGGCTATTGAAAGCGCGGTCCTGCCTACAAGATCCGTATCCATATTATTCCTCCAATGGTGCGGTTAAAATGACTGGAGCCGACTCGGTTATCAATATAGTATTTTCATAGTGCGCGGACGGAGCGTTATCTATCGTATGTACCGTCCATCCGTTATCCCGATCGGTAAATACTTCTCCCGATCCCAAATTTATCATGGGTTCAACCGCTATCGTCATCCCCGAAAGAAGTTTAATTCCGCGTCCCATTCGTCTGTCGCAAAAATTCGGTACTTCGGGCGCCTCATGCAGTTTTCTCCCGATGCCATGACCGACGAGAGCTCGTACAACGCCATAGCCAAAGCTTTTTGCATGATTTTCAATCGCCAATGATATGTCCGCTATATGATTGCCCTGCACCGCCTGTTCAATACCTTTAAAGAAGCATTCTTTGGTTACTTTAACCAGCTGTTGAACTTTTTGATCTACATTGCCTACTAAATAAGTTCTAGCTCCGTCTCCATGAAATCCGTCTATATAAGCTCCAACGTCGAGACTTACTATATCCCCATCCTGAAGTTTCCTCTTTCCCGGTATACCGTGTACAACCTCGTCGTTCACGGATATGCATATGCTGGCCGGAAAGCCATTATAATTAAGAAACCCGGGAATCGCGCCCTTACTTCTAATAAATTCGTCCGCCGCACGATTAAGTTCCGCCGTACTCACCGAAACGCAAACTAAAGTCTTTAAATATTCAAGCGTTTCATAAACTATCGAAGATGCAATGCGCATCTTAACAATTTCTTCATCGTTTTTTATCGAGACCATGAATATCCCCTCAATTTCTGCTCAATATTCTTCGCCGTAGCTTCCGCAGTCCCATTTCCATCCACTCTTACAAGCTTATGCCTTCTCTCGTAATAGTTGAGAATCTCCGCTATCCGCTCAGAATATGTCAAAATCCGCGTCTTTACGGTCTCCTCGTTATCATCTGCTCTCGTCACAAGAGTCCCGCCGCATTTATCACAGCTATCACCCTTATAAGTTGAAATATGATAAGTCGC
The DNA here is from genome assembly GCA_036654235.1 of Clostridia bacterium. Taxonomy (GTDB): domain Bacteria; phylum Bacillota; class Clostridia; order Christensenellales; family CAG-138; genus JAVVSK01. The sequence goes on along the minus strand of JAVVSK010000006.1, from coordinate 75,756 downwards.
GCCACATTCGCCGCATACACGCCTACCGGATATACGCTTTACAAGTCTTTCAAAATCAACGTATAAATAAATAGCCATGTCAATGCGCGCAAGTTGATCAAGAGCCTCCGCCTGAATTTCGGTACGCGGAAAACCGTCAAGCAAAAAGCCTTTTACACAGTCGGGGTTTTTTAACCTATGCGCGACCATTTGGATAACCACATCGTCGCTCACAAGTTTTCCGACGTTTATCAGTTGCTTTGCCTCTCGTCCAAGCTCCGTGTTCGCCTTTATTTCCTCGCGAAGCATGTCGCCCGTCGATATTGATGGGATTTCGAGGTCTTTACATATCCTCGCCGCCTGGGTGCCTTTTCCGGCACCCGGCGGTCCTAAAAATACGAGCTTCATAAAAAATTGCTTCCTTCGCTCTTATCTCAACTCAAGAAGCCTTTATAATGGCGCATGAGCATGAGAGAATCAAGCTGATCCGTGGTTTCAAGAGCGACGCTTACCATAATCATTATAGACGTCGGTCCAAAAGATGAAAGCACGGTAATGTTAAATACAGCAAGCAGCACCGAGGGTATTATTGCTATAGCCATAAGCGTTAATGCACCAAACAAGGTTAAACGCTTACTTATCCTTGAAAGATAATCGCTCGTCGCTCTACCTGGACGAATACCCGGGATAAAGCCGCCGTTTTGTTGTAGATTTTTCGAAATTTCAATCGGGTTGAAAGAAATAGTCGAATAGAAGTATGCAAAACCTAAAATTAGGAGAGCATATACAAGGTAGTAGAGGGGACGACCGGTTCCAAACGTTTGATTCCACCAAACGTAGAAGCTACCCGTTCCACCTGAAAAAATCTGAGCAAGCATGCTCGGAAATGACATAAGGGTCATAGCGAAAATCAAGGGCATAACACCGTTGGCATTCGCTTTCATAGGAATATGTGTTGTCTGACCGCCATACATTTTCCGTCCAACTACTCGTTTCGCATATTGAACGGGAATCTTGCGTTTCGCCTTATCAATAGCAACGATACCAGCAACAAGAACGAGAACAACGAGGAGACAAACAGGGATAATCCACCAATAGTATACGGCGCCCGTGCTCGGATCGGCAGAAAATACACCAAGGAATATACGGTAAACGGTATCCGGAACCTGAGAAATTATCGAAGCAAATATCAATAATGATATTCCGTTTCCTATTCCCTTTTCCGTTATACGTTCGCCCATCCACATTAGAAAAGCCGTTCCGGCTGTACATATAACAGCTATTCTTGCATAATTCAAAAAGCTCGTATCGCTTACAGCGCTTGAGCCCATACTTAAAACGATACCTACACTTTGAACCGCTGCGAGACCGATACCCACATAACGGGTTATAGCCTCTATCTTTTGTCTTCCATCTTCTTCTTTTGACAAACGCTCAAGCGGGGGAAGTGCTATTGTCAAAAGCTGAACTATAATGGAACCCGTAATATACGGCGAAATACCCATCGCAAATATCGAGAACGACTTGAACGCGCCGCCCGAAAAGAGGTTCAAGAAGCCCAATATCTCCATCTTGTTGACTTGGCTTGCTATATAGTCTACATTAACGCCCGGCACAGGTATAAATGTGCCGAGGCGATAAATAACTATAAGCAGAAGTGTAAAGAGAATTTTAGATCTTATATCCTTTACCTTCCATGCGTTTGCGAATGTTTTAAACATCAGAGCACCTCGACTGTTCCGCCGATGGCCGTGATTGCGTTCTTAGCGGTTTCTGTAAATTTGGCAGCCTTGACCGTAAGCTTCTTTGTAAGTTCGCCGCGACCAAGAATCTTTAATCCATCTTTTTCAATCTTGCTAATTATACGCATTTCCTTTAAAAGCTCTGCTGTAACCACTGTTCCGTTCTCAAGTCTCTCAAGATCGGATACGTTTATAACAGTATATACTTTTGCGAATATATTTGTAAACCCGCGTTTCGGCAGTCTACGCGCAAGAGGCATCTGTCCGCCTTCAAACCCGTTTTTCTTACTGCCACTGCGCGCTTTTTGACCCTTATGACCCATCGTCGAGGTCTTGCCCATGCCTGAGCCCGTACCACGACCAACACGCTTTCTGCTGTGCGTTGAGCCTTCTGCGGGTCTTAACTCATGTAATTTCATGTTGCGCCTCCCGTGTTAAACTTCTTCCACCGATATAAGGTGCGATACCTTAAATATCATCCCGCGGATCGCGGCGTTATCGGGCTTTATAACAATACTGTTAAGTTTATGAAGCCCTAAAGCCTTGATAGTCGCCTTCTGATCCTTTAAGGAACCTATGGTGCTCTTTTTGAGCGTTATTTTAAGGTTAGCCATTGTTTTCCTCCAATCAGTCCGTAATCTCTTGAACGGTCTTGCCGCGAAGCCTCGCGATTTGCTCTGCCGTACGAAGCTGGCAAAGTCCCTCGAGCGTCGCTTTTACACAGTTCGCCGGATTATTGGAGCCATAGCTCTTTGTACGAATATCCTTTATCCCAACAGCTTCAAGAACCGCGCGCGCGGGACCACCCGCTATAACTCCGGTACCTTCCTCAGCGGGAAGCATCCGCACATGTCCTTTACTGAACCTACCTTCAACGGCATGGGGAATAGTCGTTCCAACTATAGGTACCTCGATCATGTGACGCTTTGCGTCTTCAATTCCCTTTCGAACCGCTTCCGGGATTTCAGCAGCTTTGCCCATGCCAACGCCGACATGACCGTTTTGATCTCCGACGACCATAAGAGCGCTAAAGCGGAAATTACGACCGCCCTTGACGACCTTTGCAACGCGATTGACCGCAACCAGTCTTTCCTTTAAATCCAATGTGGACGCATCAACTCTGTTTTGCATTCTTTTTCTCCTTTAGAAATCCAGTCCGGCTTTTCTTGCACCGGCAGCCACTTCTGCCACGCGACCCGTGTAAAGATAGCCGCCGCGATCGAAAACAACCTTCGTTATACCCATTTTCTTAGCGCGCTCGCCTACGGCGGTTCCGACTATCATAGCGGCTTCCTTCTTCGTCTTACCTTCTAACTTAGCCTTAATTTCGGCTTCAAGCGTAGAGGCGGACACCAAGGTTTTACCGACTTCGTCATTTATAACCTGAGCGTAAATATTATTGAGACTCCTATATATGTTGAGTCTCGGACGATCGCCCGTTCCGGTGAGATACCCCCTCGTCCGGTCGTGACGCGCCTTACGCACGGCGTTTTTATCAATTCTTGAAATCATATTGTCACTCCTTCTCTACGCATTACTTGCCCGTCTTGCCTTCCTTGCGACGTATAACCTCGTTACTGTACTTGATACCTTTACCCAAGTACGGTTCGGGCTTACGCACCGCACGGACGTTCGCGGCAATCTGACCGACCTTCTGCTTATCAATACCCTTTACGATTATCTTAGTCGGCGCGGGAACTTCGAACTCTATCCCGTCTTGCTCAATAAACTCAACAGGATGACTGTAACCCATGTTTAACGTCATTTTATTACCCTGCTTCGCCGCCCTATAACCGGTTCCAACTATTTCAAGGCTCTTTTGGTAACCCGCTGTGACCCCGAGCACCATATTGTTAACCAGAGTACGCGAAAGCCCATGGAGCGAACGATGCGTTTTATCGTCGCATGATCTTTCAACGGTTAAAACTCCGTCTTTTTGTGTGATCTTCATTTCTTTCGAAATCTTTTCACAAAGCTGCCCTTTTGGGCCTTTAACGGTCACGGTGTTGTTGTCAGCGACCGTGATTGTCACTCCGTTAGGAATTGTTATCGGAAGTTTTCCGATTCGTGACATGATAGCACCTCCAAATTACCAAATATATGCTAAAACTTCGCCGCCAACTTGCGCTCTGCGCGCTTCCCTGTCAACCATGACACCGCTGGACGTTGAAATTATCGCTATTCCCAATCCGTTTAACACCTTTGGGATCTTATCCTTCCTAGCGTAAACGCGCAAGCCCGGCTTGCTGATTCTCTTTAAGCCCGTTATAACGCGGCTCTTATTAGGACCGTATTTGAGCTTTATTCTTATATTCCTTACTATACCGTCTTCTTTAACCTTAAATTCTTTTATATAACCCTCGTCAAGTAAAATTTGGGCTATGGAAAGCTTAATTGAAGAACAGGGAACGTCAACTTCCTCGTGCTTCGCGGTTAAAGCATTGCGAATTCTCGTAAGCATATCGGCTATGGGATCTGTCGTAAGCATGTTTATTCCTCCTTCCGAAAATTACCAGCTTGCCTTGCGGACGCCGGGGATCTCTCCCTTATAGGCCATTTCGCGGAAGCAAATACGGCAGATGCCATATTTTCTAAGCACAGAATGGGGACGACCGCAAATGCGGCAACGAGTGTAAGCGCGCGAACTGAACTTAGCAGGACGCTGCTGCTTGATCTTCATACTGGTTTTTGCCATTAAAATAATCCTCCTTATCAAGCCTGCGCGAAAGGCATACCCAAAAGTCTGAGCAGTTCCTTCGCTTCTTCATCGGTTTTGGCAGTTGTTACAAAAACAATATCCATACCGCGAGTCTTGTCAACATCGTCATAGTTAATTTCAGGGAATATGAGCTGTTCTTTAACGCCCATCGCATAGTTTCCCCGACCGTCAAAGCTCGAATCGCTAACGCCCCTAAAGTCTCTAACTCTCGGAAGAACGATATTTATCAGCTTATCAGCAAAATAATACATCTTATCGCTCCTGAGTGTTACCTTCGCGCCAATATTCATCCCTTGACGCACTTTGAAGTTAGCTACCGATTTTTTAGCCTTTGTCACTATCGGACGCTGACCGGCTATAAGCGCCATTTCTTCAACGGCATTCTCTATGCCCTTCGGATTGTCCTTCTCTGCGCCAAGACCCATATTTAAAACTATCTTCTCAAGGCGGGGAACGTCCATTATATTCTTATAATTAAACTTTGCCGAAAGTTCGGGAATTATTTCTTTATACCTTGCCCTGAGACGCGCAGGTTCGGTAAACGGTTTTGCCTCCTCCGCTTGTTTCTTTTTCTTCTGAGGGGCGTTTTGAGCTTCATTCTTAGCCATTTTCGTTACCTCCTTCTATCTCAGTCAATGCGCTTGAGGCATTGCTTGCACACACGGTATTTTTTGCCGTCTTCAATAACATGACCAACGCGCGTCGGCTTATTGCATTTAGTACAAATAAGCATTACGTTCGATATGTCTATCGCCGCTTCCTGTTCTATCCTGCCACCCGGTTCACCCTGACGCATCGGCTTTTTATGTTTAGTTACGATATTGACGTTTTGAACGATTATGCGACCGGCTTTCGGAATAGAGGTCAAAACCTTACCCTTTTTGCCTTTGCTTTTGCCCGTTAAAACGAGTACGTTATCGTTTACCTTTATGTTTTGACTTTTCATCTTTACCTCCATCAAAGCACTTCGGGCGCAAGCGAGACGATTTTCATATAATCCCTCTCGCGAAGTTCCCTGGCTACCGGCCCGAAGATACGGGTTCCGCGCGGCTGCTTCTGATCGTTTATAATAACAGCCGCATTGTCGTCGAAGCGGATATGGCTTCCATCTGCCCTATGAAGTCCGCTAACTGTTCTAACGACAACCGCCCTTACAACGTCTTTCTTCTTGACCGCGCCGCCCGGAGACGCCGATTTAACACTCGCTACTATAACGTCCCCTATGTTTGCGCTTCTGCGGAAAGAACCGCCCAAAACGCGTATGCACATAATTTCTTTCGCGCCGCTGTTATCCGCGACCTTTAATCTTGTCTGCGGTTGAATCATGGTTCTTTTCCTCCTTACTTCGCCTTTTCGATTATTTCAATGAGGCGCCAGCGCTTGTCTTTACTTATTGGACGTGTTTCCATAATTTTGACAGTATCGCCTATTCCGCACTCGTTATTCTCATCATGAGCCTTAAATCTTGTTGTTCTATTTACCATCTTGCCGTAAAGGGGATGCCGAATCTTAGTCTTTATAGCCACGACGATGGTTTTATCCATTTTATCGCTTGTGACAACGCCTTGACGCGTCTTACGATAACCTCTTTGTTCTTCCATTTAGGTAAGTTCTCCTTTCAGCGCCATCAGGCCTTAGCCGCACTAAGCTCATGCTCTGACTGCAGCGTTTTGACCCTTGCTATATCCTTCTTGCACTCTTTTATCCTGTTGGGATTGGTCAACTGACCTGTTGCCAACTGGAAGCGGAGATTGAACAATTCCTCTTTAAGCTCGCTTTCACGCTTATTAAGATCTTCTATAGATAATTTTCTAAGCTCGTTAATTTTCATTGCTCTCACCGCCTGCTTCATTAGTTTCCCTTGCGACAATTTTGCACTTTAATGGCAGCTTATGCATAGCGAGTCTTAAAGCCTCACGCATAACAGATTCGTCAACACCGTCTATCTCAAACAATATTCTGCCGGGTTTAACGACCGCCACCCAATACTCCGGCGAACCTTTTCCGCTTCCCATGCGGGTTTCAGCCGGTTTTTCGGTAACGGGCTTATCCGGAAATATCTTTATCCAAACACGACCGCCGCGCTTTATATAACGCGTCATCGCAATACGCGCCGCCTCGATCTGATTGCTGGTAACCCAAGACGGCTCAAGAGCCACAAGACCAAATTGACCATATGAAATGGTATTACCGCGCATCGCTCTTCCCTTCATGCGTCCGCGATGCACTCTCCTGCGCTTAACTCTCTTTGGCATCAACATAGCTTATCTGCCTCCTTCTCGAACTGTCGAGAACTTCTTCAAGACCTCGCCTTTATAAATCCAAACTTTAACGCCTATGCGACCATACGTGGTACTCGCTTCGGCAAAACCATATTCGATGTCCGCGCGCATAGTTTGCAGTGGAATCGATCCATCGTGATATCCATCACTTCTGGCAATTTCAGCGCCGCCCAAACGACCTGCACAAAGAAGCTTTATTCCCTTTGCGCCCGCTTTCATAGCTCTGCCCATTGCCATCTTCATTGCGCGTCTATATGAGCTGCGTTTTTCAAGCTGAGCCGCTATATTTTCGGCTATAAGCTGTGCGTTGGTATCCGTATTTCTTACTTCAATTATATTGATGCTTACGCTCTTACCAATAAGCCTCGAAACTTCAGCCTTTAAAGCCTCAACTCCCGCGCCGCCCTTGCCAATTAACATTCCGGGACGACCCGTATGTATACTCACGGTAACTTTGTTAGCCGCGCGCTCTATATCTATCTTGGCGATATTGGCCGAATAATGAGCCTTTTTAATGCTATCCCTGATATGTCTATCCTCAATGAGGTAATCGGCAAAATCCTTTTTGTTCGCGTACCAACGTGTATTCCAATCCCTTATTACGCCGACGCGGAAACCATTCGGATGTACTTTTTGTCCCATGTTTTCCTCCTTATTTCGCCTGGTCCAATATTATTGTAATGTGGCTGGTGCGCTTTCTTATACTTGAAGCCCTGCCCTGTGCGCGAGGGCGGAAGCGCTTGAGCGTTGGACCCTGGTTTGCGAAAACCTCCGCAACGTAAAGCATTTCTTTATCAAGACCAAGATTGTTCTCGGCGTTTGCTACGGCGGACTTTAACAGCTTCGCTATAGGTTCTGTCGCGCCCCTTTGCGTGAACGTCAATATGGCTTCCGCTTCTTTAACGCTCTTGCCTCTTATAAGGTTTACGACCGCCTGCGCTTTCCTCGTCGCAATTCTCACGTATCTTAAATGAGCCTTGGGGCGCTTATCCGCGTTTTGACGACGAGCCTCGGTCTTTTGTTTTTGTCTTGTTGCCATTGTTATTCGTTCCTCCCTCGATTTACTTTCCGCTGCCTGACTTCTCGGAGCCTCTATGACCCCTGAAGGTGCGCGTGGGTGCGAACTCTCCCAACTTATGCCCCACCATCTCCTCAGTGATATACACCGGAACATGTTTACGTCCGTCATGTATCGCTATGGTGTGACTTACCATGTCGGGGAATATAGTGGAGGCACGCGACCATGTCTTAATAACTGTCTTTTTGCCGCTGTTGTTCATAGCTTCTATACGCGCTATGAGACGTTCTTCCACAAACGGCCCTTTTTTAACAGATCTGCTCATGTGTTACTCCCTTTCTATCACTTGCCGTCCCTGCGGCGTACTATGAACTTATCGTTGACGTTCTTGGTTCTTCTCGTCTTATAACCAAGAGTCGGCTTGCCCCACGGGGTAACGGGTCCCGGACGACCAATCGGACTCTTTCCTTCGCCGCCGCCGTGCGGGTGATCGCATGGGTTCATAACAGAACCGCGAACTGTTGGGCGAATACCCATATGGCGCTTTCTTCCCGCTTTGCCGAGCTTTATGTTCTCGTGATCGGCGTTTCCGACCTGACCTATAGTCGCTTTCGCGTTCATCGGTATAAGTCGAACTTCGCCGGATGGGAGACGCACCTGCGCATATTTTGTTTCTTTAGCCATAAGCTGCGCCGCGTTACCCGCGCTCCTTACAAGTTGAGCGCCCTTCCCGGGCTTTAACTCTATACAATGGATCATGGTTCCGACCGGAATGTTTCTTATTTCGAGAGCATTCCCAACCTTAATATCCGTAGATTCGCCGCTTATTACGCTATCGCCGACGGTTAATCCTAAAGGAGCGATTATATAACGCTTTTCACCGTCTATGTACTGTAAAAGAGCAATATTTGCACTGCGATTCGGATCATACTCTATTCCGATTACTTTCGCGGGAACGTCGGCCTTATTACGTTTAAAATCGATTACGCGATATTTACGCCTCTCGCCGCCGCCGCGATGACGGATCGTTATTTTACCCGAAACGTTGCGCCCTGCGCTCTTTTTCATGCTCTCCAAAAGCGAACGCTCCGGAGTGCCCTTTGTTATTTCATCATATTCAGACACCGTCATAAAACGTTGACCCGGTGTCGTAGGCTTAATCTTTCTTATAGCCATGGTTACGCCTCCTTACTGTGTCAAGGAATCAAAGAATTCGATACCCTTTGAATCCTTTTTCAGCTTGACATAAGCCTTCTTCGTCGATACCCGGCGACCCTGAGTCATTCCCTGACGCTTTACCTTGCCGATCTTATTAAGCGTATTTACGTTATCTACCTTTACGTCAAATATCGTTTCAACAGCCTCTTTTATCTCGGTCTTGCTCGCCCTTTTATCGACTATGAATTCATATACACGTGTGTGAATATTGTCGTAGCTTTTTTCCGTCAAAACGGGTTTAAAAATTATATCATACGGTGTTTTCATCAGGCGTACACCTCCTCGATCTTCGTCAGCGCATCCTTCGTCATAATCAATTTGTCGTACTTTAATATGTCAAAAACGTTGAGCGTTGTAACCAGCGTTGTCTTTACCTTTTGCAGGTTGTTGGCCGCGCGCTTTACGCTCTCGGTTACCTCGGGAAGTACGATAAGGGCATTCTTCGCACCGACTGCGCTTAAAACCTTAACCATTTCCTTCGTCTTAGGAGCACTTATATCTAAATTATCAAAAACTATAATGTTTTCTTCATTTACTTTTGAACTAAGCGCGCTCTTCATAGCAAGACGACGCACTTTTTTATTTATACTCATTGAGTAATCGCGGGGCTTCGGCGCAAAAACTACTCCGCCGTGTCTCCACTGCGGTGAACGCGTTGACCCCTGTCTTGCGCGACCGCTGCCCTTTTGTTTCCAAGGTTTTATTCCGCCGCCGCGAACTTCCGCACGAGTGAGCGCGCTCTGCGTCCCCTGACGTCTATTAGCAAGATGAGCTTTGACGACAAGGTGCATAACATGTTCGTTAATCTCAACGCCGAAGACAGCTTCATTCAATTGAGTTTCTCCGACTTTCGTACCGGAGATGTTGTATACCGCAACATTAATAGGCATTTGCTTTCCTCCTTCCGCTCTCACTTCACCGTATTTTTAACAGTTACCAAACTATTTTTGCTACCGGGAACGGCGCCCTTTATGAGTATAAAACCGCGCTCTTTGTCCACGCGAACAACCTCAAGATTTTGCGTCGTCACTTTTACGCTACCCATATGTCCGGGCAGGTTCTTATGTTTAAAGACTTCGCCGGGATATGAACATGCGCCCATTGAACCGACCCTGCGATGATAACGCGAACCATGCGACATAGGACCTCTGCCCTGATGATAACGCTTGATAACGCCTTGGAAACCCTTGCCCTTGCTGATTCCCGAAATATCGACCTTATCTCCGCTCGCGAAGGTATCGGCATAAATTACGTCACCAACATTCATATTGTCAGCCGTTTCAAGCTTGAATTCTCTGACAAAACGGCAAGGAGCCGCGTTAGCTTTTTTAAAATGTCCCATCATGGGCTTCGTCACGAGTTTTTCGCGTACAGGCGAAAATCCAACTTGGATCGCACTGTACCCGTCATGCTCTACTGTTTTCTTTTGTAAAACGGTACATGGACCGGCCATTATAACCGTTACGGGGATCATAGTTCCGTCTTCACGAAAAACCTGCGTCATCCCGATTTTTCTGCCTAAAATTGCCTTTTTCATTTCTTTCACCTCCGCCTTATGCTTACAGTTTGATCTCTATGTCAACGCCCGCCGGGAGATCTAACTTCATCAGTGCGTCAACCGTTTTTGCGGAAGGCGACAGGATGTCGATAAGACGCTTGTGCGTGCGAATTTCAAACTGCTCACGGCTGTCCTTGTGCTTGTGCGGGGAGCGGAGAACTGTGATAATCTCCTTCTCTGTCGGAAGGGGGATCGGTCCTGATACCCTAGCGCCCGTTCTCTTAGCTGTATCGACTATTTTTTCCGCACTTGCGTCGATAAGGCTGTGCTCATAAGCTCTGAGCTTTATGCGGATTTTCTGATTTGCCATTATTTTTCCTCCAAAAAATGTTTTCGGGCGGTACACTCAACCGTGTGTTCCGTTTATTATTTTTGATCGAATGTTTTTCAACATCCGCCCGTTACGTTAATGTGAGAATTACCCGGATGGCTTCCGGCAACCTCTCACTGGGAAAGCCGCTGCCTCTGCGCATGCAAAAAACTGCGACACTGTCCGCGCAACCTTGAAATTGTACTATGTCCTTTTTATTATTGCAAGCGTATTTTTTTAAAAAAGGAGTTTTTTTAGAATATATTTTCAATTTTGCCCTCCGACACTCAGATAATAACGCTCAAAGTCAAATATTGTAAATATTAACGGAAAAATAGCATATCCACCTTGCTCTTGAAATTTTATTTTCCTCTACAATTTATATTTTGATGTATTACGGTGATCTATGAAAACGCAAGGATCTCAAATATTGAAATTTATTACAGTGTCCATAATCTAAAAACATGTGCCTGCGAGTAGACTTAGAAAAAGCTGATCAGGGGGTAGCGTGGTAATAGCTTATTTTGTCATTATCATGTGCATTGCCTGCCGTTGTTCAAGAATTAAATACAAGGCTTCCCATTCATGATCTATACTTAATTGCCGCTAAATTCAGTCTACCTTGCCTTAACCCATTGTGATCTTTTACGATCTTTAGAGTAGACTCACATCCCGGAACTGTTTGACAAACATTGAGCCTTATTAGATAATAAAGGGATATTATGAAAAGGTGGATACTTATTTATGGAAGAAGTCACTCCGCGCAATTTTATCGAAGAATTTGTCGAAAGCGATATAAAGACAAAAAATCTGACCATGATCCAAACGCGTTTCCCTCCCGAACCCAATGGGTATCTGCATATAGGACATGCGAAGGCTCTTTATGTAGACTTTAGCATTGCGGAGAAATATGGTGGAAAATGCAACCTTCGTTTTGACGATACAAATCCTTCTAAGGAGGATGAAGAATTCGTTGATGCAATAATGCAGGATATAAAGTGGTTGGGTTATAGCTGGGATAAGCTTCGCTATGGTTCCGATTACTTTGAAATTTGCTATGAAAAAGCGCTGTTGCTTATAAAAAAAGGGCTTGCCTATGTTTGTGATCTCAATAAAGATGAGATACGCGAATACCGTGGAACTCTTACGGCTCCCGGAAAAAACAGTCCCTATCGAGATAGATGTGTTGAGGAAAACCTAAGTTTGTTCGCGCGAATGAGAGCCGGCGATTTTCCCGATGGATTTTGTACACTTCGTGCGAAAATAGATATGTCTTCGCCAAACATAAACATGCGAGATCCCGCCATTTATCGAATTTTACATAAAAAGCATCATCATACGCTGGATGCATGGTGCATATATCCGATGTATGATTTTGCGCACCCAATTCAGGATGCTATAGAGGGAGTTACGCATTCGCTTTGTTCCTTGGAATATGAATCGCATAGACCTCTTTATGACTGGGTTGTTGATGTTTGTGAATTTGAATCCCGTCCGCGCCAAATAGAATTTTCTCGCCTTAACCTAACGAATACAGTAATGAGTAAACGCTATTTAAGGCGACTCGTTGAAGAAGGATATGTCGATGGATGGGACGACCCGAGAATGCCCACCCTCTGCGCTATGCGTCGAAGGGGCTTTTCGCCAACCGCCATCCTAGATTTTTTGGGTCACGTAGGTATAGCAAAGTCAGATTCTGTTGTAGATACCGCAATGCTTGAACATTGCGTCCGCAATGACTTAAATTTGCGCGCACACCGCGTTATGGCTGTTTTAAATCCTTTAAAGGTAACCTTGACGAATTATGAACCGGACGCTTTCGAGCCTATAACTATAGAAAATCTCCCTAATGATCCGAATGCCGGAAATACGACGGTTAGATTTTGCCGGGAAATATATATAGAGCGCGACGATTTTTCAATAGATCCGCCAAAAAAATTTTTTAGACTAAAGCCCGGTGGAGAGGTGCGCTTAAAAGGAGCTTATATAATCAAATGCAACGATTATATAACTGATGAATCCGGAAATGTAACCGAGGTTTTATGTACATACGATGAGAGTACGAAAAGCGGTGAGTGTGATAGAAAGGTAAAGGCAACTATACAATGGCTGCCTATTGATGCTGTTCCTGCTGAGTTTCGTCTCTATGATAGCCTGTTGGACGAAAACAAGAACGATGATGACTTTATCAACAATTTGAACGAAAATTCGCTCACGGTCGTACATGGCTTTATCGAGCCATCGGTTATTAGCGATAAAAAAAACGAACCTTATCAGTTCATGCGCGTCGGCTATTTCGTAAGAGACGGCGAAAATTCAGACGGAATTCCGGTTTTTGACCGCACAGTGGGCTTAAAGGACAGTTATAAACCAATCTGAGGAGAGCTTTTATGGATAAGATTAGAACAAGATTTGCCCCATCACCAACGGGGTATATGCATATAGGAAACCTTCGTTCAGCGCTTTACGCGTATCTTTACGCGAAAAAATGCAATGGGGATTTTTTGCTTCGTGTTGAGGATACGGACAGTGGGCGACTAGTTGAAGGCGCTGTCGACCTTGTTTACCGAACTCTTAAAGACGTAGGTATAAGCTGGGACGAAGGTCCGGATATTGGTGGCGCATATGGACCTTATATACAAAGCGAGAGAAAAAGCCTATACATGCCTTACGCTGAACAGCTGATAAAATCAGGACACGCGTATAGGTGTTTTTGCACAAAAGAGGAGCTTGAAAAAAAGCGTGAAGAGGCAATGGGTCGCGGCGAAACGTTTAAATATGATAAACACTGTATGTATTTAAACAAGAACGAAGTACAAGCGAACTTAAATGCCGGAATGCCCTATGTAATTCGTCAAAACGTGCCTGTCGACGGCACAACCTCCTTTACCGATATGATATTCGGAACGATAACCGTCGATAATTCCACTCTCGACGATAATGTTCTTATAAAAGCAGATGGTATGCCAACCTATAACTTTGCTAATGTTATCGACGATCATCTAATGAAGATAACTCACGTTATGCGCGGCATGGAATATTTGGCATCTACGCCTAAATATAACATGTTATACGATGCGTTCGGCTGGGACATACCGAAGTATATACATATGTCGAACATAATGCGTGACGATAGACATAAGCTTTCGAAGCGCGATGGTGACGCATCATATGAGGATTTTATAAATAAGGGATATATGAAGGAAGCCGTCGTAAACTACATTGCCCTCCTAGGTTGGAATCCCGGAGACGAGCGCGAAAAATTTACTATGGAGGAGCTTATAGATGCATTCTCAATAGAAGGAATGAGTAAATCTTCCGCTATTTTTGACGAGAATAAACTGCGTTGGTTGAATGCTTTATATATTCGCGAGCTTTCTGAAGAGGCGTTTACAAAACACGCCTCAAAGTATTATATGAAAGCCGGAATTTCAAATATGAACACAGCTTTGCTTTGTAAAATTTTACAGCCGCGCGTCGAAATATTCTCAGAGCTTCCGCCCATGGTAGATTTTTTGAGCCAGTTATCTGACTATTCGACTGAGTTATTCATAAATAAAAAATCAAAGACTGATCCGGCTGTTTCAAAAGGCATACTTTTAAAAACGATACCGATTTTAAGAGAACTCCCCGTTTGGGCTGAAACGTCGTTACATAATGCTCTTATGGGTTTTGCTGAAAAAGAAGGGCTGAAAAACGGAACCGTCCTTTGGCCTATTCGTATATCACTTGCCGGAAAAGCCGTAACCCCCGGCGGAGCTATTGAAATAGCGGCTCTTCTCGGAAGAGATGAAAGTCTTCGCCGCCTCGACCTAGGGCTTTCTAAGCTAAGCTAAAAGGCTATAATTAACATTGCCTCCGCATATCTTCTATTAATCACGAAGATATGCGGAGGTTTTTTATGTTCGATTTGTTCGCGCTTTTGAGGGAGCTTTTGCTTTTTACCGGGTATGTAAATACTCAAAACTCATTTCCTGAGCCGCTTTCAAGCGCCGAAGAGGCTGAGTGTATAAAACTCCTTTCGAAGGGAGACGATGGGGCGCGCAGGATGCTGATAGAACACAACCTTCGTCTCGTAGCACACATATCAAAAAAATATGCGACAAATGCACGAGATCAGGACGATCTTATTTCAATAGGCACGATAGGCCTTATAAAGGCGGTTTCATCCTTCGATTCCGAAAAAGGCTTTGGGCTTTCTACATATGCATCTAAATGCATTGAAAATGAAATACTGATGTCTATTCGAAGCGAAAAAAAGAGTGCGCTCACCGTATCTCTTGATGAGCCAATAGGTCAGGATAAGGACGGAAACGAAATAACATATGCGGATAAGCTTGGAACAAGCGAAGATAGCGTTTTTTTCGATGTTGAAAGGCATTTGCTATCCGATCGCGTAAAAAAAATAATAGCGAATACCTTAAAGGGACGTGAAAGGATGGTGATAGAGCTTAGATATGGACTTATAGGCGGGTATCCTATCCCTCAGAGAGAGGTTGCCGAGGCGCTTAATATTTCGCGCTCATATGCATCGCGAATTGAAAAAAAAGCACTCGCTAAAATCAAGGAGGTGATATTCGAAGAAGGTAATGACTAAAGCATTCTTAGCTGTGGAAATTTTATTTTTCGTATATGCATACAAAAAAATATAGGGAACACAAATATAAGGCATTCTCTAATCCGGCAGAAAAACCCAACTTTAGCGTCAAGCCAAAGCCGGGTTTTTTGTCTATTATTTAAAGATTACCAAGAAGAACGGTGAAATGCGCTATACCAAAGCAGTACCGCAAATTTTATCTAAAGCCTAAATCAATAGTAATAATGGAAAGCTTCTCTGCTATTCATCTTTTTTAGAAGCCTTATGGCTGATAACGTATAAATAATAAAAAGAATCATAATGCCGAACATTTTCCGCTATGTCTCCATATGGTTCATAGTCCTGCCAAACTTAAAATTTGACTTGTCGGAAGTAATAAATGTCAGTATTTTCATAATTTTCTGATCTGCTAGAATTATATCATGCTTTTTTTCACATACCATCTACCGCCTTATTATTAATGATACTTTGCCGCACAACCGTAAGAAAATATAAATAATTTCCCGGTTATATCCATTTCGTCGCAAATACTATGTAATCAATTTTCATTGTGAATATTGAACCGGGGCTTTGAGTCTTTCTTTTTATTTAGTTTAATTAAATTCTTTAATATAGCATTTTGCCCATTAATATGCCCGCAAATCCATTTCGCTTTTCTCGCAATTCTTTTTCAATAATATTAGATGAATTTGATTGCGTCTTAGAGTCATCTGCTGATTTAATCACATAACAAAGGTCTTCATCTTTCATGTGCTAAAACATATCGCGATATAATGCGCAATAACAAAACGAAAAAATTAACAAAAAATACAGCTATAGCAATCCTTTTCCGCTTTTTTTACTCACGCAATTCTTAAAGACAAACAAGAAAGAAAAATCAAACCCAGCAAAATGCTATTTCTTAATGTATGAATTTACATAATTGTCTTTTTTCAGTTGTAATCGCGTCTGAGATATGATAGAATTTCACTAATTTCTATTTGGAGGGATATTTTATGAAACGTAACACAGCTATATTGATGGCAGTCGCGTTCGTTATGACAGTACTTATAACGAGTTTTTCCGGCGCCTCTTTAGCATCAAACGTCAGCATTCAAAGCTTTAACGCAAAAACTCCATACTGTTTAGTTGAAACAGTTGGCAATATCGCTTTTGAAGCGTCTTTAGCGGGTAACTATGCGGGCAGCGTAGCCGTTAAAGATCAAATGGGTACGCAAGTCGCGGTTCTTTACGATAACGGCAGAAATGGCGACGAGATCGCCGGCGACGGAATTTTTTACGGTGTAGCGTCGTTATCCTCCGATCAAATCGGAAATAAAGATTATACTATATCTGTTAGCAGTGAGACCGCCGAAACTTCCGTTCGTTTTTACAAAAATTTGACGGCGGCAGACTGGACCGCTCATGACGCAACATATGAAAAGGTTTTTGCCATAGAAGATGACGGTGAGAAAACAAAGGACTCTGATGATAAGATACTTAACGATGTATACAGCTATCTTGTTACCGATGAGAACGTTGCTAAAGTTTGGTATGAAAACGATAGCATAATCAACTTTGAGCTTACTTCCGGTATTGGATGCATATATAATCGTTTTAGCGAAGGGGAAAAGGGTGGATCTTCTTCCAATGCTGATTCGTTTACAGCGAACGCAACAAAGAGCGCCGCAGATTTTATTCTTTCGGGCGACATAGGCGTTTGGTGTCCGTACTATGGTCAGGATTCCAACTTCACCTATAACTATTTAGAAAGAGCTAATACTTTACCTCCCGTAACCGGCGGAACAGTTACAAGCTACTATGGCGCTGCCGCAAACGTTGAGTCCTTTAAAACATGGGGACAATTCGGCGTTATAATGGTAGACAGCCACGGAACAACTTACTCCGGAAAATCCTGCATCTGCGTACCAATCGCTGGTGCATATGATAACGCCGATATTGCTCAGGGACATCTGTATTCGATGGGCGGCGGCGGTGTTGCTATAACGGGTACTTTCTTTTCAAAATATATCCCGTCGCTTCCTCAAAGCTGCATCTATATAGGTACATGCTATGGTTTAATGACCCCGGCTCTTTGGCAACCGCTCCTTGATATCAACGCCGGAATGGTAGTTGGCTTTACTGAGTCCGTCAGCTTCCTTTTTGACGGTGAGATAATCGACAGCTTTTGGGGATATCTCGCAAATATAAATCCGGCTACCAATGATTATTATACCACTGCCGAAGCATGGGCAGCTTCCCGCGCTGATAACGGCGCGATTGACCCGTATTCTTCATACGGAGCCGAATTTGTTAAACACGGAAACGATAATCTTCGTATTTTGGCTACTCCTATCGCCGTTGAAACTTTCGATTTAACGCCGAATACGACGGATCTCTACCTTAATAATACTTTCGCGCTTACCCCCGTCGTTTCTCCCGACAATGCGAACCGTTACAGCTTAGCTTTCACTTCAGCGAACGAAGCTATTGCCACCGTCGATAATCACGGGATAGTCACCGCAACCGGGCTTGGTTCAACAACTATAACCTGTCTTCTGACGGACAACTTTAACGAAACCACTCCGCAAACATTTACGGATACAGTGGCAATAAACGTTGTTGGTTCTATGCCCGTTTCGGGAATAACTCTTTCGCCGGAAATGTTCGAAACTTTCCTTGGTGCGGAAGGAACTAAACTTGAAATAACAGTGCTTCCTGAAAACGCTTCAAACCAAAATGTTTTATGGAGCAGTAGCAATGAAGCCGTTGCAACAGTTGCGGACGGTGTTGTAACCGCTACCGGCGGTGGAGAAGCTACTATTACGGTTACGACAGTCGATGGCGGCTTTACCGCTACGTCACAAGTTCTCGTAAGAACGCTCAACGAAGCTTTAAATATTGAAAACGGAACCCTTGAATTTGTCAATAACGTAGCTCATCCTTGGTTCATGGATAATGCCGATAACAGAATAAGCGCAAAATCGACTATAGAGGGTCTTAGCAGTACAAACTCCGCTATCACGCTCTCTATCGCTAATCTTCCTATTGGCTCAACTTTAAGCTTTGATTGGAAAGTTGACAGCGAAAATAACTATGATAAACTTAAATTCGCAGTAAACGGCGCTACCGTTAATGGTATTGCCGATATAAGCGGAAATGTAGGTTGGACAACAAAGACATATACCATAACTCAAAATAGGAACTTTGTCTTTACATGGACCTATGCGAAGGACGTAAGCGTTAATAGAGGTGCAGACTGCGGTTGGGTAGATAATGTTGCTTTAACTATACCCGGCTCTCCGACGCCGGTTCCTCCTACTCCGACGCCGGTTCCTCCTACCCCGACGCCGGTTCCTCCTACTCCGACGCCGGTTCCTCCTACCCCGACGCCGATTCCTCCTACCCCGACGCCGGTTCCTCCTACTCCGACATCGGTTCTTCCTACCCCGACATCGGTTCTTCCTACTCCGACCTCGAATCCCGTTCTTATCGGCGACGCTAACCTCGACGGAGTTATAAATACGGGCGACGTTGCTTCTATACTCTCCTACATGGTCGGATTTGTACAATATAACGACAATCAGATGCAAAATGCCGATGTCAATGCTAACGGGCGTGTAGATACCGGCGACGCGGCAATGCTTTTATGCTTCGTTATCACAGCAGACTGAATTTAATTTTGACCTAAACCGAATAATAGAAAATCCGACCGAAAACAAATTCGGTCGGATTTTTTTATTTTACTGGTATAATGTTTCTATGCCCCTATCTTATTTTCGCGTGCATAGTGGAATATATATTGCTGAATTATTCCCGCTTCGTCACCTAACGACGTTATAACTTCTTCAAGCGATTTTTTATCAGGCTCGTCCGTGCCTTTAAAATAAAGCGCACGCACAGCGCGCTTCATCCAAACATCCATCGGAAACGCGTTTCTATGCGAAAGGGAAAATAACAATACACAGTCAGCAACCTTCGGTCCTACACCCATAAGCGTACAAAGCTGTTTTCTCGCCTGATCCGTTGGGATATCGCGTATCGTTTCGAGAGAAAATCCGGAAACAATAGCGCGCGCCGTCTTTATTATATAAGGTACTCTATAGCCAGCGCCGATAGCGCTCAATTTAGCTTCGTCACTCTCCGCTATAGCTTCCGCTGTCGGAAAAGCGAAGTAACCCGTAGCTATCTCAGCACCCAACATTGCGGAAAGTTTTTCAATTGTGCGCTTTATTTTTCCGATATTGCTATTTGCGGATATTATAAACGAAATAAGCGTTTCAAAGGGTTCTTGATTAAAAACCCTGATTCCGCGCGCATAGGGTAGACAGGGAGAAAGCACGGGGTCTTTTTCTATCCACAATTCTATTTTTTTATAATCTGTATCCAAGTCGAGATAATGAGAGAAAAAGGCGGCATCTCCCTGTTTGCAGTTTGAAATCATAAGAATATCTCCTTTTTTCCTGAAAACAAAGCGTCTTCCCAGAATTACCGCCTCATAGCCATCCTCGAAAACGTTAAAGCGAAACGCCTGTCCGCAATTTGCCGAACGTTCGAGGTTGAATTCGCTCATATCCGAAATTGAAAGAATATCATTCGTTAAATCAAATAACATATCAAGTCCTTTTTAATGTTTGATATAAAAGTCCCGTCAGCATTCCCGCTAAAAGTCCCATACCAAGATCCGAAAGCAAACCTAAGGATATCGAAAACTTTGTGGACATTAGGGAAAAGACCAAAAATGCGAGAACCGTGTATGAAATACCCGAAATAGCACCCATAATAAAACGCTTTTCCTCTACCTTACGCACCGTTAAAAACGCCGCTAGAGCCGCCCCCAACACCTTAATTATCGTATTGACGACAGATATGCTTCCCTCGTTTAAAATTCCGTTATAAAGCAGTACCGCAAAGAGTACGATAAGAACGATACTTACTATTGACGCTATGAGCGCTGCCTTAATGACGATAAACACGGCGCTTTGCTTTTTCACCTTGCTTCTCATATAAACCTCCGCTTTGTTTTGGTAATGTTTATGTTAAAAAAGCTTTATCTATGACAGATAGCGTATAAGGGGGGTGAAAAAGTCAAAAGGAAAGCAATGCGTAAAAAATTGGGAGAAAAATAAAAAAGTAAAGCGCCGCTTGAAATTAGCAATAATCATCAAAACCAGGATTATGATAAAATCTATCGGCGCTTTATATTATTCATTTGTTTTATTTTTCAGTTTACTCCGATAGTCCTCAACAGCAAGTTTTATAGCTTCCTCAGCTAAAACGGAGCAATGTATCTTTTGCGGAGGAAGACCTTCGAGAGCTTCAACTACGACCTGATTCGTTAGCTTTTCGGCATCCTCGACGCTCTTGCCTTTAATAAGTTCCGTAGCCATAGACGAGGTTGCAACTGCGGCTCCACAACCGAAAGTTTTAAAACCGCAGTCCTCAATTATCCCATCATCGTTTACTTTTATAAACATCTGCATTATATCCCCGCATTTCGCGTTGCCGACCATGCCTATTCCGTTTGCATCTTTAACCTCGCCCATATTGCGCGGATTTTGAAAATGATCTAAAACTTTATCCGTGTACATTTTATTACCTCCCCTTCATTCTTTATCGCAAGCACAATTTATTCCCAGATTGCATTTTTGTTCTGTAGGTTTATATAATGGAGACATCGCGCGAAGCCGCTCCGCTGTCTCTTTAAGCACCTGCACAGTATAGTCTATATCTTCCACGGTCGTTTCGTCGGATAGGGTCAAGCGAACCGAACCATGCGCCGTCTCGTGATTCAGCCCCATAGCGAGTAAAACATGAGAAGGGTCGAGCGATCCCGAAGTACAGGCTGAGCCGCTGGAAGCCGCAATTCCCTTTAGGTCGAGCATAAGCAATATCGATTCACCCTCAATGTACTTTATACTTACGTTAGCGTTTCCGGGTAGCCTCATCGTCGGATGACCGTTTAGCTTAACATCATTTATATTTTTAAATATTCCGTCTATAAGCCTATCGCGAAGCCTTGAAATACGCGCCGCTTTTTCTTCGATATTTGATACCGCTTCCGTTAAAGCAACTCCAAGGGCAACTATTCCGGGAACATTCTCCGTTCCGGCGCGCTTTCTTCGCTCCTGCGCCCCTCCGACGATAAACGGAGGTACTATGATTCCCTTTTTAACGTAAAGCGCACCTACGCCTTTAAGCCCATGAAACTTATGCGCCGACATTGAAAGCAGGTCTATATTCATTGCGTTAACGTCGATTTTTAAGTGACCCACCGCCTGAACCGCGTCGGTATGGAATATTACCCCGTGTTTTTTGCAAACAGAGCCTATCTCTTCTATCGGAAATATTGAGCCAACCTCGTTATTTGCAAACATTATTGTCACTAATATTGTTTCGTCGGTTATCGCATTTTCAACATCTAAAGCAGTTACAAGACCGAATTCATCTACCGGAAGATAGGTAACCTTAAATCCTTGTTTTTCAAGCTCGGCGCATGAATGTAGAACCGCATGATGCTCTACCGCGGTCGTTATTATATGCTTGCCTTTTTTAGAATATTGTTTTGCAACTCCGAATATTGCCATATTATCAGCCTCTGTCCCGCCGCCGGTAAAAATAATTTCGTCGGTATTCGAAGAAAGCGCCTTAGCAACGCTCTCCCTAGCCTTGTCCAACCCGCGCTTCGCTTCCATTCCAAACTTATGTACACTTGACGGGTTCCCATAATAATCCGTAAGATAGGGCATTATAGCGTCTATGACCGCCCTACTGGGCGCAGTAGTCGCCGCGTTATCAAGGTAGATTTTTTTCATATAGTCACTTTTTATCCTTTCTGTTTGTGTTATATAATCATCCGCCATATCGCGAAGCGTCGTAGTTTCGAGTACTTCGTCTATGCGATTTTGAAGCTTAAGCCATAATGGTCGCGCAGAACAGCTGCAAGCGTTTTCACAGTATCGCTTTTCGCTCTTACTTACGCAGTCTACGAGGGTAGTACTTCCCTCAAGACACTTTAAAATGCCACCGACACTAACGTCTTTTGGAGCAAGCTTAAGCTCATAGCCTCCCAAAGAACCGCGCGATGAAACGATAAAGCCGCCTACGCGAAGCTTAGTTAAAATTCTTTCTAAATACGCCTCGCTTATCCCCTGAGAATGCGCAAGCGAAGAAATACTTAATAGACCATTCCCATAGTTAACCGCAAGATCCACCATGGCCTTTAAGCCATATCTTCCCTTCGTAGAAAGCTTCATACGTTCCCCCAAAAATCCATACTATTTTACTTCGGCAATATCCTACCACTTTGGTTGTGATTTGTCCAGTGTTTGCATTAAAATATATTGTGATTTAAATTTGAACTGTTGGGCGAACTTAGCGTCCGTCTCTATATGAACATTTTTTGTATATGACAAAAATTAGAGCCTATCCCATGCTAAATATCGACAATAATCCGTGATATTTATTTTTTAGGATAGACTCCAAGCGTTATCTTCCGCTTAAAAGGAAAAAAGAATTAATGAAAAGTATAAAACCAATTGTCCGTTTTTTAATCTTTTTTTAAGGTAATAACGGTAACACCCGCGTCGCCTTCGCCATATGCTCCGAGACGAAAGCTCTTTACTCGAGAATGTGAGCGCAAAAAGTCATGTATTCCTGCTCTAAGTGCCCCAGTCCCCTTCCCATGAATTATACTGATCTCCGTTAGCCCGTTCAAAAACGCATCCATTATATATCTATCCACCTCCGGAATAGCCTCGTCAACGAGTTTCCCGCGAATATCAAGTTCAAGACCTATAGTTTTAGTTTTATCAAGGCTTACCTTATTCGCTCCTGAACTATCGCGCGCCTTTTCTTCGACGATTCTTAGATCCTTTAACTTTGCATTCATCTTTATTATACCCACCTGAACCTGAACTTCACCTTTATTTGGCACCGTCAATACCGTCGCCTTTTGATCTATGCTAACTATTTTAACGGTTTGACCGGGAATAAGCGTAGTCGGAACGACACCTTCGTCTACCTTTTCTATCGGCTTATTATCGTAAAGCTCGTTTTCGAGATTTCTTAGATTATCCCTCGAAGATTGAATCGCGCGATCAAGTACACTCCTGTCGATATTTTTTACATCGCGCAGCGCCCTTATTATGCCCTCAACCTCGCGCTTCGCGTCGAGAACTATCTTTTTAGCATCCTCACGCGCCTTGTTTTTTAATCTGTCACGTTCATCGTCAAGCTTTTTTAGTTCCCTCTCCGCATCTTCGCGCAGCTTATATAGCTCGCGCCGTGCCTGCTCAGCCAACTCGCGTTCCTTCTCGGCTATTCTCTTTTGAGATTCCGCGCCCGAAATTATATCCTCAAAGCTCACGTCTTCTTTTTTAATGAATTTTTTCGCCTGTTCAATCGTAGAATCGTCAAGTCCAAGCCTTCTTGAAATCTCAAATGCGTTCGACTTCCCCGGTATGCCGATAAATAGGCGGTATGTCGGACGAAGCTTATCTATATCAAACTCCATGGATGCGTTTTCCATTCCGCTATGTGTCAACGCAAACGCCTTTATCTCGCTGTAATGCGTTGTCGCTAAAACGGTTGACCGCCGCGCATGAAGATTTTCCAGGATGCTCATAGCGAGAGCCGCACCTTCAATAGGGTCGGTTCCCGCGCCTAATTCGTCCAAAAGAACAAGAGCGTTTTTATCAGCGCTGTTTAATATTCCAACGATATTTGTCATATGTGAAGAGAAGGTCGAGAGACTCTGCTCAATGGACTGTTCATCTCCAATATCGGCATATACTTTTTCATACATAGAGAGCGAAGTTCCCTCTCCGGCGGGGATAAAAAGACCGGTTTGCGCCATGAGCGTAAATAATCCGACTGTCTTCAACGTAACTGTTTTACCGCCGGTATTAGGTCCGGTTATTATTAGGGTTTTAAAGTCCTCTCCCAGCCAAACGTCTATCGGAACGACGGTTGAAGGCGATATTAGCGGATGCCGTCCCTTAATTATTTTAATCATTCCGTTTTTATTTAGAGTGGGCTTAATCGCGTTCATCTCGCGGGCAAGCTTTGCTTTCGCAAACGCAAGATCAATAGAGCCCATTATCTCTATATCGTTGTAAAGATCGTTTGCGCAGGGCGCAATAAAAGCCGTAAGTTCCGATAAAATACGCTCTATCTCGACAGATTCTTCGGACATTAAGCGTTTATATTCGTTTCCGAGGTCAACGGCCATCGTCGGCTCAATAAAAAGAGTTGCCCCGCTCCCCGATTGATCGTGAATAAGTCCAGGGATATATTGGCGATACTCTTGTTTAACGGGGATAACAAACCTACCATTGCGCATCGTTATTATCGGATCCTGCAGATATTTTTGATATGTTGACGAACGGATCATCGAGTTTAACTTCTCGCGCACCTTTTCGTTTGCCAAGCGCATCTGTTTTCTTATCCGTGCAAGCGCCGGAGATGCGCCGTCGAACAGCTCATCTTCGTTCAGTATACAGCGGTTAATTTCCTCCTCAACGTATTCAAAAGTAGAGAGTCTATGCGCCATAGATAAGAGCATTCCGCCCGTCGTCGGTTTATCAAGAAAGCTTCGTGTAAGACGCGCCGCCTTCATACATTGAGCTATAGATAAAAGATCCCTACATGGAAGAAATAAGATCGCGTGAATGCGCTTTAAAAGCTCGCGAACGTCCTGAAAATCATCAACGGGCGAAGCCCCGGAGCGAATGAAACACGATTCGGCTTCACTCGTTAAATTTAAAGCAAGGTTGACCTCCTCGTAGCTTTCAATAGGGGTCAGTTCATCGCAAATTTCGCGACTCACGCAACAGTTGGCGCGCTTTTTTAACTCTTTTATGATTTTATCGTATTCAAGCGTTTTTAAAACTCTTTCCTGCATATATTGCTCCTTAGGCTACGTTTTAGTTTTCTCCATTGTAAACAATTTTTCGCGTTTTTACAAACCTGATGATTAAAAAACCGTTATAAGTATAACTATTTATTCTAGTGTTAAGATAAAAAAGCAGATGTCCCACATATATTGCCTTTTAAAAAAGGCAAGCGCATAAATTTATCGCTTGCCTAAAAAATTCAGTTCTAAAAATCAGGGCATATTCGGGAATAAGTCAAAAAGCGCTGGAGTCATGCTCGGAAATGGGTCGGATATGTTCGGAAATACGCTGGACATATCGTAAAATACCTTAGTAAAAATGCTAAGCCCGGTAATAAGCAAGAAAACCATAACGAACGCCAATACAAGAGAAATAATTGAGCATACGCGCCCCGCGGTAGCCATTCCGTTCTTTCGCATACCCAAAGCTTCGTATGTTTTATCTGACTGAACGGATAAAACGATTCCAACTATCGCGCAGGCTAAGGAGATTATTGCGCTATACCCGAACCAAACGAAAACCAAAGCCAATATGCCAAGAACCATTGATACTATGGCTAGGGATTTCGCGCTATTTTCTTCCGAAGAAGGCTGCTGATATTGATTATTATACGGATTATTATTCTGATTGTTATTCTGATTATTATTCTGATAATTTTCCATTAACATTACTTCCTTATAAATTTTTTAACTTTAAAGTTCTTTCACTTTTTAAAATTATAACATACATTTATCGTTAATTCCACGTCAATACTTTAAATGTTACATAGCGAATGGAGTGCTGAGCGGAAACCATGGAACGTATTGTAGGGCAAATCTAAAAATAAAAATCATTAGAAGTGTCATAGCTACGGAAAGAAGAAGACCGACAATAGAACAAATAAGCCCCGTTATCGCCTGACCGCTCATATTAATTTTAAGGTCGTCATAACGGTTTTTTGCCATACAGAAAAATATAATCCCGAGAACCGATAGAATTATACCGCAAAACGAAAAGATGACGGTAAAAGATAGGGCGCAGGATATTATTCCGAGAATCATAGAAGTTATGCTCATTCCCCTCGCGCCGTTTGTTGGCGCTTGATTTTGAGAAGGAGAATAGCGCGGCGGTTCATATTGCGGTTCGGTATAATGTGGCGGTTCATATTGCGGTTCGGTATAATGTGGCGGTTCATATTGCGTCTTTTGATTGTTATTCTGATAATCTTCCATTTTATATCTCCTTTAACACATTTTTATAGTTCGTCATCCGAACCATTTTCTAAAGTGTAACATAGATAATGCTGTATAGCAATTTGTTTTTGTAATATAGGTATAGTGTCATAGAATAAAACTTTTGAAGCTATAGAAAAATAAAAACGTGGCGTTTGCTTTACGTAAACGCCACGTAATGTTAGTTTGATTTTTTGAGTTATGCCTAAAACTCGTTATTGACCTCTAGCCAATGTACCAGAAAAACGAGTTTGCGCCTATCGTCTTATAAAATTCTTTATCATTGCCCCAACTCGTTCCTAAGTACGCGGCATGGAAAAACAACACTCTCATAGGAACATTGCGTTTCCCACCATTAAGACATTCGCGAACCGCGTTTAAACAAGTACTGTTCGGGGTTATATTGTTCCAGTTGCTGTGATGTATAACCGAAAACTGACCCCTTTGGAAACAGACACTTTCTATTGTATTCGGAAACATTCTGCTTTTTACTCGGTTGTATATAACGTTTGCAACGGCAGCGTAGGCTTCTGCTCCGCCGCCCCGCGACTCAAGATAAGCGACCTTAGCAGCTAAATAAACTTCTTCTTCCGAGAACTCATTTGTCTTTTCTCCCTCTTGAGTGTCGTCTAAATACTGCATGCTCATATATCCGGTTACACCATTTACAACGCCTTTAAACCAGTCTCCCTCCGATTCGGTTATAACGAACTTGCTATTCTTTCTGACCTTTGTAATTATCGTATAATCCGAACCGGGTCCCGTTCTTAAACTGACATCCTGCGACGTTACGTAGAGAGTAGGCGTTCCGAACTCAATAAATTCCTTGCTTACAAAGCCCTCGGTCTTTTCTTCTTCTCCGAGATCTATAAATACCCGATACCATAAATCCGCTTCGCCGGTTACCGTTACCGCCGTGAATTTGTTTAAGCGTTTAAACGGTGAAAAATCTGTGGACGGTCCTTTTCTGAAATTGACCCCCGCATCGGTTATATACGCTCTTTTATGTTCAAGCTCAGTTATTACGGGCGCTTCTCTTACGTATTTACTAAAAACGAAGCCGGAATATTCCCCCGCTTCTACGCGATACCACCCGTTGTAAGTCGAAAGCACATTTATCATATCGCCTTCGTAAACAAGCCCGACCTTTTCCGAATCGGTGCTAGGACCGGATCTGATTTTTACTTCATCCGCCGTAACGTAAGCATGTTCATAACCGACAAAGTCTTTATGAATATATCCATGTTCACCATCAGCTATTATCTCAAGCCATTCATCCTTTACGCCGAAGATTATCATCTCGGTTTTTTCCGGCAACTTTTTAATTATCTCAGAATCGCGTCCCGGACCTTTTCGCATATTTACGTCCTCGGCAGAAACAAAGCCCTTAGCAAAAGCAAGAGCATCGGTCTCAATATAGCCATCAGCTCCATCAGCTTCAACCCTGAACCAGTTTAAAAAGCTTCCTGTTATCTTAACCTCCGTTCCAACGCTCAACGTTTTAATAACGCCGAAGTTTTCGAGAGGTCCATCTTTAAGCTCCGTTCCTTCCGCTATTGTAAAACAATAATCCGATGCGCTTTCAATCATTATATCCGGTATCGGAGTCGGCTTTATTGTCGGAGTCGGTGTCTCAGTTACAATAGACTCCGGCGTAGTTCCGGGCAGCGTTTCTATCGGTTTTGCACTATGTGTTTCAACAATTTTATCAACGGGCTCATATTCCTTATTGCATGCAACCGTAAATAAGCAGCATACGCACACAGCAATTAAAAACATTCTTTTCATCTAATAATCCTCCATATTTGGATTTTTATCGCAATATTTGATTTTCCTCCTATCTTTTGTTTTCTTACGAAAAAACCCGGTTTTACAGTATGTATTTTTGTAAATCCGCTTCAATACTTTCGCTTAAATGCGTTTTGACATAATCAACATCAACAATGATATTCCTTCCAACTCCGCAAACAGCATCAAATGATACGTCTTCAAGCAGATTTTCCAATATGGTATGCAGCCGCCTCGCCCCTATATTGTCGCCCGTTTCATTAGCTTCATGGGCAAGCTTTGCAATTTCTTCTATCGCGCTATCCAAAAATTCAAGTTCGATATTTTCGGTTTTTAAAAGCGCCTTATATTGCTTTATAACGGCATTGTCCGGCTGTGTTAGAATTCTCTTTAGATCCTCCTGCGTAAGAGGAAGCAAATCTACCTTTATCGGAAAGCGCCCGAGAAGCTCCGGAATTAAATCCGAAACCTTCGCAACATGAAAAGCGCCTGCCGCTATAAACAACATGAAATCAGTCTTTATAGGACCATATTTCGTACTCACCGTCGATCCTTCGACTATCGGAAGTATATCTCTTTGAACACCCTCACGTGAAACGTCAACTCCTGCGCCTTGACTGGTTACAGTTATTTTATCTATTTCATCGATAAAAATTATCCCATCCTGCTCAGCCTTATTTAACGCTTCGGTTATAACGTCGTCCATATCGATTAGCTTATCGCTTTCCTCCTGCAAAATTATGCGCCTCGCCTCCCGAACCGGAATATGACGAACCTTCTTTTTCTTAGGAAGCATTCCTCCGAGAATTTCGCCCATGTTTATATCTATACCCATAGCAAGCATAGATCCTTCGGCGTTATTGTTTTCTTCAACCTCTATCTCAACGACGACATCCTCTAGACTGCCATTTCGAAGATTGTTTAAAAGCTCATGCTTTTTACTTATACGTTCCTGTTTTTCCGTTTCGGTTGTTTCAGGTTCTTCATTATTGTTTTCCGCGCTCGGAAGAAGTAACTGCATTATGTTTGGCTGAGCTTGTTTTTTTCGCGCCTGTTTTGGCATTAAGAGTTCAACGAGTCGTCTCTCGGTATTTATTTCTGCGGAAACGCGAACGATTTCGCGTTTTCTTTCTTTAACGAGACGTAAGGAAGCGTCGACAAGGTCGCGCACCATGCTGTCTACGTCGCGACCAACATAGCCGACCTCGGTGAATTTCGTCGCCTCAACCTTTATAAATGGCGCATCAACGAGCTTAGCAAGCCGCCTCGCTATTTCAGTTTTACCTACTCCCGTAGGTCCAACCATTATTATATTCTTAGGTGTTATTTCTTCGCGCATATCGGGATCCAATAGGCTTCTCCTATAACGATTCCGCAACGCAACCGCAACGGCGCGCTTCGCTTTATCCTGACCGATTATATATTTATCAAGAGCTTCTACGATTTCTTTAGGTGTAAGCATTTTAAACCACCTCCACACTTATATTCGAGTTCGTATAAACGCATATTTCAGAGGCTATTTCTAGAGACTTCCTTGCAACTTCCTCGGCGCTTAGATTGGTATTACAAAGGAGCGCCCTTGCGGCGGCAAGAGCATACATTCCGCCCGAACCTATCGCGGCTATACCGTCATCCGGGTCTATTACCTCCCCCGTTCCCGATATTATAAGCAACTCATCTGCATCGGCAGCAATTAAAAGCGCATCTAGCTGTCTCATTCCCTTATCACTTCGCCATTCCTGTGCAAGGGCAACCGCTGAACGTTTTAGCCCACCGCTAAACTGTTCAAGCTTTTTTTCGAACTTCTCGCAAAGAGAAAACGCATCGGCAACCGAACCCGCAAATCCGACGACAACCTTATCATGGTAAAGCCTACGCACCTTTTTAGCGTGCTGTTTCATTATAGTATGCTCTCCCAAAGTCACCTGACCGTCTCCGGCAATAGCGCATACTCCGTTTTTCCTTATCCCCACAATGGTCGTTGCATGTATTTCCATAAGTTTCCTTTCGTTTGGATTATGCCCAAAATTATAAGACACCAACCCACGATGTTTTGATGATACCATAAAGCGTCTATAATGCTAAGCGCTTTTTAAGTAAATTCATAAATTGTTTTCATTTTGGATAGTTTTAACAGTATAAATAGCCCTATCCGATATAGCTAAATACCTATCTTGCTTGTTCTTTACTTTGTTGGAAAGAGGTTCCATAATTCCGAAGTTAATATTTTGCGGCTGAAAATCTTTTCCGCTATATCCGGAGATATAGTGCGAAAGCGCACCTATAGCCGTTTTTCCCGTAAAGTCGATATCTTTTTCGGTAACGGCGCAAATCCCGGCGATAAGTCCGCTCGCTGCGCTCTCAATATACCCCTCTACGCCCGTTATCTGACCCGCGAAATATAGCTCAGGTTTTGATTTTACTCTATAGCCTACTGTAAGTTTGCCGGGAGAATTTAAAAACGTATTTCTATGCATAACGCCATAGCGGACAAACTGGGCATTTTCAAGACCCGGTATCATTGAAAAAACCCGCTTTTGATCCGCAAACTTTAAATTGGTTTGGAAACCCACAAGATTATATAGCGTCCCCTGTTCATTTTCGCGTCGTAACTGAACTACGGCGAAAGCCCTGTCGTTCTTTCGCATATCTACAAGACCGACGGGCTTTAACGGTCCGTAAGCGAGGGTTAAGTCGCCGCGCTTTGCCATTATTTCGATAGGCATACAACCCTCAAAAACGTCTCCCCTCTCAAACTCATGAAGCACGGCGGTTTCCGCGCCTATAAGAGCGCGTAAAAAATCGAAGTATTCCTTTTGGTTCATAGGGCAATTTAAATAGTCATCCCCGCGCTCATATCTGGAGCCGGAAAAAACAACATCCATGTTTAACGATTCCGCTGTTACGATAGGTGCCGCCGCGTCAAAAAAATGCAGCGGCTCGCCCATTACGGACTCTATGCTTTTTAAAAGCGCACCATCCGTCAATGGTCCCGTCGCTATTATCGTTTTACCCTCGGGAATATTTTTTACTTCATCGGCAACTATCGTTATATACGGATTTTTCCTTATTTCGTCCGTTATATAGTCGGAAAACATTTTTCGATCAACCGCCAATGCGCCCCCCGCCTTTACCCTTACCGCATCCGCCGCGCGAAGAATAAGAGAATCAAGAAGCCGCATTTCTTCCTTTAATAGCCCGGCAGCGTTAGATAATCTATCCGATCTTAGTGAATTCGAACAAACCAGCTCCGAAAAGCCAGTATACGAATGAGCGGGGCTCATCACCTTCGGCTTCATATCATACAGCGTTACACATTCTCCGCGTTTCGCAATCTGATACGCTGCCTCACAGCCAGCAAGCCCCGCGCCTATACAATTAATCATTCTTTTCTTCCTTAGCGGTTTCACCCTTTCCGCAGTCTTTATTTGAACATGCGTTACAGGCGCCCTTTTTACCCATTCTTACCACCATGAAAGCTCCACATTTTTCGCATTTTTCGCCGGTTGGCTTTTCCCATGAAACGAAGCTGCATTCTGGATATTTTTCACAGCCGTAAAATAATTTCCCACGCTTAGATTTTCTTTTTATTATATCAGCACCGCAACTCGGGCATTTTACTCCAATTTTCTCGACTATCGCCTTCGTACTTTTGCATTCCGGAAAATTAGGGCAAGCTAAAAACCGTCCGTATCTTCCCATTTTATAGACCATCATAGCTCCGCATTTTTCACACGGTATATCCGAGACCTCGTCAGGTATTATAACCTTTTCTATCGTGCTTTTAGCCTGTTCAACGGTTTCCTCAAACGGAAAATAAAATTCTCTTATGATATTAGTCCAATTTTCCTTACCATCTTCGACGCTATCCAGCCTTTGCTCCATATCGGCGGTAAAGCGCAAATCGACAATATTTTTAAAGTTTTCTTTCATAAGTTTCGTTACAACAAAACCCAAATCCGTCGGTATCAATAATTTTTTTTCTCTCTTTATATAGCCGCGCTCTAAAATCGTAAATATAGTCGGCGCATAAGTGCTCGGTCTACCTATACCGAGTTCCTCAAGGGTTCTTACAAGAGCCGCTTCGGTATATCTCGTCGGCGGCTGCGTAAATTTTTGTTCAGAAGTTAACTTTTGAAGCTTTAAGCTATCGCCTTCATTTATCTCGGGAAGCGTCGCCGTCTTTTCTTCAACGTCGTCCCTTCCCTCGGTATATATTGCTGTAAAGCCGTCAAAAATCGTGCGCATGCCATTTAATTTATAAGTACATCCGTTGACACCCAAAGTAACCGTAGTACTTTCCGTTATAGCATCCGTCATCTGACTAGCCAAAAATCTCTCGAATACGAGTTTATAAAGCTTATATTGCGTCGGCGTAAGCTTATCTTTCATAAAAGCCGGGGTATAGTCCATATTCGTCGGGCGGATTGCTTCATGCGCGTCCTGAGCGTCTTTCCTTCCCTTATAGAAGTTAGGCTTTTCCGGAGCATATTCTTTGCCATAGTGACCTTTGATATAAGAAAGCGCATTTTCCTGAGCTTCGGCCGCAACGCGAACCGAATCTGTCCTTATATAAGTTACAAGTCCCGAATCGAACTCCGCTCCTTCATAGAGCTGCTGCGCAACGAGCATCGTATGTTTCGTTGTAAAGCCGAGCTTACGCCCCGCCTCCTGTTGTAGGCTACTCGTTGTAAACGGAGCCGGTGCGCGCTTATTTTTTACTGTTTTTTTAACGTCGCTTACCGTAAAATCGCCCTGCTTACTTTTTTCAAGGACGACGTTCGCTTCTTCCTCGGTATGTATCTCCGTCTTTTTCCCGTTAAACCCGTAAAACTTTGCGTTTACCGGTTTCGATATGTGCTGCTCTTTTAGCTCCGCCGAAATCGTCCAATATTCCTCCGGAATAAAGCTCAATATTTCTTCTTCGCGATCACAAATTATCCTAGCCGCAACGGACTGAACCCGCCCGGCACTAAGGCCCTTTCGAACCTTAGCCCAAAGTACGGGGCTTATCGAATAGCCGACGAGCCTGTCAAGAACCCTCCGCGCCTGCTGTGCATCTACCAATGGTCTATCTATAACCCTCGGATGTTCGAGAGAATTTTTTATCGCCTTTTGAGTTATTTCGTTAAACACTATTCGGCATTTTTCGCCATCCGCTATCTTTAAAACATGCGCAAGATGCCATGAAATAGCCTCGCCCTCCCTATCAGGGTCGGTTGCCAAAAGTACCTTATCGGTGCCCTTAGCTTCTTTTTTTATCATTTCCAGGACTGCGCCCCTGCCCCTAAGCGTTATATACTTTGGAGTAAAATCATGTTCAACGTCTACTCCGAGAGTGCTTTTCGGAAGATCCCTAATATGCCCATTCGATGCAACAACCTTGTATTTTTTTCCGAGGAATTTGCCTATTTTCTTAGCCTTGGTAGGCGATTCCACTATTATAAGTGTCATACCTATTGTCCTTTTTTAGTTTCTCTGCCCGGTGAAATTAAACAAAACAATATTCCCGCCCTGGCAGCTGCTTAATTATTCCCGAAAACTCAAGATATGTCAAGGCAGAATTTAGGTCTAAATGTGAAAGTCCTAATATTTCACATAAATCGTCATATGTTTTATTTTCCTTTTCAAGCTCTTTACAAATTGCCAGAGCCTCCTTTGGCAGTCCCCTTTCGTTGTATCTTATAGTTGTTTTCGAGGCTTTTACTTTTATATTATATTCGAGAAGGATATCAGAAACCGAGTTTATCGGTTTTCCCGCTCCCTCAACCATAAGCTTATTAACGCCAATGCTCATATGGTCGGTTATCCGCCCCGGAACGCAAAATAAATCGCGATTATAGTCTAGAGCTAACCCGGCACTGATAAGTGCTCCGCTCTTTTGCGGCGCTTCGACAATTACAACGCCCTTTGAAAGCCCGACTATTACCCTGTTTCGCATAGGGAAATTCCCCGGCATAGGTTTTACTCCCAAAGTATATTCACTTATAACAAGACCTCTTTCCGCTATTTCATAGAATAGTTTTTCGTTTTCCTTCGGATAGATTATATTGAGTCCGCTGCCCAATACGGCGACAGTCGGAAAATCATTGTTTTCTGCACGCAAAGCTCCTCGCGCCGCACTCGCGTCTATCCCTAAAGCCATCCCGCTGATTACGCAAACGCCGCTCGAGGCAAGTTCGAAGCCCAGTTTCCCCGATACCTTTTCGCCGTAATCCGTACAGCTTCTCGTTCCGACAACGGCTATCGGGAGCTTAGGTTCTATCAAATTTCCAATATAAAATAAAACGCGCGGCGGCATATTTATTTCTTTTAGGAGAAAAGGGTAATCTTCGCTTATTAGGGTCGTTATGCCTATTTTTTTCTTTTCCATTATAGCTTCGTACTTATCAATGAATTCATCTCGCGCCGCGCGCTGCATTTCTTTTTTAGTATGCTCGTTTATAAATTTAGGAAAAGAAGGCTTATTCCCATTAGCCTCGTTAAAAATATTTTCCGCTGATCCATATATTTTCATCAACTTATCGAAGGTTCTATACTTATCCCCCATTATTTGTGAGAGCCAAAAATAATATCGTTCCTCCCTTCTCAATTTTCTCATGCCTTATAATTCTCCTTTTCTCAGTTTATTTTTATAAAAAATATATATTTATGCGCGTCTTAAAGCGTATATCGCGCGTCGAGACTTCTATATTGAATTGCCTCTGCTATATGCGACGCGGATATAACTTCTTCACCCGCTAAATCGGCAATAGTCCGCGCAACCTTTTTTATCCTCGAAAACGCGCGTGCGCTTAAATTAAGCCGATTATAAGCCGTGCGTAATAGGCTCTCCGCACTCTCGTTTAACGGACAATATTTTTCGAGAAACTTACCGTTCAATTGAGCATTGAAAAATAATGCTTCGTTTTTATACCGATCTCTCTGTAACGCTCTCGCCTTATTTACCCGAAGCCTTATCTCCGCCGACGACTCACCCCTTTTCTTTCCGGCAATATCGTCATAGGGAACCTCCGTCATTTCTATGTGAATATCAATTCTGTCAAGGAGCGGACCGCTTATCCTCTGTCGATATTTATTTATTTGCGGCTGAGAACAGCGACAAACGCCGACCTTTGAACCGCTATTTCCACAGGGGCAGGGGTTCATTGCCGCGATTAAGATAAACTCCGCCGGATAGGTATAACGCGCGTTTGCGCGCGAAATCGTCACCGTTCCATCCTCTAGAGGCTGACGCAGCGCCTCCAATACGTCTTTTTTAAACTCAGGAAGCTCATCTAAAAATAAAACGCCGTAATGTGAAAGGCTTATTTCCCCCGGTCGCGCCTTAGTTCCTCCGCCAACTAAAGAGACGCAAGATGATGTATGATGCGGCGATCTAAACGGACGTTCTGTTACGAGACCCCCGGAATCGCGAAGCTCCCCCGCAATAGATTGTATCTTTGTTATCTCGAGAGCCTCCTCAAACATAAGTTCGGGTAAAATGCTCGGAATTCTCTTTGCCAACATTGTTTTACCCGAACCGGGAGTTCCTACCATAAGCATATTATGACCGCCCGCAACGGCGACCTCCGCCGCGCGCTTTGCGCCCTGTTGCCCCCGTATATCCGAAAAATCAATGTCTCCGGCTAAAAAATCCGGATCCCAATGCTGAAGGGGATATTGCGTAATCTTACCTTCTTTCCGTATTACGGAGACTGTCTCCCTAAGCGACTTAACGGCGTATATCTCTATCCCGTCTATATATGCCGCCTCAAGAGCGTTTTCGTAAGGAATTATGACCTTTTTTATCCCGCTTTCTAGTGCGCCTATGACCATTGGTAAAACCCCTCGAATCGCACGAACCGACCCGTCAAGCGCCAGCTCTCCCATTATAGCGTATTCAAAAATTGCGGAATCGTTTATCTGTCCCGAAGCGTTTAAAAGCCCGATAGCTATCGGTAAATCGTATATTGATCCTTCCTTTTTCGTATCCGCCGGAGCGAGACTTACTATTACCCTATCAAAATAATATTTAAAGCCGCTGTTTTTTAGTGCGGCGCGAATTCTCTCCCGACTCTCTTTAACCGCAAGATCGGGAAGCCCAACTAAGTCATAAGACGGCATTCCTGTCGAAACGTCAACCTCAACGGTAACCGAAAATCCGTCTATCCCGTTTAGTCCACGGCTCATAATGCGTGCAAGCATATTCCCTCCAAAAAATTGGACGATGGAAAAAAAGTTTTTTCCCATCGTCCAAAAATCATGTTAAAGTTTAGTTTTTCCTCATATCCGTTGAATCGCCCGAGCTTTTATCTTTAAAAACGAAGAGCTTATTTCCGAAAAAGTTGACTATCATAGCAATCGGCGTTGCAACAAGCTTGCTTAATATATCAACAGTCTGAGAATACTCAAGTTTTATTCCAAAGACCGCACCGTTCGCAACGTTTTGCGCCAACTGCGTTCCCTCGAAGATAAATGCGCGCGAAAGGTATAAAACTAATACGGATACTAAGAACGAACCAATATTAACGAGGACAAATAGCCAAAATTCTTTTTTTGACTTTTTCTTATGTTCCTCTTTAAAAGTCCAAAGAGTATTAAAGAGATAGCTGTTCAGCACTCCGCAAGAAAAGCTGATTGCCTGAAAAACGGTCAATAGCCAAGCTTGATCTTCGCCAACGTTAAAAACAAGCCTAAGAATGGTAAAAACAGCAAGGTCAATAAGCGTATTTATAACGCCTATCAGCATAAACTTAATAAATTGTATAATCGAACGCTTTGTCCCGCTTATGTTATTTTTTTTCATTAAGCTTTAACCCCGCTTTCTTTTTAGCGTATTGACCGTAAAGGACAAAAGCAGCTACAACGGCTATAACGAAAACCAATCCAAATATATATCCCTCAGCGCCACCGGTCGTTCCGACGAATGTCCAGCCCGGAAGCCACTGCATGAGTCTCATCCAAATTGACGGAACGGGAAGACCCGAAACAAACGGATAGAACATTGCAAAAACGAGACCCGTTAGACCTATCCAACCCCATTTAACGTAACTAAGCCAGTTATACCTATCTTCCATTTCTTTTAAATAGGAAACCGTCAATATTATAATAAACGGTACAGTCGCAAAATAGTGATACTCGAATGTGCATCTGGTTACTAAAACCCACGCTCCAAGGTTCGCTAAAATCCCGATAAAGCCTATTACCATCCCCTTATTCATCTTTATCTTCTTCATGATTATACTGATACCTAGAGCGACAGTTCCGGCAAAACACGGCCACCAAACAGCCGGGCTTCCGAAGGTTGAAATAGTCGAAACGAAGCCGGCCTTTACCGATCCGACATAGAACCAAACCGGTCTAAATATAAGAGGCCATTCGTACCAAGAAGAAGCGAAAGCATGTCCATCCGTAAGACCACTATGATAGCTGAACATATAGCCTTGATAATAAGATACGGTTTTTAGCATCTTTCCTATCGTATTATCGCCGTTATAGATGAAATACGGAGTATAGGACGCAAAGTAAATCGCTCCGGGAATAAGAAGATAGAAAAGGCAGCACCATGCGAGAGTTTCTATCGTCAGAACAGCAAATTTATTCGTTCCGAATTCACCGTTATAGCGCTTATATTCTTTATACCGCTTTATAAGCGAGAACATAAGAATAAGCGCAAGTCCAAACCCCGCATATATACAGATCCACTTACTTGCAGCGCCCAATCCGAAGAAAAGTCCCGCAAGCCCCAATGGTTTAAGCGTTTTTTTCAATCCATCAACATAGAAGTTCATCGTATAGTACTGATACATATAGTAGAACATCAGGATTATGAAGAAAACAGCGTAAACGTCAACGGTAGCTATTCTCGTCTGTGCAAAGTGCATGAGATCAAAGGCAAATAGGAATGCAGTTAAAAGCGCATATTCGCTCTTTTTAAACAGGCGCTTTCCGAGACAATACATAAGGGGCACCATAGCAACGCCGAATAAAGTTCCGATTATTCTCCAACCAAAGGCGTTCATTCCGAATATAGCGACACCTATGCTTATAAATATTTTCCCGAGAGGCGGATGTGAATTTTCATATGGACTAAGGTTATTTAGGTGCTCATACGCGGTTCGCCCGTGATAAAGTTCGTCAAAATACATGCCGTTCATATAGGACATATCTTCTATAGCAGGAACCTGTTTAGGTTCGTCAACAAGTGCGAGACCCGAGGCCGATGCCGTCGCATTAATATATTTCCCATCGATATCGAAAAACGCGAGTTCGCAGAAGTCGATCTTTCCGCTATCTACCCTTAACGTAACTTCCGTCGTTTCCATATGAACACCGGAGACGCTATGCCAACGGAACATGTTTCCGTATTCCTGAGTATAGTTTACGTTAGTACCCTTATTATCGGATAAAACGGCTACGCCTTTATCCTCTATACCGCCGTAAACGTATATAGAACCCAGTTTTACGTTTTTACCAAAGCTTATTACGACCGGCTCACTCGTAACCGTCGCGTTATAATGCGTTTCCGGAGCTTGCGTCGTTCCAAGATTTAAAAGGGCAATTACACAGTAAACGACCGTAAGAATTATACTGAACCACCTATCCTTCGCCGTAAAATGCAGCTTATTGTCTACGGGGTCTGGAAGAGTAATAGGCTTAATTTCAATCGAATCGACATCACTGATTTTTTCGGGAACGACCGCGCCATCCTTCAAAACAACGGACGACGTAGCAATCTTTTTTTTCTCTAAAAACATAGGCTTCGTTTTATCTCTAATAAGTATATCAATACAAACATAGGCAAAATATATAAAGCTCAAAACCGTAAGCAATGAACCTATTATAAGATACGTTCCATAACCATCATATCTCGCGCTCTTATTATCTATTATTATAAAAGCAGCCATTGAATTCAGGAACATCGAAGCGGTGAAGGTCCCGAACGAAATGTAGAGACGCTTATCATTATACGCTATAGCGGCAACCAAAATAAGCGCCAAAACGGGGAATAGATACCTCTCATGCATATACTGTCCGAAGGTAAAGAATCCGGCTAAGAGTAGCGCCGCGCAAAGCACAAGCGCGAATTGGTTCTTCTTTTTGCCCTTTATATAGAGAATGGCGGTTCCGACAGCAATAATACCCATAAAGATCCATCCCCATATCTCGTATGAAAGACCGAACAGCATAGTATCCGTAACCTTTGCCCAGTTTCCGCCTATCAGCGCCATGAAATTAAACGCCTCAACGCTGGCATAGGGATATGAAGTAGCCGTGCCAATATATTTATCAATAAGAACCGACCAGTCTCCATTCCCCTTAAACGGGAATGCATAGGCAAATATAACGAGACAGGCAGCGACTACGGATAAAATTGTCGTTAAAACCGCACCTTCGCGCTTTCCCTTCGGCGAAGTAAAGATATATACAAAATACGCTACTGCGAACAGCGGTCCAACCATAAGCGCCTGTGGCTTTATTAGAATCGTCAATCCGAATATAAATCCGGCGATAATCTTTCTAAAATCTATTAGAGACGGTTTTTCCTCAAGAATCAGGTCAGATTGTTTATGCGGTTTATCGATAAATAGCATAAACGAGGCAACCAGTCCAAGGGCGAGAAGTTGATCTATCTGACCCCATCCCGCCGATATGAATATCATGAGCGGGTTGAACGCAACGAGGCACATAAATAGTATAGCGGTTTTAGTTGTCTTTCCAAAGCGTTTTGCTATTCTAAATATCATATAAGAAAGAGCAATGTCGGCAATAATACTAGGAAGCTTTAATACCAGAGCATGTAGAGCCGAACCGGATGGAATGCCGAAGAGCGACCTAATAGCTGAACAGAGCCAAAGAATATACATATATCCCGGCGGATAATCGGCAAAGCCCGCCGCCTCATAAAACTTCGCGGGACCGTTATTTAACATAGTCTCGCCCCAGCTCATAAAGCAGTTAATATCGGTCGAATGTCCAAATACGGGGTTTTCGCCCGTACTCTTTACTAAAAAATTCACTATAACGCGGATTAAAAGAGCCAGCGCTATAACCGTCCAAACTTTAAGCGCGACGCTCTTTTTATTCTCATTTAAATCCTGTATTTCCGGCTTTTCAATATAAAATTTATATATTAAAAATGCTGCTACCGCCGTTAAAAGCGTAGCAATAATGATAGCAGCTCCGTTGGGCATTCCCGTTGTCTTTTCAGCGGGAGGTTGTTCAGCGTCCAGAGACATGAAAAAATCTTTAATTTCTCCGCTCGGCGTTCCGCTGAGCTTTACTACTACTACGTTGTCGAACCACGCTTCACCCGAGGCAACGGCTCCGTAATTTCCTATACGAAGCGCAAGTTTTATTTCCTTTTGCCCACTCTTTGTAACGCCGCAAAACGAAACGGTATTCCAGTCTACATCGCCGGTAATTGGGGTTGTCCCAGCGAAGCTGTCTAAAACGGAAATATTCGCTCCGCCGCCTTCGGCACCTTTAACACCCGCGCATTTTATATCGCAGGTTATACTGTAATAGGTTTCCGGCTCAACCGTTATAAGCTGAACCATTCGGGCATCGTTATCCTCTTGGCTTACGAAATGCGCAACATTTCCGCGGTCTTCCGTTTTAACATATTCGCCGTATGCTCCAAGGTCGTTATTCCAAGCTTCAACGTACCATCCCATCGGCATAGTTGTCGTTCCGCCCTGCTCAAAATCGCCATTGACAATGATATTCTCACCGTCGGCAAAAGCAAAGCCGAAAAGCAACGGCAATAGGGCAATAAAAACTGCCACAATACGAAGTTTTTTATGCATATTTGCACCACCTTACTCTCGATTATCTTTAGCGCTACTTACGTAATGATATCACAGGAATATGAAGTTTTCAACGACTAAATGGAGTTTTAAACAAAATTGTTCGACAAGTGTAAATTGAGTGCGAAAATTTAAAATAATTCGCCTAAAACAGGAGAAAAATGCTTACGTCTAATTTTTTATTCATTATTTGTTGGATAATTTTTCTTTTGCAAAAAAATGCGCTCTGTGTTAGACTATTTAACGGTATAAATTCGGCTCTTTGCCGAAAATCAAAAAACGAAAGGATTTTGAGTTATGGTTAATATCAAAATCGACGGAAGACCGGTTCAAGCCGCTGACAACTCCAGTGTTCTCGAAGCTTGTATAAAAGAGGGTATAAAAATCCCAACTCTCTGCAATCTTAAAGACATAAATAACATAGGCGCTTGCCGTATGTGCTTGGTTGAAGATGCGAAGTCTCATAAACTTCAAGCCTCTTGCGTTCTTCCCGTTTCGGAAGG
The DNA here is from genome assembly GCA_036654235.1 of Clostridia bacterium. Taxonomy (GTDB): domain Bacteria; phylum Bacillota; class Clostridia; order Christensenellales; family CAG-138; genus JAVVSK01. The sequence goes on along the minus strand of JAVVSK010000006.1, from coordinate 34,165 downwards.
CTTAGAAATTTTAACAAGTTCAAAGCGGGTTCTTGAAGCAAGGCGCTCTGTTTTGGAGCTTATTCTTTCCGATCACGATCGCTCATGCTTGACCTGCAAACGCAATCAATCCTGCGAGTTGCAAACTCTCGCTAATGAGCTTGGCGTTACCGATATAGAGTTTGACGGAGAACGGATAGTTCGTACAATAGACGATCTTTCTCCCTCTGTAGTCCGTGACAATAATAAATGCATCCTCTGCCGCCGCTGCGTAGCCGCTTGTGAAAAAACACAAGGCGTTTGCGCTATAGGTCTGCAAAACAGAGGCTTTAAAACCCAGATAGGCTCTGAATTCGGAAAATCGCTTGGCTCCGTCGCATGTATAAACTGCGGTCAGTGTATCGCCGCCTGCCCGACTGGTGCTTTAACCGAAAAGGACTCGACTAAAGAAGTTTTCGCCGCGATTAACGATCCCGATACATTCGTCATTTTCCAGCCCGCCCCCGCCGTTCGTATCGCTATAGGCGAAGAATTTGGTATGGAAATGGGAACGTATTCAACGGGTAAGCTGGCGGCGGCGCTTCGTCGTCTCGGCGCGGATCGCGTTTTCGATGTCGACTTCGGAGCTGACCTTACGATAATGGAAGAGGGAACGGAGCTTTTAGACCGCGTAAAGAACGGCGGCGTGCTTCCTATGATAACTTCCTGCTCCCCCGGCTGGGTAAAGTTTTGCGAACATTTTTATCCCGAGTTTTTACCGAACCTTTCGACCTGCAAGAGTCCGAATCAGATGCAGGGTGCCGTTGAAAAAACGTATTTTGCAGAAAAGAACAATATAGATCCGAAAAAAATGTTCATATGTGCAATAATGCCCTGCACGGCGAAAAAATTCGAACGTAACCGTCCGGAAATGGGACGCGACGGATATAAAGATATCGATGCCGTTATAACAACCCGTGAGCTTGCCCGAATGATAAAACAGGCGGGTATTGATTACGCTCATCTTCCCGACGAAAATTTTGATGAGATATTTGGTGAATCCACCGGTGCTGCCGTTATATTTGGCGTAACCGGAGGCGTTATGGAAGCCGCGTTACGTACGGTAGCCGATATTTTAACCGGTGAAGATCTTAAAGCTATCGAATACAACGATGTTCGTGGTCTAGAAGGAATTAAGGAAGCCACGGTTTCCGTCGCCGGTATGGATATTAAGCTCGCCATTGCACATGGTACAGCGAACGCCGCAAAGCTTCTCGAAGCAATTAAGTCCGGAGAAAAAACCTATCACTTTATTGAGGTAATGGGTTGCCCGGGCGGTTGCGTAACCGGCGGTGGTCAGCCTATCGTAAACGCAAGAACAAGATATTTCGTAGACCCGAAAGCGGCGCGCGCAAAGGCAACGTATCAGGCGGATATCGACATGCCGATAAGAAAGTCTCATAAGAATCCGGCTATCGTCTACATATATAAGGAATTCCTTGGCGAGCCCTGCGGACATAAGTCCCATGAACTTTTACATACGCATTATACCGAAAGAGACCGCTTCAATTAATTAAAAGATTTTTTAACGCCGCGCGAAAGTTTTTCGCACGGCGTTTTTTAATTCAAATTAAAGAACAATTTAAAATTTCAACGGAGCGACACTCTCTAATAGAATTAATAAAATCCAACAGAATACGATAAACTATAGAATCAAGGTCAGGTCAATATTCGCGCGGTTCAATATTTTTTTCGCTAATATGCTCTAAGTTTTATTAAATAATTGATTTATTAGTATAGGAGTTGGCTTATGGAAGTTTTCGATATGATTTTTAATAAAATAATTCAAATATGTATATATTTAATGGAAATTTTTGGCGTTGCCATTTTGGTTTTTACGGCAATTAAAAGCTTCCTCTCGTGGATAAAAAAAGATATGCATATGCGCCTTGAATTGGCTAAGGGGATAACCCTAGCCCTCGAATTTAAGATGGGGGGCGAAGTTTTAAGAACCGTTATAGTTAACGATTGGAGCGAACTCGCCATACTCGGCGCAATAATACTTCTTCGCGGGCTTTTGGTTATTCTCGTAAATTGGGAAATTTCAAATGAAGAAAAGCGTTTGAAAAGCCATTTTGAAAGTATTGCAACTCCAATTTCCGAAGTCGAAGAAAGGGTAGGAAACGAAGATACCGACGCGACCTAAAGCCTTTTAAATCTAAAATACTTTAGGCGCGGCTTTTTTATTTATCTCCGTTCCATCTAGCCTTACGCTTTTTTATAATTATCTTAAAAATAAATCTAGTCTATTTTATAATATGCAAGAAGCAAATCAACCATCATGCCATAGCTCTTAATACCGGTTTCCTGATTATTATGCTTTAAATAATTGTCGTTGGTCTGTTCCGAAATTTCCCTTACGGGAGTATCATATTTATCGTAATATTCATTATAGTTTGAAAAGTCCCTGAGCATGCCGTCCGAATAGTGTTCGGCAAGCTCGCTATAGAGCGCGCCGTCATCTTCATTCAATTTATTTGCGCAGGAAGAAAGCGCACTCATCGTCGCCGAATAACGCAAAACCGCATCATCGGAATTTTTGCATGTTAAATATGCGGAAAAGCTCGCCTCGTCTTCCCTCGCTATCCCCAAAAAATGTGCATTTTCATGCGCCGCATCGAAAAAGGTGTATAAGGTAGGTTGGTTGACGTTTATATTGCATTCCTCGGTAAACGGTATAAATATACCACTTATTCCAAGTATTGATAACCCCTCCGAATAAGTTACCGTCTTAGCCTTATACACCGGGGCTTCAAATATCGGGGACAATTCTTTCATAAAGTTCGAAGAATATGAGTCCGCAACTATCTCCAAATACTTCGCATATTCGTCTTTTGGTATATAAAAAACGCCGTCTTTATTTTCAGGCATATCCTCCCGTAATAGAGCGGCATCGTCTGCCAGCATAATCGAAAGTTTTAATAGTTCTTCCTTTGAATATTTACCTACTTCAAATTTCATAATGTCCGCTAACTTCATGCGCGAATAATTAAATCCCCAAAAAAAATAGAAAACGTTTAAAATCAAGGCGGCGCTCAATAAGTAATTCAAAATAATATTTAATAAACCAACTAATTTAGATTTCTTTTTAAAAATACGAACAATAACTATGATAAACGAAAGAGGTACGCCTATAACGAGAGCATAGAGTAAAAACTCGACAATCGAAAATGGAACGATACTCGTCGCCGCTCCGACAACCCTTGAAACAACCGGATATATTCCTCGGCTAAATACCCGCTCAACAAAATCAGTTTCGTTCGCTAAAAGCTTTGGTAAAAATATTCCTATAAGCGTAAATATTATAATCAGGATTAGCTTTATAAGAATACTTTTTTTCTGTTTTGCGTCCATGCTCAATATTCCTCTCTAAGACTGCGTAAGAACAATCCGCTAAGCTCATCCCTGGGCTTTGTATGGTTATATATTACATTGTAAACGGCGGTACAGATAGGTAAGGCTATATTGATTCGTCTAGATATAGTCATAAGCGCCTCCGCCGTATAATAGCCCTCTGCTAAAAGCGAATATTCGGTGTTTTCAACAAGAGACTCACCATATTTTCTATTATGGCTATACTTCGAAAATACCGTAGCTTCATAATCCCCAAGATGACACAGCCCATATGCCGTCAACCGATTTCCACCTAAAGCCTCAATAAGCATCGAAATCTCGTATGTTGCGCGGGACATAAGCGCGCCCTTTAAGTTCGATAATCCAAGCCCGTCCAACATACCCGCGGCTATACCTATGACGTTTTTAGACGACGCCCCTATTTCGTTCCCAATTAAATCCTTACCATAATAGAACCTAATTATCTCACTCGAAAAAGCTTTTACAAGGTAATATTTCGCGTCGCTGTCTAATGAATCTATAACCATGCAGTTCGAAGAAAATTTCATCATCTCCTCAACATGACCCGGTCCCAACCAAACAGCAATTTTATTGCTTATATCTAGATATTCGGCGGCAATTTCCGATAATCTCTTCCCGGTATCAACCTCAATACCCTTCATGCAGAGTACAAAATATTTGTTTTTCAGATCAAGCTTCCCGATATCTCGGGCGAGTGCACGAAACCCTTGTGCATCTATCGCTATTACGACGATTTCTGCACCTTTAATATCTTCTAAATCGTTCGTAAATAAAACCGAATGCGGTAAGATGATCGGTGCATTCGGTGCGCGATTTTTAAGCGCCTCAAAGCGCGACGAACCGCATCTTCCATAGACAGTTACCGAATGTGCGCAAACGAACGAAAGATACCAAGCGAGGAAAGAACCCCACCGACCACAGCCAATACAGAAAATATTCATAAATTTCATACACGAAAAGGGGGCTGCCCAATAAGCTTGGGACAGTTCCCCCCTCTTTCGCTCCCTATCCTTTATTGAAATAATATTCTATTATATTTATATTAAAAACGCAAGTATCGCAGCCGCATCGCCGGTATTAACTTCTCCGTCCTTATTATAGTCCGCAACATCCGAATATTCTATCGTCGAAACTCCTACCAATAGGCGAAGTATCATAGCGGCATCACCGGTATTGGTAATTCCGTCGAGATTCGCGTCTCCGAGAATAGCATAAACGGCTGTAATAGTCGTATTTTCATTTATAACCGCGAATTCCTTATCCCAATGGGTAAATACATAGCCATCGCGAACGGGTTGAGTCGGCGCAATAGCCGAACCACCTTCAATAACTTCCTGAGTACTTAAAACCGTTCCGTTGTAATCTACAAAAGTTACGGTATAGTATGTTTCGATAGGCTCGCCGTTTTCAATAAATACCGCCGTCACGTTCAAATCGGAACGGATCTCCGAAAATGACTTATCCCATCCTAAAAAATCATACCCCTGATGCGTCGGATTTGCTGGAGCTTCCGCTTCTTCTCCATGAACTACTTCTTCGGTTTTCAGCAATACATCGTTCATATCGAAGAAGTTGACCGTATAGACAGCGCCGGGAACTATTACCTCAACGTTATCTATCCAAGCGCAGTCTTCGCCTACATCTCTACTGCTATCCTTAGCATACATCCAGCTAAATACGAATTCGCGCTCGGCGACAACGGTATAGGTGTATGTCGCCCATTCTGTAGCTCCGTTTATCTGTGCAGTTTCGTTAGATGTGCTGTTTACTAAGAATTTAAGCTTATCATAACGCTCTTCGCAATTTGTTTTCCAGTCGAATTTTAAAACGGTTCCGACGGGTAAAGTTCCACAATCTAAGTTTATTGTACCCTTTGAGTTCGGGGTATTATGATTATCGCTCTTTAAAGAAACTCTATCAGTGTCAGACGTTAAATCAACGATCCAAGGATAAGTAGTCGAATTTTCAATCGAAAGGGCACCGCCCTCAGCATTAAACGCCGCGTTTGCATCAGCCGTCGTAACGTAGCATACGCAACGTGCGCTGAAATTACCGTCCTCAGTAGTGGCGGTAACTACGGCTATTCCGGATGAAAGTCCGGTCATCATTCCGTTTTCATCTATAGTTAAAATGTCCGCATTGTTGCTTTGATATAAGATTTTCTGATTGCTCGCGTTTTCGGGAATCACATCAACGTCAAGCTTAGTAGGCTGTGTCCCCGTATATAGCTGAAGCTGTTCATCGTCAAGTTCTATTCCCGAAACCGGCATAATACCTAAAACGGAAACTTTACATGTTCCGACATGAGTAACTTCAGCACCTTCTATAACCTCAAGAGCGGTACATGTTATATTCGCTTCACCATCAGCAATAGCTGTAACTTTCCCGTTCGCGTCGACCGTAGCGACGCTTTCATTATCGGATGCCCATGAAAGCGTAAAAAGGTTTGCATCATCCGGCGTTGCAATATAACTTAAACTCAGATTGTTATTAATATATAAATTTGCTGTAGGCGGATCAAGAGTAATATTCGTAAGCGGAATCGGTGTTGAGCTAAGAGTATAGTCTCCCGCGCCAGCAAATATTAATACCGAAGGTGGATTTCCCCAAGGATCTTCGGGCGCTGTCTCCTGCTTAGCGAGAGTAACTGCCTCCGCGAAAGTATAGTTTCTCGTTGAATCGTCCGGATAAGGCTCTACCATATGCTGCCATACTTTTTCGCTTATCATGAAGTCATAGGTGAAAGAGACCGATTCGGTATATCCGGCAACCAATATTCCGCCAAGATCCAAAACCGGCTGTGAAATAGTATCCGTCGCCATTCCATAGCATACAACAAGATACATCAACATATTATCAAACTCTTTATTATCTCTTTGAAAATATTTTGTAAAGAAACTTCCGGTAACGCCAACATCGCCGCCACCGCCGGTGATTATATGACCCGCGGATATATCGGCGCTAAATTCGTAATCCGCCCTGTTTCCCTCACGCATCATCATATACGATTGTTCGCGGCCTCCTGCATAAGCCGTCGTACCATGTGAATCTACAATATAAAATCCGTACTGGTCGAGGTTTATGAGATTTCCGGGATATGCTTCTTCTTCCTGAAAATCCGTCGTCGTTCCGCCGGTTATCGCCATAACGTTATTCGCTATCGTAGTATAAAATTCATTGTTAAAGTCGCCCATATCAGGGCTTCTTCTATACGGACGGAAAACAGCAAAATCGGGATCTTCCCAAGATGCATTTTCCTCGTTTTTTTCCGAATTAGTCTTTATATTCTCTAGCATCGCATCCGCGTCAAAATTGCGTTCTCCCTTAGGCGCAAGATCCCAACGCGCATAAATACTCGTATTGCCAAATATGAAAGTAAAGCTGAACGAATAATCCGTCTGCCAATCTATTCTTTCAACATATTTATTGTTCTTTACCAAAGAATAGACCGAATTTAAAATAGATTCAGACGAAACACCCTTTTCATTTAATGAGGTTTCAAGACCGTCTATCTCATTCCAAAGTGAATCATGGAACGAAAGCTCGTCATTCGTCAAAAGATGATAGAAATTTACTTCATACTCACGGCTTTTCACGCCATTTATCTCAGTATGGTATTTTTCAGAACCGCGCGTATCGCTATAGAGCGAAACGGTCGCCGAATATATACCGTCTCCCGATTTTTCATCACCGTTTTGACCGTTATCAAAAAGTTTTGCAACAACTTTTCCGTTGTCATCATAAAGCATAGCGCAGATATCCAGCTTTTTATTTACGGAAGTAATATCAGCATAGAATGTCACGGAAGTATGCTCTCCCAAAACAACGTCACATGTATTCGCCTTAAAGCTCGTTATACTGACTTGCCCCCCATTTGCCGCAAAAGCGAAGCCAGAACAAACAGATGACGCTAAAAACGCGGCACACAAAAACACCGATAAAAATTTCTTCATTTTTTTCTTTCCTTTCGTTTAGCTCGAAATAAGAGCTCAATTCGGTGTGCAGAACCATTAGTCGGCTCTCCCCCTGTTTCGTATTGTATCACTTATTCCGCTATATTTCAAACATATTCTAAAAATATGTTAAGTTGATGAATTGTTAATTTGGTTTAATAAAAGCCGTTTATGTTATTCCGTCTGTTTATTTGAAAATACCAAAAACAGCTGAACCGCTCCCCGTCATACTGGCATTTATAGCGCCCTTTTCAATTAGCAACCTTTTTTTATCCTCTATTTTTGGACAAATACGCATAGCGAAAGGTTCGAGTTCGTTATATAGGTACATAGCTACAGAAAAAACATTTTTATCAAGATATGATTTTAAAAGCGAATCAAAATAAAAACTATTATTATCTTCGGCTTTACGATACATTGAAAAAAGACGCGCCGTGCTTATTCCAATATCCGGCTTTTCAAAGCCAATATGCATATCAAAATAAGGAACGGGTTCAAGTATATCCCCTATGCCCGTTGCAATAGCCGCCCCTCCCATTAGACAAAAAGGTACGTCCGCTCCAACCTTAGCGGCAACAGAATATAGTTCCTTCTCGTCAAGAAAGCCATATATTTTTTGTAAAGCTTTAAGTACCGCCGCCGCATCTGCAGATCCACCGCCAAAGCCCGCTTCGCTCGGTATATGCTTTTCTATTATAATATTAGCTCCTATAGCGCGTCGGCAAGCCTCCCCATAGAGGCTTGCCGCGCGAAACGCCGTATTGTTTTCCGGAAGAGGAATATTGCATTTTATGCTGATTTTATCGTCTTCCGAAATAAATAATGTATCACAAAGAGGAATCTCATGCATGAGACTCCTCAAATTGTGATAACCGTCACTGCGTTTATTGATTATCTCAAGCGAAAGATTAACTTTAGCTTGAGCTTTTAAAATTAATTCAGACATTGAGCCTCAATTTATATATGCCGAAACAACAAAACCAAACTGATTGTTTTCAATAACCAAAGACCATTCGCCATACGGCGCTATGAGTTTCAAAGCACAATTTACGGGCAATAACCGTAATATATGCGAATCTGTACTCGGGCGCGTCCTCATATTAACTCCATGCGTAACCGTCGCCGCCCGACTTTGCCAATCTTCTGAAACAGAAGCTATCGGTACTGTTCCAACATCAACTATGAGCGTATATGTTTTCGAGACATAACCGGTAACTCCGTCATAAACTACGAAATACCATTCGTTAGTTTGACCGACTATCGTTATCATAGACGAGGAGCTTAGTCTTCTTATAATCTCGGCACTCGTACTCGGGTGTAGTCTAAAGTTTACGCTTCCGGTCGTCCGCCCTATAGCGAGATGCGTCTCCGGATCCTCTGGCTGACTTTCTGCATTATAGTAGGTTACATCTAAATAATCTTTATGTATATATCCCCTAGATGCGTCATGCGAAACCTCGTACCAATCTCCATCAATACCATATACAAAAACTTTCGTATTTTTTGAAAGAAGAGCTATTACCTGACTTCCGATGTCGGGCGATAATCTAAAGCTAACTCCGTTCCCCGTAACCGTCCCTTCGCCGATAGCGTTTCCGGTTAGTTCGTCGGGCACGTTCGGATTGCCCGGTAAAAACGCAGTTATCGAAACGTACATTGAACTTACGTACCCACGAATTCCGTTTGCCAATACATTATACCATCCGCCCTGCATACTGTAGATTAAAAGTTGAGTATCCCTGCTCAAAGTCGTAACTACCGGATAATTCGTTCCCGGTCCCGTTCTTAGGTTAACGCTACCCGTCGTAACTCCGCTGGCCATTATTGGGTCGTTCGCCTCGCTTATCGAATGCGTCCCCGTTACCCTTATGTATCCCTTTTCAACGTATCCGTACAGAAGCCCAACCTGAACATAATAGTAATTTCCTGAGCTGTTCCAAATATATAGCTCCGTCCCTTTATGAAGTCTTCCGAGAGAAACCGAGTCTTCTTTTGGCTCGCTTCTAAAGTTAACTCCCTCGTTTATTATAACACCCGTATAATATGTTTCTCCGTCAAAAACAAGTTCCTCTGGCGGCGGTGTCGGTTGACCGCCCGGATGACCCGTTATCTCAACATATGTTGAACTTACATATCCGAATACATCGCCAACAGATACATAATACCAGCGCGAATCGCTCATATCGTATATATTTACAGGTGTATTTATCGACATCTTCATTATGATGGAATATGTAACGGCGGGACCGCTTCTAAGATTTACTCCGTCGCCCGTTATTTTTCCGTAAGCTACAATATCCGGGGCTGTGGTCGGTTTCGGCGTCGGCGCAAGAGACGGCGACGGAACAATTATCACTCCCGACGATGTCGGCGAGTTATTCAACGGCGAGGTCGAATTTGGAGTAATAACCGGGCTTATCGTCATTATACTAGGCGGCGTAAGCTCGGGACGGACGGACATCGTCGGGTTTATAGGAGGCATATCCGGTGGCGCTATAACGTCGTTCTCGTCCGGAACGGTGCATTCGAATGATGATAAGTTGCTTCCCGGATAATAGAACGAAAGTATCTCGACGTAATCATCGCCGTTAGTCGCCCTCTGCTGCGCTCCGCGCTGAGAAAGTCCAACCCCATGTCCCCATCTGACATTATATACACGATATGCTCCGTCTATTTCCTCGCCCCAAAAAGTTCGGAGAGTTATCTTTCCCGTCGTATCATATTCTCTGAAAAGTTCAGTCGAAAAATCTACGTTGACATCTCTTTCCTCTCCATCCGCAATAACGGCCATAGCTACGGTGGCGCGCGCCATACTCCTAATTACGCCCTCGTTCGTCGGTGTATTAAGTTCCGCCGAATAAACGCGTTCTATTGATGACACGTTCTTGCTAAGCGCCGATGACGCCTGATCCCTTAAAAGATCAAAAAGATCTGGAGACATATTTCCGGCAGAACCTATAGGTATATCTATGATAAATTTTTTACTACCCGTGTTTAAAAAATCCGGGTCGTCTAGCGATACTGAATAGCCGTTGTTCTCGCTTTGAGAAGTACCCGGCCATGCATATGTAGGAAGGCTCGTTTCGCCTCCGTTACTCGCCGCATAGTACGTTCTAAGCGGTTTTTGGTTGAAGGTTAGAATATCTCCTATCGTCGAATCAACCGCCTCAATACAATTTGTATAATTCGCATAGTAACCCGCATATACCTGACGCGCCGAAGTATCGACTATATCGTAATCAGCGTTTGGCGATAAAAACGACATAGCATATCCCTTTGCAGCCAAAGCTTGTGATTTTAGAGCTTCTGCCGGATATCGGTCGCCAATCTCTCCCGCAAGTACTCCGTAAAGATATTGCGCCATAGGCACTTTATTTATAATTCGCAATATATTGTTATTGCTATTATCAGTGTCTTTTGCAACATCCATTCTGAAATGACCCAGATAACTTTTGTTGTTGAATTTTAAATGCCCCTGCGTTCTGTCTAAATTTGAGCGGATTATATTACATATCACTCCTTTATAGACAAATCCAACTTCCGAATGAGTCAGCGTTACCTCCGTTCCCTCAATTGCCGCGGTTAAAGTACCTCCGGTAAATGTAAACCCATTCTCCTCAATAAAATAAGTCCCATTAACTTCAATTAAGAGCACCGTTGCTCTTTGCGTCGTAAGCTTAACCCTTATAAACCGCAAATCGTCGTTACCTTCCGCGTATGATGAAAAAGCGGGTAGTGCGGACAATGTGGAGAGCGTAAAAGCTATCAACAAAAGCACACATAAAATTTTCTTCATCCTCTAAATACCCCTTATATAAACAAATACGTGAATGTTTTCCATCCGTATATGTATAGTATACACTGTTTTTCGACTTCTGTAAAGTGCATTTAGGTTATTATTAACAGTTTTGTTACACATGACGTTTGGAAATATTTACCTGCACTCGCGTGTGGACTTTATGCAAAATATTGATGATTTTATGCATGAATTTATTGAATATTTAACGCTTAAATATTTCATATATTTGCTTTACGTCAGTCTTATGTGTTCGTGAATACACGTCTATAGTATAAAAAAGCAGGGGGACGCCCGCTTTTAAAAAGCAGTATCCCCCGGCAATGTTTATTGTTTCGTAATAAATTCTAAATTTAAACTAAACCCTGAGCCATCATAGCTTCGGCAACTTTCTTGAAGCCCGCGATATTCGCACCGGCAACGAGATTGTAACCAAGACCACATTCTTCAGCAGCTTTCATAGATGCATCATGAATATTGATCATTATCTGATGCAGCTTAGCGTCGACTTCTTCCGCTGTCCAGTTATAGCGCATTGAGTTCTGGCTCATTTCGAGAGAAGATGTCGCAACGCCACCGGCGTTAACAGCCTTACTCGGAGCAACAACTATGCCGCTGTCCATAATATACTCAAGAGCGTCGTTAGTCGTAGGCATATTAGCAACTTCTATATAATACTTCGTGCCGTTTGCAATGATTTTCTTCGCTTCTTCCATATTTATCTCGTTCTGAGTTGCGCAAGGAAGGGCGATATCAACTTTAGTTCCCCAAGGTTTCTGTTTCGGGAAGAACTGTACTCCAAACTTATCGGCATAATCTTGAGCCTTATCGCGACCGCTCGCGCGCATCTCAAGCATATAGTCCAATTTTTCTTTTGTTACTATTCCGTCCGGATCGTAGATATAACCGTCGGGTCCGCTTATCGTAACAGCCTTGCCGCCAAATTCCGCGATCTTCGTGCAAGCACCCCAAGCAACGTTACCGAAACCGGAAACAGCAAATGTCTTACCCTTAAAGCTGTCCTTCTGATGTTTAAGAACCTCGGCAGTATAATATATCGCGCCAAAGCCTGTAGCTTCCGGACGAATAAGGCTTCCGCCGTAGCTCATTCCCTTGCCCGTTAATACGCCGTTTTCATATGCACCGCGAATGCGCTTATACTGACCAAACAGATAACCGATTTCTCTTCCGCCTACGCCAATATCGCCGGCCGGAATATCAATATCCGGTCCTATATGCCTATAAAGCTCGGTCATAAATGACTGGCAGAAACGCATAACCTCAGCGTCACTCTTTCCACGAGGATCAAAATCGCTTCCGCCCTTACCACCGCCTATAGGTAGGCTTGTAAGACTGTTTTTAAAGGTCTGTTCAAAGCCCAAAAACTTCAAAATTCCAAGATATACGGAGGGATGGAATCTAAGACCGCCCTTATAGGGTCCTATAGCAGAGTTAAACTGTACTCTGTAACCACGGTTTACGTTCGTCTGACCTTTGTCATCAACCCATGTAACACGAAACTCAATGACTCTTTCAGGCTCTACCATTCTCTCTAAGAGAGCAGCTTTTTGATACTCGGGGTGCTTTTCAACAACCACCTCCAAGGATTTGAAAACCTCTTCAACTGTTTGAATAAACTCCGGCTCATTTGCATCGCGTTTCTTAACCGCGTCAAGAACCTCCTGAATGTAAGCGTTCATAAAGAACCTCCGAATAAATTATTGTGGCTTCGTACGCCAGTGTTATAATAAGACCCTTCTTCATACTTGTCAACATCCTATGAAAAATATAAAATCCTAGCACGATAGTCAGTATGAAGGGATATTGTCGGGTTTAATGTTAATGTTAATTAACATGCTAAAAGCTGCTACCGTTTCGCCGCAAATATCCGAAAAAAGTCGCCCTTAATCTCGGTCGCGCCGCCTTATTCGGATCAAACGATACTGCCCTTTCGTAAAATAACGGGGAATCCATCGTATCCGGCGAGCCTCCTATTTCGCTTAACCGTAACCGATTTATCGAGTATTGTACAGTCGAGACTCGCACCGCGTTGAATCTCCGAACCCTGCATAACTATACAGTTTCTTACCTCCGCTCCCGCCTCAATTCTAACCCCGCGAAACAGAACCGAATTTTCGACTATACCGTCTATAACGCATCCGTCGGCAACTATGGAATTTCTAACATGAGCATTGCTTCCATATTTCGCGGGCACTTCGTCTTTAATTTTAGTATATATGGGGTGATCCGGATTAAATAAATCCTCGCGCACCTCGCGGTCTAAAAGCGCCATGTTGTGTTTATAAAATAAATTCAGCGAGTCGAGACGCGCAACGTAGCCGTCATACCGATAGCCATACATCTTCAGAGAATTCACTTTTTTTAGGAGTATGTCCTTCGTAAAGTCATGCAGCGCATGAGTTGTCGCCTCCTCAATCAGATATTCAAGAAGCGTTTTTTCCATTATATAAACATCGCAACAACGGCAATTCGTGACGGGCTTAAACGGATCTATCATCATGTCGGTTATCCTGCCTGAATCGTCCATTGTAAGGCGAAGATCATCATATTGGTCATCCGAATTAAATCTTTTTTCGATATTATACATCATTGTTATATCGGCACCCGTATCCATATGCTGAGCTATCATATCGTTGAATTGCATATTATATAATGTATGACTTCCCGTCAATATCATGTAGCGTTGCGAGCTTCGCCTTATATAGCCAAGGGACGACTGTAAGGCGTCTACGGTACCTTTAAATATCCCAATATTATCTTTCGTTAAAAACGGGGGAAGGATAAATAATCCATCGCGCTTCCTATGCAAATCCCATTCTTTTCCGCTTCCGACATGGTCGATAAGCGAATGATAATTTTTTTGCATTATAAGTCCGACATTGGTGATACCTGAATTTACAAGTGCGCTCATAACAAAATCAATACAGCGATACCGTCCGCCGAAGGGAACCGCAGCAATAGAGCGCGAAACCGTTATATCGCGCAACTGCATATTGGATTCGCCGGTATATATAAGCCCAAAAACATTATTTTGCATCATGTCACCCCCTGTATTTTTCTTTTTCAACCATACCGATAGGAACTATCTCTCCGTCCTCGACTATAACATCGTTCCCGATAAGCGTAATATCGCCCGTCATAGAGTTATCAATTCCTTTCTCTAAAACCGTTCCGATCATAGCTCCCGCGCCGACGACGGCGTTTTCACCTACAATAGCTTTTTTAACTACCGCGTTTTTTAGGATCTTCGCGTTTGGCATTATAACCGAATCCGTGACAACGGCACCGTTATCAACGGTAACTCCCGCAAAAAGTACGCTCCCTTCAACTCTACCGTATATTGAACAGCCCTCTGTAACGATAGAATGAACGATATCGCCATTTTTACCGACAAAATGCGGCGGCGCAATCGGGCTTTTGCTATATATACGATGAGACGGATCATAAAGCTCGAGTTTAGGCGGGTCGGAAAGGAGATCCATGTTTGATTCATATAGGCTGGCTATTGTCCCAACATCTTTCCAATAGCCATAAAACGAATATGCGTACATAGGAAGTCCATCTTCAAGCATATTCGGGATTATATTCCTCCCAAAGTCGTTCTCGGACTTTTCATCGTTTTCATCATCTATAAGGTATTTTCTAAGTACGCTCCATTTAAATATGTAAACGCCCATGCTTGCCCTATCCGACTTTGGATTTTCCGGTTTTTCCTCAAACTCGATAATTTTTTCGTTTTCATCGGTGTTCATTATTCCAAATCGGCTCGCCTCGCTGATCGGGGTTCTAAAAACCGCGATAGTCGCGTCCGCGTCGTTTTTTTCATGAAATGCCAGCATCTCGCTGTAATCCATTTTGTATATATGGTCTCCGCTTAAAATTAAAACATGCGTAGGATTGAATTGATCGATAAACTCGATATTTTGGTAAATTGCATTCGCCGTCCCGCTGTACCAATCGCCGGAACTGCCCTCTTTAACATACGGCGGAAGTACGTAAACGCCCCCGCTGTTTCTGTCCAGATCCCATGCTTGACCGCTGCCTAAATACGCGTTTAACGCTAGGGGTTCGTATTGTGTTAATACGCCGACAGTGTCGATATATGAGTTGACGCAATTGGACAATGGAAAGTCAATTATCCGGTACTTCCCCCCAAAGGGCACGGCCGGCTTTGCTGTTTTATGAGTAAGCACGCTCAGCCTACTCCCCTGACCTCCCGCCAAAAGCATCGCTATGAGTTTTTTCTTCCTCATTGTTATTCAACTCCTCTTTTAGCTTTATCAAAAGCTTCATTTTTGCATCAAAATATCCGTTATCTTTCTTTTTATTCTAACCAGCCTCATTCGAACAGCGTCTGAGCTTACATTCAGCTCAAGCGCTATTTCCTTTTGTTTTTTACGATCTTTATAGTACATATCGTAAATATGTCTTTCGTCAAGAGAAAGTGAATTTAAAATTTCTTGTTTTTTGTTTTCAATATCCGTATCTGAAAGCTCTATTTCATAATTTTGAATATAGCTAAGCGACTCCTCGTATCTCTCGGCCATCTCATCTATATCCGTTTCACGTATCCTTTTCAGAGCTAAACCTCTGACCGTTCGCATAACCCTATGCTTCGCCGTTAGCATTAGCCAGCCGGCTACGTTCTTATGCTTTTTAAGTTTACTTATATTATTACGTGCTTCATCAAAAACCGTGTGCGCACAATCTACCGCCAAAACCTCATCTCCGGCGAGAAGAGCCTTGCAGTATCTTACAATATCAAAAAAATATTTATTGTAGAGTTCATTCATGAACTCCGATTCGTAATTCATCGACCATACCGTTTACAGTCAAGACCAAATTGATCGGTCAGCAGGATTTTTCTATTATACCGTTCCGATAAACAGGCACGATATCCGTAAGATCCGTTTTAAAAGAAAACTCAATGTCGCTTAAAAGGTTAAGCTCGCAAAGATGCCTATAATGCATCGTCTTATTGAGCTTAAATTGACCTCTTATATAAGACTCATAAAGAGATTCGCATATAAACGCGATATCCGTTAACTCAATAGCACATACGGCATTTTTAGTTATTGCGTCTATTATAGCTCCCGCCGCAACAATATCATCCGCGCCTATTATATCATCCGTCCCGGCACAAAGTATTATTACATCGTCCAACATAGAAAGCGCTTTTTTAGCTATGGCTGTTCGATTTATCATAGCGCCCAAAATACAATTTTTAGCGCTCTTTGCGTTATGAATCGCGGCAGTCCCGTTTGATGTACTGAATATAACGGTTTTACCGTTAACCGCGCTCTCCGTAAATTCAAGAGGCGAGTTTCCGAGCTGAAAATCGGGTAGCTTTAATCCACCGCGTTCGCCCGCCATTACGCAATCGCCTAAATTCAACTTACTAAAAATATCTACAGCCTCGCCCGCGTCTCTCGCCGGAATTATCTTTTCCGCACCGTTTTTAAGCGCCATCGTTATGCTCGTTGTCGCGCGAAGCACATCAATAACTATAACCGTGCTAGTAAAAACATGGTTATCTAAAAGCTTGCTGTTTTTTGGATAAACATCAATACGCATAAAAAAGCTCCTTTTGATGACACAAGCTTTAAGTGCCAAAATTATGTTTTTATTATAACAGGGATTGGGAATGATTGCAAACTTAAAGAAAGGTTTGAAAATATAAAGCAAGCGGGATTATTTATCCGCGTCTCGAAGCCATTTCAGCTTTCAGCAAATAAAAGAGCAATGCCAAATACTTTATATTTAATGTTTAAATCTTCTATATTTAAAATAAATATATTCTAAAAAAGTTCAAAAAGTAGTTGCAAAGTTCATAATTTTAAGTTATACTGCCAAAGTTGGTATTTAAATTACCGACTTGACTTGATGAAAGGAGGTCGCAAACATGATTAGAATTTGTTCAGCTATTACTGTTTCTATGAATTTAGAGGTGTTTTCTTTTATTATAGGATCGGTATGCCTATGCGCGCGACCTGTTTGTATGCCTTGATTTAATTTTGCATACTTCAAGCCATGAGCGCATATCCGCCCATGGCTTTTTTTGTTTTTCCTATGGGCGATACGACGCTAAAAAACTTTAATGGGAATAGCTCATTCAATTATCGGTGGCAAATATGCCGCTATAAAAAAGGAGGTAATAAATTTTGGAAAAAAAAGCTAAGAAAAAAGTAAACTGGGGACTTCTGAATAGGATGCTAAAAGGCAACTATAGATACGTTGTTTTAGCTACGGCGGGTCTTCTTCTCGCTGTTATATCAGCGTATATAGTTCCTCTTATAACCAGTTTTACTGTTGACTTTGTAATCGGAGGAAAGGACGTTGTTCTCGCGCCGTTTATTGAATCTATGGTCAATATGATAGGCGGAAGAGACTATCTTGTAAACAACATATACCTTTGCGCGCTGCTTTTGCTTTTCGTTTCGCTTATAAACGCATTGGCGGTGTTTCTCCGCGGACGTTCAATAAGCGTTGCTTCGGAAGGCTTCGCCAAAAATATGCGCGATTCGCTCTATCATCATCTTCAGTCCGTCCCATACGACTATCATAAACATGTCTCAACGGGCGACCTTATTCAAAGATGTACGAGTGACGTTGAAACCGTACGCCGCTTTTTATCGTCTCAGCTGCTCGAAATAGTGCGTACTTTTATCATGGCGGTAGTCGCCTGCGCTATAATGTTCAATCTTCATGCGCCAATGGCTCTCGTTTCAATATCACTTTTACCCGTAATCTGTCTTTCATCATTTTTATATTTTAAAATGGTTAGAAAGCAGTTTACGAAAGCGGACGAGGCAGAGGGAAAGCTCTCGGCAACTTTACAGGAAAATCTGACTGGGATGCGCGTCGTTCGCGCTTTTTCTCAGCAACAGAACGAGGTTGAAAAATTTACAGATTGCAATAGCTCCTATCGGCGCGAAAATATGAAGCTTATGAAAATGCTTGGGTTTTATTGGGGATTTTCCGACATGCTGGGATATATGCAAATTTTAATAACCCTTGGCTACGGAATTGTCCTTACCGTTACAACAGACTTCACATTAGGGCAACTTTTAATTTTCACAACGTATTCTTCGATGTTGACATGGCCCGTTCGACAGCTTGGTCGCGTTCTCGCGGATCTCGGTAAAGCTACCGTATCAATGGGGAGACTTGATGAAATTTTATCTGCCGACCTTGAGAAAGAACCGGGAAAGGCACTTACCCCGCCTATCGAAGGCAATATTGAATTTAAAAACGTCTGTTTCGGTTATGACAAGTATAACGACGTTTTAGACAATATCAGCTTTAAAGCTAAAAAAGGTCAGACAATAGCGATACTCGGTTCAACCGGATCCGGAAAAACAAGCCTTGTTCAGCTTTTACAAAGGCTATATACGGTAACGGGCGGCGAGATATTGATAAATGGAGTAAATATAAACGACATAGAGCGCGGTCATTTGCGCCGCAACATAGGCATAGTCCTTCAGGAGCCGTTTTTATACTCGCGTACAATAATGGAAAACATTAAGATAACAAACCCCGCGGCTTCTAACAAAGATGTTTTTGAAGCGGCAAGAGTCGCCTGTGTCCATGACGTTATCGTCTCCTTTGAACAGGGTTACGATACGATAGTCGGTGAAAAAGGCGTAACGCTTTCGGGTGGGCAAAAGCAAAGAGTCGCAATAGCGCGAATGCTTATGCAAAACGCACCTATACTGATTTTCGACGACAGTCTTAGCGCCGTTGATACTGAGACGGATACCGCGATAAGAGCCGCCCTTCGCTCGCGCCGGGAAAACACTATGACTTTCATAATTTCGCATAGAATAACGACCCTCTGCGAAGCCGACAATATACTCGTTCTTGAACACGGTAAGTTGGTCGAAGAGGGTACTCACGAAGAGCTTATACACCGAGAAGGGCTCTATAAGCGCATTGCGCAAATACAAAATCTGCTCGAAACAGAGCTTAATGAAGGAGGCGATGATAAATGAGTTCGGGTATAGAAGAACAAGATTACGATAAAAAGGTAGATCTAAATATCTGGAAACGACTTTGGAGATACGCTATGCGCTATAAAGGGCTGGTTTTCCTTTTGATAACGGTCCTTATCCTCGTCGCTTTATGTGACCTTGCTTATCCGCTTTTATCAAAATACGCGATAGATAATTTCGTCGAACCCAGAACGACTGAATATCTTTGGGTTTTCATTGTTGTTTATCTTCTAATCGTTGTATTTCAGGGGATTTGCGTCGTTTTATTCGTCAATAACGGCGGAAAACTCGAAATGAATATATCCTACGATATAAGGCAGGATGCTTTTAAAAAGCTTCAGGAGCTTTCCTTCTCGTTTTACGATAAAACGGCGGTAGGCTACCTAATGGCGCGAATGATAAGCGATATCGCGCGCCTAAGCGAAATGATAGCTTGGAGCATTATCGACGTCATGTGGGCTATCGCCTACCTTTTCGGCGTCATGATAGTACTTTTCGTTTTAAACGCCAAACTTGCTTTAATCGTATTAATAGTAATTCCACCTCTCGCTCTACTTTGCGCTATTTTCCAAAAGAAAATACTAAAGTATCAAAGGCGTGTCCGTAAAACCAACTCGCGTATAACGGGTTCGTTTAACGAGGGAATTATGGGCGCTATGACGACAAAAACATTGGTTCGCGAAAGAAAAAACTCCGAGGAATTCGATGGACTTACCGTTGAAATGCGGCATGCATCAATAAAATCCGCTGTACTTTCCTATATATTTATGCCGCTGGTTATGATGCTCGGAGCTATAGGAACGGCTATCGCTTTAAGCTACGGAGGAATAAGCGTTCTTTCGGGAGTTATCGGCTTCGGTACTCTCGCCGCGTTTATCTCTTATACGGGTCAGTTTTTCGATCCTATTCAGAGTCTCGCTAGAATATTTGCCGAGTTCCAGAGTGCACAGGCGAGCGCTGAGCGCGTTATATCCCTAATTGATACTCCTTGCGACGTTACTGACGGCGATGCTGTCGTAAAGAAATATGGAGATATATTCCATCCGAAGCGTGAAAACTTCGAGGAGATTCATGGTGATGTCGAATTCAGGCACGTTGCGTTTTCCTATAAGGAAGGCGAAAAAGTGCTAAAAGATTTCAACCTAACCGTCCGCGCCGGTGAAACGATCGCCCTAGTCGGCGAAACTGGTGCGGGTAAAAGCACTATAGTCAACCTCGTTTGCCGATTCTATGAGCCTACTTGCGGCGAGATATTGATAGACGGAGTAAACTATAAGGAACGAAGTCAGGCTTGGCTTCAGTCTAGTTTAGGCTACGTCTTACAGTCTCCGCACCTCTTTTCGGGAACTATCCGCGACAATATCGCCTATGGACGAAAGAACGCTACTTTTGAACAGATAGAACATGCTGCAAAGCTTGTCCATGCGCATGAGTTCATAATTGCACAGGACAACGGCTATGATACTGAAGTTGGTGAAGGCGGCACAAGGCTCTCGACGGGACAAAAGCAACTCATATCGTTTGCTCGCGTAATACTTGCCGATCCTAGGATATTCGTTCTCGACGAGGCGACGTCATCTATCGATACGGAAACGGAGCAATTGATTCAGGAGGCAATAACCCACGTTCTAAAAGGGCGAACGAGCTTTATCGTTGCGCATAGGCTTTCGACGATAAGAAATGCCGACCGAATACTCGTCATCCGAAACGGATTAATAACCGAATCGGGAACTCATAGGGAACTTATCCGCCGCGGCGGATACTACTATGAGCTTTATACGAATCAGTTCCGTGAGGAAGCTTCGGGTAAGGTTTTAGAAACCAAAATCTAAGTAAGGAATAAAAAAGCCGATGTAAAATTGCATCGGCTTATAATTTAATGAAATAAAAACATGAAAATAACTATTATTGATATAGATTCAAACCAAAGCAGAAAAAAATTTTGGCAATTGCGCGATGAGTATCTTGAAAGAGACATCTTAGATAAAAGAACTATAAGCGAAAAATCTGATATTCATCTGCGAAAGTGGCTTCTATCGGACGAATACAAAACTCAGATACATAGTATTTGCGAACGCGATATCGACAGGGGACGCATGGTATTTTTTATGAATGCCGACGTTATAATTGGTTTTTCATCGTACTGCGCTTATTTATCCGAGGACGGAAAGTGCTTTATAATTGATTTTTGCGTTTTACCGGAATTTAGGGGACACGGAATCGGAATTGACTGCTTTAACGCTATTGAAAAGAAAGAAAAAGCGCGTGGCACTGTTTACTTTTCGTTAAACAGCGCGAATGATGATGCCGCGCGCTTTTGGAAACGTCTCGGATTCGAATATAACGGAGTTGACGCGCATGGAACGATGCTGCTTATGCAAAATCCTACCGATAACGCCGAAGTTTCGTTCGAAGAATTCGACACTAAAGATTTTGACCAATTAAAAGAGCTTTTGGCCGGCTATAAATATGCGATAGGTGAGAATCTTCCCGAAGAAGCTCAGCTCGAAAATCTACTTCTCGCTATTCGCGAAAAAAAGATCATCTTTTTTATTGCTAAACGAAAAACGCGGATTATTGGAATTTGTTCATTATCTGAACTGTTTTCAACTTATAAATGCAAACCTGTCGCCATGTTCGAAGATTTTTATGTCATGCCTGTGTATAGGCATAAAGGCATTGCGCGTGGGCTTATTAACCGCGTATTTGAAGTTTCCGGGCAACTTGGAATACAATCTATACTCGTAGGCGCAAACGAATGCGACGTTCAAATGTATAAGTCCTTAGGATTTAAGAATCCAATCGGAACGCTCCTTGCGGGTGAATAAACCGAATCCTCAGAAATCCACTAATACAATCATATAGTTCGGCATTATTTGTTTTTTTGAAAAGTCATATATTCATTTGAAAATGTTTAAAATAACCTATATTGCGCCTATATTTTTAACACCCGCTTTGCATTTTTTTGCATTTTACGATTTGTGGAAATCTTTTTTTTGTGGTACTATTACCCTTAATGCATCGTAGGAGGATATTCGCTTTGAAAAAATTGCGAACGCCGCTAATTTACCTTTTCGTTATTCTGCTCGCCTTTGTCTGTTTTTGGTTTTTATCATCCAATAAAAACGGACCTAAGGAAATTCAATATACGGATTTTTTGCAATCTGTTAAAGACGATGGGATTGGCAAAATTTTGCTTTCTGAAATAACCATTCAGATTTGGGATAAGTTGCCCCCCGGAACTCAAACCGGATATGCAGACACTCCGGATCGCTACGCAAGCATACCTTCTTATACCGCCTTTATCGACGATATGGCAGCTATTGTAGCGCAACAAAAGGGAATCGATAAGGATCTCGTAACCTCGCGCGATTATTCGTTCGAGTTTGAATATAAAGCTCCCGAAGGGGAGTCCGTATTGCTTATGCTACTACCATATTTGCTTATGGCAGGATTACTTGGCACTATGGTATTCTTTTTCATGCGTCAGCAACAAGGCGGAGGAAATGCCGCTATGAACTTTGCAAAAAGCCGTGCGCGGATGCAAGTCGGATCGGATAATAAAATTACCTTTGATTCGGTAGCCGGTGCGGATGAAGAAAAAGAAGAGCTTAAAGAGGTCGTCGAGTTCATGCGCGCTCCTAAGCGCTTCGCCGATATGGGCGCGCGAATACCTAAGGGTGTTCTTCTCGTTGGTCCTCCGGGAACCGGGAAAACGCTCCTCGCGAAAGCCGCGGCCGGCGAAGCCAACGTTCCCTTTTTCTCAATTTCGGGTTCCGATTTTGTCGAAATGTTCGTTGGTGTCGGCGCGTCGCGCGTACGTGATCTTTTTGCAACAGCTAAAAAATGCGCTCCCGCGGTCGTCTTTATAGATGAAATAGATGCGGTCGGTCGTCAAAGGGGCGCGGGTCTCGGCGGCGGTCATGATGAACGCGAACAAACCCTTAACCAGATACTCGTTGAGATGGATGGATTTTCCGAAAATCAGGGTATAATCGTTATTGCAGCAACAAACCGCCCGGATATTTTAGATCCCGCGCTTATTCGTCCGGGTCGTTTTGATAGAAGAATAACGGTCAACTACCCCGACGTTAAAGGACGCGAAGCGATATTAAATGTACATGCCAAGGGTAAGCCCCTTGCGCCCGGCGTTAACCTCGGAACTCTCGCAAAGATGACTCCCGGATTCACTGGGGCTGATCTCGAGAACGTTTTAAATGAAGGCGCTATTTTAGCCGCACGCATTCATATTAGTGAGATAACCATGCATGAGCTTGAGGAAGCTATAACGCGCGTTATGATGGGTCCTGAAAAACGAAGCCGCATAATAAGCGACGAGGATAAGCGCATAACGGCGTATCATGAAGCAGGTCATGCAATAGTCTCCCTAAAGCTCGATAAGTGCGACCCTCTGCATGAGGTTAGTATAATCCCGAGAGGACAGGCTGGTGGTTATACCCTTACGCTTCCAAAGGACGATGAACAGCATATGATGAAGCATCGGATTCTCGACAATATTGCGATGCTTCTCGGAGGACGCGCCGCCGAATTAGTCGCCCTTTCCGATATATCTACCGGCGCTTATAATGATCTACAGGTCGCGACGGGACATGCAAAGCGCATGGTTACCGAATTTGGTATGAGCGACGAGCTTGGTCTCGTATTTCACGGGGGAGCGCAGGAAGTCTTCGTCGGTAAAGAATTTGGGCATCAGCGCGATTATTCGGAGCAAGTCGCCGCTAAGATAGATGACGAAATAAAGCGCATTCTAGGCGAACAGTTTGAACGCGCAAGGGCTGTCATTGCTTCTAACCGAGAAGCTCTCGACCGCGTCGTTTTGATATTGATAGAGCGCGAGATTTTAACCGGAGATCAGTTTGAGCGCATATATAACGGTGAAGATCCGATAACGGTTTTCACTGATATAAACAGAGATGAAATAACCGACGCTATGCCGGAAAACGCGGCTAAACCCGCTAAGGATAAGGTGGCTACCGAACCGTCTAAACCCGCTAAGGATAAGGTGGCTACTGAACCGGTTAAACCCGCTAAGGATAAGGTGGCTACCGAACCGGTTAAACCTTCCGAAAAAAAGTTGAAAAAATAAACGTTTTTTGATTTGAATATGTTTTGATTTTAAACAAAGATTCCCCGCAAAGCTCATATATTGCAGGGAATTTTTTGTTTCTCGTATTAGAAGACATGATTTTTTTAAAATGCGTTATCGGTATAAATTATCAATATTTTTTAGCAGAGTTATCTTTTTTATTTGACCGTTTCAGTTTACCCTCCGCGCCCAACTCACCGGGCACATAATAGACGCTGTTTTTAATCGAAATAGGCATGTATTCCTGCTCAACCTCGTGATTTGGATAATCGTGAGGATATTTATAGCCCTTCCCGGCTCCAAGCTCGGTCGCGCCCTTATACGAAACGTCTCTTAAATGAATCGGAACCGGCTCCTCGAAGCTATTTTCTGCCTCGGCAAAAGCGGCGTTAATCGCAAGATAAACCGAATTCGACTTTGGGCTTTCGCAAAGAAATATGATAGCTTGCGCTATATTTAATTTCGCCTCGGGCATTCCGTTAAATTCGAGAGCCTTCGCTGCCGCAACAGCCTGTACCATAGCGTTTGGATTTGCTAAGCCTATGTCCTCGCTCGCATGTGCTATTAATCTACGCACGATTATTCGCGGGTCGACACCGGCATATATAAGCCGCGCAAACCAAGCGAGAGCCGCGTCTGAATTCCCCCCTCGAAGGCTCTTACAAAAAGCTGAGAGCATATCGTAATACTCCTGATCATCGCAAACCATAATCTTTTTTTGTATAGACTCCGACGCCGTCTCTATACCTATCTCTATAACGCCATCGGTCGGCATAGTCGTTAAAACCGCAAGCTCAATTGCATTTAGTGCGCTCCTCGCGTCCCCGTTAGCAACCCTCGCAATATGATTCAATGCTTCATCGGTTAAATTTACATTATAATTCCCAAGTCCGCGTTCCTTATCTTTTAAAGCATTAAGTATGGTTTTTTTTATATCCTCAGTCGTCAACGGATAAAACTGAAACACTCGGCAGCGGCTCACTATCGCGTTCGTCATACTCACCATAGGGTTTTCCGTTGTACTTCCTATGAACTTTATAACACCGCTCTCGAGGGCGGGAAGTAAGCTGTCGCTCTGCGTTTTATTAAACCTATGACATTCGTCGAGTAAAAGGTAAGTTTCTTTACTATAAAGGGAAAGCTCGTTTTCTGCCTGCGTAACTATTTCGCGAACATCCTTAACGCCCGCCGTAACCGCATTTAACTTTACAAAATTCGAACACGTCGCATTTGCAATTACGTGCGCAAGAGTTGTCTTTCCGCATCCCGGGGGACCGAAAAAAATAACGCTCTTCAGCGAGTCCGTCTCTATAGCCCGCCTCAGTAGCTTACCTTTCCCGACAATATTCTCCTGTCCTATGAATTCATCTATATTTCTCGGTCGCATTCTGTCGGCAAGAGGCGCATGTTTAACTCTGTTTTGTTTTAATAATTCCATATTTCAAGATTAGCATCATTTTATCCCATTGTCAAAAAGCAATTTCATATTTATTGACCCAAACATAAAAAAGCAATGAACATTTTTCTTCTATTTCTCCTTTGATCACGTTAATTCCCATAATATGGCTTTACATTTTTTTGAAACCATGTTATTATCAAAAAGTTGTATTAAATAATACAGAAACGGTGGTAGATACTTATGTTGGTAGCCGATTATATCGATGTTTTAAAGGGAACTTTTTTGTTCCATTCATTGAGTATCGGAGAAACAGCGGATATTTTAAGTATGGACGGGGTTACTGTCGCAACGTTCAAACGCGGTGAGTTTTTAACTGCATTTAAAGAAAACTGCTCATCGCTTGCCATAGTCCTTTCCGGCGCTATAAACGTCTATAAGCCTATAAATGGCGGCTTAAATTTCCCCGTAACTAAGCTTAACCCCGGAAATATCATTGGTGCCGCATGTATGTTTTCAAAAGATAAATCCGCCCCGAACGATTGTATCGCCGCTTTCGATTCAAAAGTCTTAATGTTAGAGGAGCGCACACTTTTAACCTTGTTTTCGAAATATCCAAATATGATTTACGACTATCTAAGTTATCTTACGGAACGAATAAGGTTTCTTTCTCAAAAAATGGAGGGCTTCGCCCAAAACGGAGTATATGGAAAACTCCTCAACTATCTGTTAAAAAACGCAATAAACGGCGTTATTGAACTTGATATGAGTATGGTTACACTTTCAAAAACCTTATCGATAAGTCGTGCTTCCCTTTATCGCGTTTTAGAAGATATGGAACAATCGGGCATAATAAGTCGTGAGGGAAGAAATATTTATGTGAATGCCGAGCGGGAGCGCGCGGATATATAAAAAACCAAAAGTGAGGAATAAAAAATGAAAATCAGAAAATTTTTATCTATGCTGCTTTTAATAGCTATTTTTGCAACGCTCATAGCCGGATGCTCTCCTAAGAGCGAAAAGGAAAGCGTCAACATTCTTGCCCTTAAAGGTCCAACGGGTATCGGTCTTGCTTGGCTTATGGACGGAAACGGAAATGAAAATTACAATATAACTCTCGTCTCCTCGCCTGACGAAATAACCGGTAAGTTTGCCAACGGCGTAGATATAGCCGCCATGCCAATAAACCTCGCATCTGTGCTTTACAATAAGATGGAGGGAGACGCAATCATTATAGCCGTGAATACATTGGGCGTATTATATGTCCTCGAAAACGGAAATACGGTAAACAGTATAACCGACCTTACGGGTAAAACGCTTTATGCAACCGGACAGGCATCTACCCCTGAATATATATTGAACCATATTCTCGAAAAGAACAATATTGATTGCACTGTCGAATATAAAACAGAACACAGTGAGCTGGCAACATTAATTGGTTCGGGCGATATCGTACTAGGAATGCTTCCCGAACCGAACGTTACGTCCGTTTTAAATACAAATAAAGACGTTCGTATCGCTCTCAATCTAACCTCCGAATGGAATAAAATAGAAGATACGGAACTTGTACAGGCCTGTATCGTCATCAATAAAAAGTATTTAACTGAACATACGGACGTTGTAGATATATTTTTAAAGGACTATGCCGAATCCGTGAACCAAGTAAATAATAATACGAGCGAAATTGCGCCGCTGATAGAAAAATACGGCATAATGGCAAGTGCCGCCCTGGCCGAAAAGGCGGTTAAGAACTGCAATATAGTTTGCATTACCGGCGATTCTATGAAGTTGGCAACAGCGAATATGCTAACCGTATTATTTAACGCAAACCCTAAGAGCATCGGTGGCAAGCTTCCTTCCGACGACTTCTATTACATAGGTCAGAAGTGAAAAAGACATTAAAAAACAAAAAAGTAAAATCCATCTTGGCGACTGCATTCTACATTTTATTATGGCAGGCAGTCGCCATGCTTATAAATCGCGACCTTATTTTCCCAACGCCCTTAGCTACCCTAAATGCGCTCATTGACTTAATAATCGAAAGTAGCTTTTTAATGGGCATTTTATTTACCCTTCTTCGAATTGTTGCCGGATATTCTCTTGGCGTTGTCGTCGGAATTGCTTTAGGGATTCTTACTGCATTTTATCCGTTTTTTAACACTCTTCTTCGTCCGATGCTTGGAATAATAAAATCTACGCCCGTTTCATCATTTATCATACTCGTTCTCCTCTGGGTAACAGTTGGCTTTGTTCCCGTCTTAATATCATTTTTAATGGTAACGCCCCTTATCTGGTCGGCGGTACATGAGGGAATAATCTCTACCGATCCACTTTTAATAGAAATGGCAGATTTCTTTAAAGTTAAGCGTAAAAAAAAGCTCATAGATATATATCTACCATCTATAAAACCACTCCTCTATTCTGCCTGTACAACCGCTTTGGGGTTTGCATGGAAATCCGGTGTCGCCGCCGAAGTGCTTTCTCAGCCGCAATTTTCTCTCGGGAAAACGCTATATGAAAGTAAAATCTATCTTGAAACGGATAAGCTTTTCGCGGTGACAGCCGTCGTTATAATTCTTTCTATATTGCTTGAATTCTTGCTTAAAAAAATCATGCGTAAAAAAGGAGCGATAAAAAATGCTGTTAAATAACGTAACCTGTGGATATAGCAAAGATATTATGCCTATCCAAAATTTTTCGGTTACGCTCGCTGAGCGCGGCGTTATCGCTATACTTGGCAACTCAGGCTGCGGTAAGTCGACCCTTTTAAAGGCGATAGCCGGATTTCTACCTATTACATGCGGCGAAATAGTTGGACGCGATCGTCTTAGATTCTCTATGGTTTTTCAGGAAAACCGACTTATAAACGCGCTTTCCGCATATAAAAATATTGCCCTCGTTACAAACGAAAGTGAACGCATCGCTCTTTCGCTTAAAATCGTTGAGCTTTCAGATAAGGCAAATATTTCAACTATATCCGACCTTTCGGGTGGAATGCAAAGGCGCGTTGCTATTGCTCGCGCTATCGCTTATTCCGGAGACGTTCTGCTTTTAGATGAGGCCTTTACCGGACTGGACACGGATCTTTTAAAGCGCATTGCGAAACGTCTTGGGGATAACTTTCCCCTCGTCATCGCCGTAACTCACAATATAGAGGAAGCAAAAGCTATAGGTAATATAGCTCAAATTATAGAGCTTTAAAAAGTTTCCATCCTATTGAACTTCTCGATATATTTTAAATAAATAATTCCCCATACGACAAACTTAGATTTGTTTTCACAATTCTATTCCAGAGATTGTTTTCGGCGTAGCTATGTCAGATCGTATGTAAAATACAAAGAAATATAGCAATAAAATATCCTTTTTATTTATTAATATCCCTTTAAACACAATAAAATCAAATAATTGTATGAATTTACAAACCTATTTTATTCAAACGCTGGAAAATGTTTGATCTTTTTCGGCATACAGAAAAGAATCCGCGCTCCATTAATTCATAATGTGTGCCTTGATTTTAATAGCAGCATACGGTCTTATAAAAAATATCGCAGACTCAAAGGTATGCAGGGGCGTGAGCAAAGATCAGGCTTTTTGACTTTAGGACGACATCTTCGTCAACCTAATTATATTGCGCTCAATTTATTATCACCATCAGCAAATAATTACCCGGAGTCAATAAATATAATCCAAAAAAGGCGCTCCGTCATTAAGACGGAGCGCCAGATTAATCATAGGTATGAAATCGTATTAAACGAGTTCAATCAATTTTGATTAGTCTTCCTTCTTGCGGAAAGCAGCAAAGCCAAGACCAGCAGCGCTCAAACCAGCAACGAGAGCCGCGATACCGCCACTTACGAGAGAAAGATCACCAACCTGCGGTGAAGACGGATTCGGCGAGCCGGGTACTGTAGAAGTAGTAGGCATCGGTGAACCAGTTACAGGTGGGTTAGTGGGATTCGGTGAACCGGTTACAGGTGGGTTAGTGGGATTCGGTGAACCGGTTACAGGGGGGTTAGTAGGAGCCGGTGTGCCAGTTACAGGAGGCTCACTGGGTACTGGTGTAGGTTCTGTTCCACTAAAGCTATAAGAATGCGTATAAGACTGACCCTCGCCTACAAGGTGAGTTTTTGTATCTTCCGCGATAAGTTCTTTAGCAAGGAATACGAATTCAGCAACACCGGTAGCATCTTTAACTGTGAAGTTGAAGATCAAGAAAGAGCCAGCACCAAGTTCAGGATCGATAGGTGAAGAGTTGGCTAATGCACAAAGGATTTTGCCCGGTTCTGTCGTATTAGGTGTATTCATGAAATCGCTAGTGAGTTCTCCCTTTTTGACACCCTTATCTGTAATAGAAAGTTTGTTAGCGTCATAGGTGAGCTCTGCTACACCGCTCTGTATGCCACTGTTGGCACTTACGTTGACTGTCAGCTGGAGAATACTCTTCGCAGCATCATAGGTTGACTCAAGTGTGAAAACTACTGGATCGCTTGCGAACGCAGGAGCGCAAAGCGCAAATACGAGAGCAAGAACGATCGCTAATGCAAGTGTTTTCTTCATTTTTGTGTTCTCTCCTTTTTGTTTTTTGTGCGAAGATTATTTCTCGCACATTGTTTCGTGGTTATTGTACCGCACGAAAAGCAATATGTCAAGCGTTTGCGGACAAAGTTTTGTGTTAATAAATTATTAACATTTTTCTGTCCGATTCCTCTCAAGCTTGAGAAATCTATATTTTACGGGCATTTGCTTTATAATATTATATGAGCATGCGAACTACCGATTAAAAAACTTTTGAAAAAAATTAATTTTATATTCTGCATAACACCATCGCCGTAGGGTAATAATATGAGCACAGCCGCTTTCGCGGCCCAAAAGTATTTTGGAGGAATATTATTAATGAAAAAAGCCGTAATAGTAATTGTCTTACTTGGGATAGTTACAAGCTGTTTTGTCGCCTGCTCTAAACCGACCCCAGTACCATCCGGAAGTCCGATTGCCTCAGCTTCGCAGCATCCAACAACAACAGTTCCGCCGGTATCAATCCCGGTTTCTCCGAGCGCTTCGCCCGTCGGCTCAACATCCCCTAGCGGAAGCCCTGCAACAAACCCCGGCGGAAGCCCGGCAGCATCAAACGCAGGCAACACCTTTGAGGAGGGCAAGGAAGTTAACATAGCGGACATCCCTAATGTAAAAAAGGCAATTGATAACAAGTACAAAGATGCCAAAATAAAGTCAGTAACCTACGCGATGTATAAAGAAAAAGAGATGTATAAGGTAGTATTGGACAATAAGGGAAAATCTCTAACCGTCTACGTTTCTATGGATGCGAAGGAAATTATCGAGGCTAAGTAAATTCAACACACTCATATTTGAGCGTCACTCGCTGTGGCGCTTTTTTGCGTTTTCTGGTATAATCACACATTGACTTTTATTATTATGGAGGAAATATTTTGAGATATAAGCTTTTGGCTTTCGATATAGACGATACACTCCTTCCGCGAACCCGCGTTATACCCGAGAGAAATATACGCGCTATTGAACGCGCGAAAAAAATCGGTTATCTCGTTACCCTTGCGACGGGACGCGGCTTTTTAGCTTCAAAGCCGATTTTTGAACAGCTCAATCTCTTTCTACCAATTATAAACTATGGTGGTGCAATAATAATGGATCCTAAGACCGGCGAATGTATCCTTGCTACCGCCGTAGCTCCCGAACTCGTAATAGAGATCCTCGATCTCGCAAACAGTTTAAATCTCCATGCACACTTATATCAGGGTGACGGAGTGGTTTGCGAAAAAGACTCGGCTTACGCCCCAAAATACGCAAAATTTTTAAACATCCCGTACACGATAGATCCGGATATCCGAAAAAAAGTCTGGGAAAACGTTCCTAAGATGCTTATCTATGCACCTGAATATACCGATTATTATATGAAGCTCATAACAAAACATTTTGAGGGACGCCTGAAGGTATCCGGTTCCGTTCCCGGATTTATAGAACTCAATCATATAGATGCAAATAAAGGTGCGGCGCTTGAATATTTAGCCAACATGTATGGACTTACAATGGACGGGGTAGCCGCCATGGGCGATAATACCCTCGATTTGGAAATGCTTAATATGGTAGGTTTTTCCGGGGCTCCTGCGGATGCGAAGCCCGAAATAATTAAGACGGTAGACTTCGTTTCTCTCGCTACCTGCGAAGAAGGTGCAGTCGCTGAATTTATTGAAAGAATATTAGGTGAAGCCTAATGGACGGCGCTTTTATTCCTATGACGCTTACGGAAATGCGTGAACTTGGGATAGAAAAATTTGATTTTATACTTGTCAGCGGAGACGCTTATATAGATCATCCTTCTTTTGGTCCCGCGATAATTTCACGCGTCATAGCGGATAACGGCTATACTATCGGCATAATAGCTCAGCCCGACTTTAAAAGTGCGGAGGCATTTAAAACTTTTGGTGCGCCCAAGCTTGCTTTTTTGGTTACTTCAGGCAATATGGATTCTATGGTCAATCACTATACCGTCGCAAAAAAAAGGAGAAGCAAGGATTCTTATTCGCCCGGCGGACGGACGAATCTTCGCCCTAATCGCGCCGTTATAGCATATTCAAACAGAATTAGAGAGGCGTTTCCCGGTGTTCCTATAATAATTGGTGGAATTGAAGCCAGTTTAAGGCGTTTTGCGCATTATGATTATTGGGATGACGCTGTTAGACGTAGCGTTTTATTCGACAGCGGCGCCGATATTTTAGTCTATGGAATGGGTGAGCGTCAGATAATAGATATTGCCGAGGCTCTCGAATCCGGTCTTGATATTCACGACATTACGTATATTAATGGTACGTCTTTTATCGCCGATTCTTTGGACTTAGTCTATGACTACGATGAAATCAATGCTTTTGAGGAGGTAAAGGCTGATAAACGCGCGTATTCAGACACATTTTTAAAAGAATATGAGGAGCAGGATCCTATACGCGGGAGGCGCATTGTTCAAAGGCACGGAGATCGCTTTGTCATCGTTAATCCTCCCGCAATGCCGCTTACTAAAAGTGAACTTGACCATGTTTATGAACTTCCTTATATGCGTCGACCGCATCCTAGCTATAAAGAAGAGATACCGGCACTCTCCGAGGTTGAGTTTTCCCTAACTTCCTGCCGTGGCTGTTTCGGCGCATGTTCTTTTTGCGCCTTAACATTTCATCAGGGGCGTATCATTCAGTCTCGAAGCCATCAATCCTTAATCGACGAAGCGATAAAAATGACTAATCTTCCTAATTTTAAAGGTTATATCCATGATGTTGGAGGTCCTACTGCCAATTTCCGTTTCCCTGCCTGTAAAAAGCAACTCGAAAGCGGTACTTGTAAGACCAGACAATGCCTATCGTATAAAAAGTGTCCTAATGTTATCGTAAATCATGAGGATTATACTGAGCTTTTAAAAAAACTTTCGCGAATTGAGGGAATAAAACGCGTATTTGTTCGATCCGGCGTTCGATACGACTATGTTATGTACGATAAAAACGATGCATTTTTACGCGAACTTATAAAAAACCATATCAGCGGTCAGCTAAAGGTCGCTCCGGAACATGTTGACGACCGCGTTTTAAAGCTCATGGGAAAACCATCCTCAGAATTATTCATGCAATTTGTAAAAAAATATTTTCAAATTAACGACAATATGAAAAAAAATCAGTTTTTAGTGCCGTATTTCATGTCCTCGCATCCGGGGAGCGATTTGAATTCGGCTATACTCTTAGCTGAATTTATTCGCGATAGCGGGCTAAAACCTGAACAAGTTCAAGACTTTTATCCCACTCCTTTTACCCTATCCACTTGTATGTACTATACCGGATTTGACCCCCGCAACAACGAAATCGTATATGTTCCTAAAAGCCCGCATGAAAAAGCTATGCAACGCGCTCTTATTCAGTATTACCTTAAAGAAAACGAAGATCTCGTCCGAGAGGCTCTTCATAAGGCATCCCGTGAGGATTTAATAGGATTTTCAAAGAAAGCTCTCGTAAGACCACGAAAACGAGAAAGATAATACTTTTGGGGATATGAAAAATCAGGAAGTATGATGCGCATCAGATTTATATTATTCCGTTAACTCAGTAAACGGAAATGGCTTCGCGCGCATCGTCGACCGGGTTACATAATCGAAAATCGGAATCTCCGAATGCCTTAAATTAAAACGATAACAAAATTCGTTGAAATACGCCTGTAAATGCTTTTTATCAAGACCATGAAACGTGCTTACTATCAGCGCTTTTGCGTTATTTACGATTATATTCAGCCATTTCTTCGTCTCTTTATCCGCAGCCGTTACGTAAAAACGACTCAGATGCTTCTTCGTCAGCGTTTTTCGATACGATCTTAAAACGTCTGTCCGAATATCGCTTCCCCGAGCTATACATCCGTTCGCAAACTCTCCGAAGGTCTTCCCCTTAAAATCCTCAACCAGCCTGAGTTTTAAGCATGTTGCGCGGTTCTTTTCACCCATCGACA
>JAVVSK010000005.1:0-112619 GCA_036654235.1 Clostridia bacterium | reverse complement strand
GGGGAGCGGGTAGTTATTCGGGTTAATGCCGGTGACGGTATAGGTGATCACATCGCCGGGCTTTGCGAAAGTTTTATCCACGCTTTTTTTAAATATAGGAGGCGCAGAGTTAAGAATGGTATACTGAACGATATCACCCAGCGCCGGGGTAAAGTTTATAGGCAGCGAGCCGGTGGGGGGGACACTGCCGCCGGGGCTGAGGTTGACGGCTGAGATAGTCTGTGTATAACCCGAAAGCGGCGTTACACTGCCGGGCGCCATTTGTTCATTGATGGTATAGGTGTTGCCGGGGAGACCGTAGACTACGGCGCAAGGCGACTGCATTCCAACGGCGGAGCCGGTGGTGGTGACTTGGTTGTTGGGCGTTCCTGCAATATTCAGAACAAACTGATCGGCGGAATTAATGCGGTTGCCGATGTTTTTGCAAACCTGCACCTTCGTTACGGCAAAACCAATGGACACAGCCTCAAGACCGCCGTTGCTTATGAGTGTCATTGCTAAATTTTTAGGTGCCAGCGTACTTAACAGATAATTGCCAGCTAAAATTGCTTGAGAGTTTCCCGTAAGTGTAGCAGTCTGCGTACCAAGCCCGGTGAGGGTCGGCGGATTACTGCCAAGGAGAGTAAACTGATTCCATACGCCGCCGTCGGTTGTCCATGTCCAGGATTCACCAATGTTGGTTTCCTCTGAATCAGCAAGAATTGTCGTATAGTTTGTGACAGGATTTCCAAACGGATCTTTCACCACGATATTGCTAATATTGATGGTGGCAGGGTCATAATTGAAAATCCTTCGGTTTTGCATAACTACATTGCCAAGTATACCGGTATAGCCCGTGTTACCGAAGTTTCCGTAAACCGGTGCGGCGAATGTATCGAAAATCATCGAAGAGTTTGACGGTGCGGACAAGTCGAAGGTGACAGTTGAACCGTCGTTTAAGGTGCCGGTGAGTCCCGTGATGGTCTGCCCGGGGTTGAGTGTTAAATTGCCAAAATTAAACCAGCCGATACCGCCCGCGCTGGGGCCGGAACCGGGGTTTGCATATGCGAATGACATAATAATGTCTCCTTTATATAATAGATTTTTGCGTACCAGTTATATTACTGGCAAACTGTGGTCTGGAACATATCAAGCTTTGCTTGCAATTGCATTTCCAGACGAGAAATAGCGCTAATTGCATTTTTAACGGATGCATTGACCGCCAAGAGTTGTTCGGGTGTCGCAGTGCCGTTATTTACAACTGCCATGATCTTTTCACTTTCTGCATTGAGAATATGCGCAAAAGCCGCTTCTTCCATTGCAACGGATTCGATAATATTGCCGACGGCATCGCCTCGAGTTATGGTGCCGGGTTTAATAATGGGCATTCCCATAGGATAACCTCCAAATTTAAGTTTATAGTACAGATTTATTAATCTGCCGAAAGCCTATGAAGGGCAAAAAGTTAAGATGTTTTTTGATTTACTTTTTTGAATCTCATAGGCTCAATAAAGTATATGCGAAAGTTGTTTTTATAGTGTGGAGACATCATAGATGTAAAAGTCCGTGCAAAGCGCAAAGACTTACTTTTATTATTCGGAAATATATCTTATTTAAACAATCCCATAACTTCGCCGTCATCATTATTTTTTAGTCCTTTTATCTCGCCGCGAATTAGGTCGTTTTCAATTTCGGCGGCTAGAAAACTCATCGCCGGATTTACTGACATCGATAACGCCTTTTTGTGAGATGTTTGGTTTCACGATTTTGATGACTGTAATGTCGTTTTCATTTTCACCGTTATCATGGACTAGATCAAAATAAACGGTCCCGCTATTGAGCACATAGTCATACCGGGAGAACATTTAAACAAGCGAATAGTCTATACTGTATTCCGGTTTTTTCGGCGTATTCAACCTGGCTTTGTCATTTGGATAAAAAATTTCTATGATGGTCGGTGTGGGATAGATGAAGCTCTGCATAATAAAACTTCCGTCCGGGCGGTAAGGCTGAAAGCCCACCCCCGCATATAGGATGATTTCTCCGTCTCCATATCTACCTTAACGATTTTGACAAAGAATTTAAAGTTTATCTTGTTGATGAGATAGCGACAGATTTCGTCGTTCTTTGCAATAAACACATAAAAAGGGGAAATCATACTGAAGTATGGTGTTGTTTCAGTTAAAAGCTGTTTGGACAAGCAGCAATTCACTTTACTAAAAAACGGAACGCATCTATGCAGAAAAGCTCTCCCTAATTGAGAATTTCGCATAGAAAAGAGGGAAATCTACCCGGACCTTTCTGTTATTTCGTTGACATTATTCATATGAATGCTTATAATTAAACCGTAAATACCCTGTCGAAATAAGGGAGTAACAATAAAAAATATATTTCTGTAGCAGAGGCATCGCAAAAATGGCGACTAAGCCAATGGAGCGTTTACACGCTTTATATCGAATATGTCACAAAGCTAACCTCCGGGAATATGCACATTGGCATCAAAGAGCTTATGGCACAGCCGATGAACGTAACCTTGACCATGGCGCGGGGTAACTTTATGTTGGAGAAAACCGAAAGGGCGCAATAGGCTAAGCGGTTTGACACGCTTAAGAGTTATCTTCCCTTCTATCACGAAGAAAAACGAGTTTGATACTGTTTTTTGGTGTTCACCAAAACCGGAAATTACTATAACTGCAAAAACACTATCAACCTACCTGATGCCGCCGGGAAATGAAGAGAATATTTGGTATTATAATTTCTTAAATTCCACAGTGTAGTATGATTTGAATCTGGATAATGACTAGGCAACAAGCGACCATTACTATTTTTGTCAACCTCATCTACGCCAGTAACAGCCTCTGTAAAGTGATGGGTGTTACGCGGGAGGACTGCAAGGGCAAAAAAATGCTACGAGGTTTTGATGCACCGCATCAAGCCCTGTAATTTTTATTCCATGCCCATTATTGAGGAGGGCAAAATTTATACCTGCTTGTTCCGGATGCCAAACTCATCGCAGATTTTTTTGACACACGGTGAAAATATTGGTCGCAATGGGAACCATAATCCACTTGGCGGTTGAGGTGGATGTGACAGAAGTGGACAGCAAAAATTTGCGTTGGAGTGAGGTGTCCGGCTATGAAAAAGAATAACGAGGAGCGTAAAGACCTATCGGCAGCAGAAGATGTTGTCGCAATTTTGAAGTACTGCGGAATTCAGTGTTGGACGTTTTATCCCGCCGATAACACCGCCGCCCCTGGACAGAATATAATGGAAGAGCTTGCACATTTGGAATCATGGGATAACTATCCTAAAAAGCTGATTGACATGGGGATTATTCACAAGAGTAGTGCCGAAGCATGGCTACATCTGCATGATCGCATTCGAGCAGGAGAAACCGACCCCTCTGACGAAATACTGGTGATTGAACATGGTGCGCCCGTTTGGAAAAAAATCCAGTACCACACCGCCTTTGATGCGTCCGGAAAGCCGGTGAGTGCCAACGGGATTGCTGAAAATATTTCTGCTTATAAAAATCTTGCGGAAAACTATGCTCAGGCAACAAAGCAGTGTGAGGTAACCATTTGGATGTTTGATCTTGCCAACAAAACCATCTATGATTTCAACAATGCCTCCCACATCAAAACTTTTGATGGTGTTCGTGTAATCCACAATGTACCGGAGGTATTTGCTGCACCCGATAGCCCAATGTACCCGGAGGATGTGCCGGAGATGAATGAGATGTTTGGCAAGCTTTATGCCGGAGAAAAATCGGCAAAAAGTGTAAGCCGTTGGAAGAATGCGGGTAGCGATACCTTTTGGTGGTATGAAATTTCATATACTACCCTCTTTGATGAGAATGGAAAGCCAGTTAGGGCAATCGGCACCGGCGTTGATATTTCGGAGCGAGTCCGGCTGGAAGAGCGATATCAGGAAGAACTGAAATGGCGGGAAGTACATAATCAGGATGTCATAGGCTCGTTTAAAATGAATCTAACACAAAACATCTGCTGTGATGGGCAAGGTAATAACCCTATTATCATGGGCTTTCAAGGTGATGGAACGGTTGATGGATTTTTTGAGCACGAATATGCCACTCATATAGATGAGCGTGAATTGGAAGAATATAAAAAAATTTTTAACCGTAAAAACTTGATTCAAAGCTATTGTGAGGGAAAAATAAGTCTTGTTCAGGAATCCTATGTGAATTTTGGAAATGATAAAATTTTGTGGATTAAAATAGAATTGGATATGTTTCAGAACCCAAAAAGCGGCGATGTGGAGGCGTATATCTACGCCACTGATATTGATCAGAAAAAAATGTCAAAGGCGCTGGTGGATGCTGTTGTAAACTTAGACTATGACTATTTGGCACTGCTGGATAGCGACACCGATACTTACGTTATATTTACTCAAAGCAAAGGGAAAACGCCCCTTCCCCCGATATATGCCAACAGCTATCAGCAGGAGGTTGCTACTTATGCGCGAAAGTATTTGGTGAAAGATGAAATAGAACGCAATATTCAGGAGCTTTCCTATGAGAATGTAATTGCAAACCTGGAAAAGCAGGATGTTTACACCACTTATACCAGCGTTCGTGAATTGGATGGCAGTATTAGCCGCAAAAAGTTGCAGCTCTCCTATCTGGATAAGCCACGCCGGAAAATTATTTTGACACGCAGCGATATTACTGCTATTTACGACGATGAGCAACGGAAAAACGCGGCACTTCGGGATGCACTGATGGCGGCGCAGCAGGCCAGCAGTGCGAAATCGGAGTTCCTTTCCCGCATGAGCCACGAAATCAGAACGCCCATGAACACCATCATTGGCATGTCTACCTTGGCGGCAGGGTGTATCAATGATCCGGCGCAGATAGCGGACTATCTTTCTAAGATCGGCATTGCGGCGCGCTTTTTGCTGTCTCTCATCAACGATGTGCTGGATATGTC
This sequence comes from Clostridia bacterium, assembly GCA_036654235.1. Lineage (GTDB taxonomy): Bacteria > Bacillota > Clostridia > Christensenellales > CAG-138 > JAVVSK01. Next base: position 107,691 of record JAVVSK010000005.1, on the reverse strand, counting down.
CAGAATTGAGAGCGGCAAGGTCTTCATTCGCTATGAGGAAATTCCTTTTGAAGAATTTATAAGTGCTATCAACAGCATTTGCCATACTCAAGCGCAGGAAAAAGGGGTTGAATACGATACCATCCTTACGAGTTATACCGAGGATACTTATATTGGCGACGCTATGAAATTGCAACAAGTGTTGGTCAATCTAATTTCAAACGCCATTAAGTTCACTCCTCCCGGCGGAAAGGTGCAGCTGATGATTCATCAGGAAAAAATTCACCAAGACGAGGCATTGTTAAAATTTAATGTGAACGATACAGGGATCGGAATCAGCGAGAAATTTCTGCCTCGGCTGTTTGAGCCATTTGAACAGCAGCAGGGCGGTTCTACCACGCCTTACACCGGAACCGGTTTGGGGCTGGCCATCTGTCGGAATCTCCTGGATTTGATGGGCGGAAAAATTAGCGTCAACAGCATTGAAGGTGTCGGCAGTGAATTTGTGGTAGCTGTGAAACTTGGCATTTCAGAGAAGAGTAGGCGAGTTGCAAGACGTAAACCCACGGTGCAGATGGAACATCTAAAGGTTCTCATTGTGGATGATGATATTCTTGTCTGTCGCCATACTCGTGAGATTCTGCTGGACATGCATTTTCAGGCAGACTATGTGGCTTCCGGTGCAAAGGCGCTGGAAACGGTGCGAGAGAAATGGGAAAATCATGAATACTACGATATAATCCTGGTGGACTGGAAAATGCCGGATATGGATGGCATTGAAACCACTGGCAAAATTAGGGAAATCGTAGGATTCGAAGTTACCATTATCATCATGACTGCTTACGATTGGGCGGCGATTGAGGTAGAGGCGAAGCAGGCGGGGGTTAACCTGCTGCTTTCCAAGCCTGTATTCAAGTCCTCCCTCAGTTCTGCTTTTGAAAAAATTTACATAGGCAAAGAATTGTCTCTCGAACCGATGCCCCCGCATGATTATGATTTCACCGGTAAACGGGTGTTGCTGGTAGAGGATCATCTGTTGAACATTGAGGTGGCTAAAAAACTGTTGGCGGCAAAACATTTAGAGGTGGAGGTTGCTGAAAACGGACTGCGGGCTATTGAGATCTTCGCACAAAAGCAGGAGGGCTACTACGATGTCATTCTCATGGACATTCGGATGCCGGTGATGGACGGAATAACCGCCACTAAATCAATCCGCCAGATGCGAAAAGCGGATGCTGCTACCATCCCAATAATCGCCATGACCGCCAACGCCTTTGATGAGGATATTGAGAAAACCAAGGCGGCAGGCATGAACGCTCACCTTGCTAAACCCATTGAGCCGCAGATTTTGTATCAAATCATACAACGTTTTTTGCATGAGAAGGGATAGTGAATATGAAACAGTTTTCGGAAATCAAATCAGAGCTGATGAAGCTTTCTCTGCCCATCGGCATTCTTATTGTGACCGCCTACCCAGACTACAACATTATTTTTGCAAACAAGAGATTTTGCCAAATGTTGGGCTTTACAGAGTCAGATGCGCCCCTACAGACTATTCACAAATCCGTATGGAACTGTATTTATCACGAGGACATTGCACGCCTGAAGGGGGAGGCCTCCCTGCGTAACGGCGACCCCGAACCATACGAAATCGCCTACCGTATTGTGAAAAATGACGGCAGTCTCATATGGGTGAACCAGTGCTCCCAGCATATGCTTGATGACAACGGAGACGAGCTGGTGTATGCATATTACACTGACATTACGGCGCAGAAGCAGATGGAAGCCACAATTCGCGCTTCTGTTAACAAATATGAAACCCTAGTCAATTCTGTCCCTGGCGGTGTAGGGATGTATCATCTTGACGAGACATTTACCCCTATTTTTATGAGTGATGGTGCCTATGGCTTCTGCAATATGACGAAGGAAGAATATTTACAGGCAACCCGCAACTCAACATTGGATATTTTTCATCCCGATGATCGACAGGGGCTTTTGGACGCGATTGCGGCGGCTCGAGCGGAGAACCGCAAGTTCGAGTACGCCCATCGTGTGCTGCAAAAGAACGGCAGCTATCGTTGGATGCGAGTTTCAGGGAGGGTGATGACCGGTCCTGATGGCATCCCCATTCTGTACACTGTCTTTACCGACATGCATGAACAGGTTCAGGCAGAGAATGCCCTCCGCGAGAGCGAGGCGCGCTATGCCGCCGCTATTCGCGCTGCCAACATTAATATTTGGGAATACGATTACGCTACGGATAAGATGGATATTTTCTCCACTTCTCCCCGGGCAAATCCCAAAGACGGTGTTATTTTGAATTATCTGCAAACGGTGGTTTCCGAGGGGCATATTAGAGAGGACTGCGCTCCGCTGCTCTTTGACATGATCGAGCGGCTTAAAAATGGCGAGCGAGAGGTTACCGCTGATCTCTGGATTAGGCAGAATCCTACCGATGACTTCTGGTGTGAACGCGTGATTTATACCAACGAGTTCAGCGAGACCGGTAAGCCTATGAAAGCATACTGCGTTGGGCGTGATATTACCCGCGAAAAAGAGGCGGAAAAGCGGTATCTGGACGAGCTATCCTATCGTGAGGCGATGCAAAAGGCAACTATGGCATCTATCAACGTCAATTTAACGAAGAATAGCATTTTGGACTATAAGAGTATTTTTCCGGAAGTAACCGCTAACATGGCAGACGCGAAAACGGTACAGGACTATTTCGATCAGGTGTATACCGAGCTTGCCACCGGCGAAATGCAAAGGCAGTGTGGGCTGGTTTTCAATCGGGACGCGCTATTGAGGCAATTTGCCGGCGGTAAAACCACTCTGTCCTTGGAACTGATACGCAAAATCGGTGGGCGGCAGTACTGGACCATTATGACGGTTCACATGATGAAGAAGGAAAATGGAGACATTGTCGCATTCCTCTATTCCACGGATGTGACTAACGAGCGCACTATGCAAAACATCATGAACGCCATCGCGCAAACCGATTATGACTTTTTGCTGGTGGCGGATATTGCGCGGAATACGGCGGTGCGTTATACTCAAAAGGATATTGGCGACACCTATATCCACGAAACTACCCATTTTATTGAGGAAAGCCGGGACTATGTTCGCCGCTCTGTCTGCCCCGAGGATGTGGATAGGGTACTGGACGAAATTCTGTTGGAAACGGTACTGAAGCAGTTAGAAACCGCATCGTCGTACAGCGTTTTTTACAGCATCCGGAATCCTAGCGGCGGGGTCTTAAAAAAGCAGCTGCGGTTCAGTTATATCGACCGAGACCGGAAAAGCATGTTACTAACCCGAGTTGACATTACCGCCGCCGTAGAGGAGCAGGAAAAGAAAAACAAGGAACTGACGGCGGCGGTTGAAATGGCAGAGCGCGCCAACGCTGCAAAAACGGAATTTCTTTCCCGAATAAGCCATGAGCTCCGCACCCCAATGAACGCTATTATGGGTATGGATCAGCTCGTCTCCCAACGGCTGGATGACCCTGTTTTCATCAGCGAGTGCGTTGAAAAATCACAGTATGCTTCCCAGTATTTACTCCAACTGCTGAGTGATATTCTGGATATGTCTAAAATTGAAACCGGCAAGGTAGCATTGAAAACCGAACTAATTGCCTGTCAGCCTTTTTTGGACTCCATCTGCACCATTATCGGAACCCAAGCGGAGGAAAAGGGTGTTCACTACATTGTGACAAAATTTGAGGGTTGCAAGTACAGCTATCTTGGAGACGGCGTGCGGCTACAACAAATTCTAATCAATATCCTGACCAACGCTGTCAAATTTACCGCGCCGGGAGGAACCGTCCATCTTGATATCGACCAAATGAGTCTGGACACGCAAACAGCCCGCATCTGCTTCACCATACGCGATACCGGTATCGGCATAAGCCCCACCTTTTTGCCGGATATTTTCAACCCCTTTTCTCAGGAGCATAACGGCATCCAGTCCGGCTACGGAGGTAACGGCTTGGGGCTTGCCATATCAAAGAATCTTGCTGAGCTTATGGGCGGAAATATTTTGGTGGAAAGTACCTTGGGAAAAGGAACAACCTTCCGGGTTCAGATTCCCTTTGGCATTCCGGAAAAAGATATTGAAGCAAATGTAGAAGCGGCTACTGTACAAGACAAGATCTCTTATGATTTTAGCGGCAAGAATATTTTGTTGGTGGAGGATCATCCGCTGAATATTATGGTGGCCACTAAGCTGTTGGAACACAAAAATGCTTATGTGGAGGTAGCGGAAAACGGTAAAAAAGGATTGGAAATGTTCGCCGCTGCTCTCGAGCATAACTACGATGCCGTTCTGATGGATATACGAATGCCTGTAATGGATGGGTTGCAAGCCGCCGAGGCTATCAGGAACTTGGACAATCCCTGGGCTAAGGTTGTGCCTATTATTGCCATGTCTGCCAACGCTTTTGACGAGGATGTGATCAAGTCTAAAAATGCCGGCATGAACGCCCATCTAGCCAAGCCCATTGCGGGGGAGCTGCTCTATAAAACGCTGTGGGAGCAAATGTCAAAAAAACAACAGGAAAGCGGGCAACGATTGTAATCCGGAAATTTATACCGGGAAGCCCCTAGGCAAATTCATGAAAGCTTGTAGGTAATTCAGCAATTTTTCGGTAAGTTGTGCTATGGAACGTTTTTACAGATTAAGCCGGAACATTCAATACCGTTTTAATGGACGTTAAAATGCCGAGGATGACCGCTAATGCCGTTTTTGCGGAGAATGTTCAAAAGAGTTGCATGCCGACATGAGCAGATATCTGACCAAGCCAATAAAACCCTCGCTGTTCTATCAGATACTGCATCAATTATTGAAGAACCTTTTAATTATCGACGATGATTTAGAAAGCTACAAATAAATCAAATACAGATTAGAGCAAGTCTTGAATATATGCGCTACAATTAAGGATGGTCTGCATTTTTTTAAGCATAACTCTTGTGTCTTGACTATTTTAGATATTACCATTCTGTTCATTCACAAGCTTGTCCACTTGTTGTAGCAAAAAAAAGAGACCGAAACGGTTGCCGCTTGTACTGTTTTTTAGGCTTATCGCGAGAATGCAATATTAATTTGAAGATGCTCATGGGGTGTAACATTATTGAAAATGGGCAAAGAAAAGCACATATTGTTTGTTAAAATTAATGCATTCAGGCGGCATACAGTATTTGAAATTATTTTTTTCTAATTCATTGCAATCTAAATTTCACAGGTATAAGGAGAAATCCTGATGATATCAAAATCTCCGCATTTTAGCGAAGCACTATTATATTCAGCACTGATTACGTAAGGTAATGCAGAATCGCATATCTTACAGATAAAACTTATTTATGCGTTTTATCTGTACTAAGCAATACTACTTTCTTGACAAGCAAAATTTTTAGTGATACAATTTAGATAAATAGAATAGATGGGAACAGGTATTGGAAGTCGGGTGAAAATCCCGCGCAAGGCCGTTGCTGTATTTCGCTTAATAACATGAGCATTATGTCACTGGGAACTATGCCCGGGAAGGCGCTTATGTTGGGTATCGGGAAACCGATGCTAAAGCGATAAGCCAGAATACTTGCCTGTATCCTCGCCGCATATTTTGCGGCTTGTTCAGCTTTGCGGATCACCGAAGCGATGGATATGATGAGTTTTGCTATTAAGTATGCTCAATTTAGAATCATCTGCCGTTTGCGAGTTCTTCGCAAACGGTTTTTTCTATTTCAGTGTATTTATTCGGGATGCGTTTTCCCCTGCGAGAACAAATCCATGATAATAAAAAACGAAGGAGTATAAACCTATGAAATCCATGAAACCCGTGCTTTCTACGGCGCTTGCACTGCTATTTGCTGTTTTCCTCCTAGGCTGCTCATCAAAACATACCGTAACAGATCCTATGACAAAGCCTATAGTTACGGGAACTGCTGAACCTACCGATCCAATACAGTTGGTAAAGCCGGTCTTGCTTGCCGTTAGTTTCGGAACGAGCTACAACGATAGCCGCGATATAACGATCGGGGCTATTGAGACCGCTTTACAGACCGCATATCCCTATTATGAGGTACGTCGCGCATTTACTAGCCAAATCATTATCGATAAGCTCGCGGAGCGCGATGGGCTTAAGATTGATAACGTAAAAGCAGCTATGGATCGTCTGATTGTCGAAGGGGTTAAAGAAGTTGTAATTCAGCCCACTCATATTATGAACGGCTTTGAATATGACGATGTTGTTAAAGAAGTGACTCCATATGCTGATAAATTCGACAGCTTCAAAATAGGCAAGCCTCTTCTTACTACCGACGACGACTATTCAAAAGTAATTTCTATTATAGTAGAGGAGACAAAATCCTACAATGGCGAAGGTACTGCTATCGTATTTATGGGTCATGGCACTGAACATGCTGCTAACACCATCTATGCAAAACTTCAAAAGATGATCACCGAGGCTGGTTTTAAAAATTACTTTATTGGAACGGTTGAAGCGACACCATCTATTGACGATGTAATAAAGCTTGTAAAGGCCGGCAAAGCGACTAAGGTCATTCTTACTCCGTTCATGATCGTTGCGGGTGACCATGCAAATAACGATATGGCGGGTGACGCGCCGGATTCCTGGAAAACCAAGTTTGAAGCGGCAGGCTTAAAAGTTGAATGTCTAATAAAGGGTCTTGGTGAGTACATAGGTATTCAGCAGGTGATCGTTGCTCATGCTGCATCTGCTATGGCAAAATAATGAACGCAGTTGCGTTTAGCGTTCAAAGTGTTCAAATAAAATTTTAACACCAAAACAGTCATTTTCTAAACGCAAAACACGATATTTTTTCTCCATGCACAAGTTATATTGTGTGTGTAGAAATGATGTATTTTAAGAAAAGAGGAAAGATATAATGAAAAAAACACTTATGCTATGGGTACTGCTTTTAACGGCAATATTGCTTGTCGGTTGCGGTACAAAACATTCTACTCCGCTGGAAAGCGCAAAACCAACCGCATCATCTGAGATATCCGGAGCTCAAACACCGATTGTTACTAACGAACCAAAGCCAGTTGTTACTAACGAACCAACATCTTCCGCAAACACTGAAATTAAGCCTATCGAAGCTAGTCAGGTTGCGAGCGGAACTTATACGATAACGGTTACATCTAGCTCATCAATGTTTCGCATTGTGGACGCGAAGCTTACGGTAAAAGATGGAAAAATGTCTGCCATATTAACGCTCAGCGGAAAGGGCTATTCAAAGCTGTACATTGGAACGGGTGCGGAAGCTCTCGTTGAAAAAGAAGATCAATTTATACCTTTTGTTGAAAACGCTGAAGGAAAATACACCTATGAGGTACCGGTTGCTTATTTGAATAAAGAAATTAATTGTGCTGCTTGGAGTAGTAAAAAAGAAGAATGGTACGATCGGGTTTTAATTTTTCGGTCTGAAGGAATTCCCGTAGATGCGATTAAGGCAAAATAACGATGAAACAGCTGATTTTATTATTGCTTTTATTGATATTTGCGTTTCTGCCCGTATATTCAATAGCGGCGAAAATGCCAGCCGATGGTCAGTATAGAATAGAAGCAAAATTGAACGGGGGCTCTGGAAGAGCCTCCGTTCAATCCCCAATGGCATTGACCGTGTATAGCGGAGCAGCAACAGCCATTGTAATTTGGAGCAGTCCCTATTATGAATGCATGCTGCTCGATGGCGTTACTTATTATCCTATTCAAACAAATGGAAACGCTACATTCGAGATTCCCGTTTCACTTGATACCGATATTTCATTCTCAGCACTAACGGTCGCTATGAGCGAACCGCATGAGATTGCATATACACTGCGATTTGATTCATCAACGCTAAAATCAGTGCAAAACGGGATACAAACATCAACTACTGTAATTTTGATAATAGCAGCAGTTATAGTAATCTTTATTATCGTTGCAACGGTTATTATAACCAGGAAGCGCAAAAACGGGAAGGAAGTAATGAAATGAAAAGCGGCGTTCTTGTTTTTCTTTGTTTCCTATGCCTCTTTACGGCTATTGGTTGTTCCAATGTTAACAATACTAAAAAAGCAGACTTGGGTAACGGATGGCAGCCTGAATGTAGTATGAAATTACAGTTTGCGAAACATTTTTCCGTTGACTACTATACTGATGGATATAAGTTGGTGTCGCTATCCGATGGAAGCCGCTTTTTTATTGTTCCGGAAGGCAAAGAAATACCGAAAGGTATGAATGACGATATTATCATATTGCAACAGCCAATCAATAATATTTATCTAGTTGCAACCTCCGCTATGTGCCTATTTGATGCGTTGAATGCTCTCAATAATATCACATTATCAGGTACAAAAGCAGAAGGTTGGTATAATAAAAATGCTAGTGCCGCTATGGAATCCGGAAATATTAAATATGCCGGAAAATACAACGAGCCGGATTACGAACTAATAATGGCGAGCAACTGTGCTTTGGCAATAGAATCAACTATGATAGCGCATTCGCCCGACGTTAAAGAAAAGCTTGAAAATATAGGCATACCCGTCTTTATCGACCAATCAAGTCTCGAATCGCATCCTCTCGGGCGTACTGAATGGATAAAATTATACGCTGCTCTCGTTAACAAGGAAAGCGACGCAGAACAACTGTTTAATGTGCAAACTTCTTTTTTAAAAGAATCCGGAAATACCAAAATTACTAATAAAACAGTAGCTTTTTTCTATATCAGTACATCGGGTCATGCAATTGTAAGAAAATCCGGCGATTATGTAACAAAAATGATTGAGCTTGCCGGCGGCGATTATATTTTTAAAAATTTAGGTGATCCAAAAACCGCAACTTCAACTGTAACGCTTGAAATGGAAAAATTCTATGCTACCGCTAAGGATGCCGATTTTATTATCTACAACAGCACAATAGAAGGAGAACTGTACAGCCTTTCTGAATTGATTTCAAAAAACTCGCTTCTCGCAGATTTCAGAGCGGTTCAAAATGGAAACGTCTGGTGCACCAGAGAAAATCTTTTTCAAGAAACAACTCAACTTGGGCAAATGATTATGGATATCAACCAAATGTTAATAAATGACGACGCAATGCTTAACAAATTTGTGTTTTTATATAAACTTAAATAGGCATATGAGGAAAAAATTATATAATGAATATAAACGATAAAAAGAAGCGTTTAAGATGCTGGATCATACTATCAATATTGTTGATTGTACTTATTGTACTGATTATCCTCAATATTAGTCTCGGCAGTTTTAGCGTATCTCTTTCGGATATAATAAAAACTTTATTTGGTGGCGGAGAAGACGAAGTCGCAAACAGTATTATCCGGAAAATTCGGCTTCCGCGTATGTTGGCGGACTTTTTTTTAGGTGGTGCATTGGCACTTTCCGGATTTTTACTTCAAACGTTTTTTAATAACCCAATCGCGGGACCATATGTTCTCGGTATTTCTTCCGGAGCAAAGCTTACTGTCTCTATCGTCATGGTCTGTATACTTGGAACTTATCAATCAATAGGTTCCGCAACGCTGATTATAGCAGCGTTTATCGGTGCTATGATTTCTATGGGCTTTGTTCTTTTGATTTCGCAAAGAGTAGAGAGGGCATCTATGCTAATTGTCAGCGGCGTAATGTTAGGTTATATCTGTTCCGCAATCACGGATTTTATTATTACCTTTGCAGATGATGCAAGTATAGTCAATTTGCATAATTGGTCGCGCGGAAGTTTTTCCGGCGTTTCTTGGGATGATATTCAGGTCATGGCGATAGTCGTCATAGTCACCGCGCTTATTGTTTTTTTCCTTTCAAAGCCTATAAGCGCTTATCAACTTGGTGAAAACTATGCACAGAATATGGGAGTCAATATAAAGGCATTTCGCGTAACCTTGGTTATTCTTTCCGGCGTTCTTTCCGCTTGCGTTACGGCTTTTGCCGGTCCAATTTCTTTTGTCGGAATTGCTGTACCACATTTAGTTAAAGCGCTTTTAAAGACCTCAAAACCATTGATTGTAATTCCCGCCTGTTTCCTTGGTGGTGCGATATTCTGCCTAGCTTGTGACTTAATTGCGCGTACGTTATTTGCACCGTCGGAATTAAGCATAAGCTCCGTTACGGCACTCTTTGGTGCACCGGTCGTAATAGCTATTATGATAAAAAAGAAAGCGAGGGATTGAGCGATGGATTATTTATTACATACGAAGCAGCTAACTGTCGGATATGACGGAAAGCCATTAATACGTGATATTGAAATACGCTTGAAAAAGGGACGTATATTGACCTTAATAGGACCGAACGGTTCTGGTAAATCAACAATTTTAAAGACGATTACGAAGTATATAAAAAACATCGCTGGTACGGTCTATATAGGCGGCTTTTCTCTTGATGATATGACAAACCGCGATCTTTCATATAAAATGTCCGTTGTTTTAACTCAGAAACTGAAAACTGAGATGATGACATGTGAAGATGTAGTTTCCACCGGACGCTATCCTTATACGGGGAATCTCGGAATACTATCGGAAAAAGATAAGATGCAGGTAGATGACGCTATGGGACTTGTTAATATTATTGAACTGAAAGACCGCGATTTTACACAGATAAGCGATGGTCAAAGGCAAAGGGTACTGTTAGCCCGGGCTATCTGTCAAGAACCTGAAATTATTGTTCTGGACGAGCCAACTTCCTATCTTGATATACGCTATGAAATGGAACTACTCAATACCCTCTGTGACATGGCGCATCGACGCGGTATTGCGGTAATCATGTCCCTGCATGAACTTGATCTTGCCGAACGAGTTTCCGATGACGTTATATGTATTAAAGGCGATACTATTTCGCATTACGGCAGTGCGAACGAGATTTTTAAAAGAGATTTAATACATGATTTATATGATATTACTAGTGGAAGCTATAATCCGCTTTTTGGAAGTATCGAGATGCAGCGTCCCGAAGGCGAACCTAAAACGTTCGTTATTGCGGGCGGTGGAACGGGAATTGGAACATACCGCAATCTTCAAAAAAAAGGCATTCCTTTTTTTACTGGCATTTTGCAGGAAAACGATGTAGATTATCAGGTTGCACGCGACTTGGCGAGTGTCGTGATTTCGGAACGAAGCTTCGAACGGATTACGGACGCGACATATAAAAAAGCGGTCGAAAGTCTTTACATTTGCGACTCGCTTATTAATTGTCTACGCTTTTATGGTGAAATGAATATAAAAAATCTTGAGCTATTTGATAAGGCAAAGAGTATGGGATTGCGTATATTAAAAGACTGCGATGCAATTCAAATAAATTGCTATTAAAATATTGTTTAAATCTATTTTCATCAATTTTTCCTGCTTTATTTAGCTTATCAGCAAACTTTAAAAACATATTATGCCTTCATAAATTATTGCACGGGTGGATATGTTTTTTTGATTTAGTTCAATTTATGCGGCGCTTCCTATCGGCTCTTGGCTTTGCCGTTATTAATTTTCCAAACAATAAATATAGTACAGTATAATTTAAAAAAGAGATAAAAATGGCGTGACTACAAGCTAATGCTTATGCCACGCCATAAAATCAGGGTAGGTGTATTAAAAAACAATAAATACGCAAAGTCTTCAAATCGTTATTTTATTTATTTTTTAGTAAAAACAAGAAAATTAAGTATAAGAGCCGCGTCTCCGGTGTTCACGAACATGTCTTCATTATAATCCCCTAGAAGCATTTGTTCATCGGAAAATGTAGCTAACCCTGCAGCATAGCTTAATATAAGCGCTGCATCTCCCGAGTTAAGTTCATTATCCATATTTACGTCTCCAAGTTCAAATTCAATTGGAGTTGACGTCGGGGTAGGGGTAGGTATGATAGTTGGTGTCGGGGTAGGTGTAGGTATGATAGTTGGTGTTGGGGTAGGTATGATAGTTGGGGTCGGCGATAATGCTTCTCCCGCTTTTGTAAACATACAGGTCATCCATTCGAGACCGCCGCCTAAAATATCTTCGCTTATTATTTCACCGCTATTTCTATCTATCGTAAGCATAATGGAAGCAAAGTCGGGTTTTTGTATGGCTTGATAAATAACGTCATCATTTGCGTCATATACCATGGTTGACGCGTGATTTGCAAATTGATAACCCTCATATTGTTTAACTAATTCGCAAGCACCATTCTCTTTATCTATCCTATAAAAACCGCCTAAATTTGAAAGCCCATATAATACTCCGTCATTATCACAGGTTATTGAAATGAAAGTAATGTTTTCTTCTGCTGCATTGAGCGTTTGTGCAACAGGTGTTACATTACCGGTTAATAAATCCACTGTCCCGAGTTTGCACATACCAAAATCTATTTCAAAGTCAATATATGTTATAAAAGTGGTTTTAGTCGTATAATCAATGGTCATATTGCCGAGCTTATTGAAGTTTTGAATAGGAGCCATCGTAATAAGTTCAAAGGTAACGGCATCAAATGCTTCATAAACAGGAGCTGCGAGAATGGGATGATATCCTTCAAAAGCATATATAATTCCATTATAGTATGTTCCGTTAGGAATAGATTCCGTATCGGTAAAACCTTCAACCGTGAAAATACTCGGATCTTCTTTATCAATACTTACAAAACCGGATGTCTGACCGAGGCCATAAGCATATATTGCTTTATAAGCATAGAGCTTTCCGTCATCTTCAATGGGTGCCGCATTTTTTACGGTAACTTCGATTGTATCCGTAAAGCCGCCGTCTTCAGAAGTAATTGTAAAAGTTGCCGTTCCTTCCGAAACGCCCCATATATTTCCGGTCTTTTCATCAACTTTAAAAATATTTTCATCCGAACTTGAGAAAATAACGTTTTTATTTTCGGCATCGTTAGGAGTAATTGTATATTCGGGCGTACTTGCAATTCGATCTACCGTTGCAACCGTAGAATCCGCTTCAAAGGAAAGTCCGTCAACATGAATATATTTTGATTCTGTTATATCAAGTTGAACGGTGGCTGCCGGATCCCAACCTTCATCCAAAGAGGCAAGAAGGAAATAGTAAGTTCCATCGGCGGGTGCCAAGAAACGCATTTCTGCCCATGTAAGAGTTCCTATAACTTCAAAATTCTCATTCATTATAAAAAGTGCAGACATTGCGTTGTTTCCGGAGGCGCTAAAAGCTATTTGATAACCTGCCTCTTTGTTAAGTTCGGTTGAGAATCCTAAACAATAAGCTTCTTTACCACTAAAACTTTCAAGTTCAGAAACGGGAAGTATTGCGCGAGTTGATGTACATTTACCGATACGCGAAATATAAGTGCCTGTGCCTATCGTTGCGCTGTAATCCAGTTCTGAATATGGTATACAGTCAACTTTTTCCTGAACATGAATTTCTGAGAAAGCGACTAAATCCGTTCCTTCGATTCGTGCTTCTATCGAAGTTTCTCCGGCGCCTGTTGCTAATATCGCACCATGTTCATCTACGTTCGCGATGTTTGGATCGGAGGACGTGTATAAGACATTTGAAAATTCGGCGTTATCAGGAACAAAGATCGGATTTAAACGACCATCATCTCCAATATAAAGATAATTATGCTGATCTAAAACCTCAAGAGCTGTTGCCGGAACGCCTTCCGCCATCGTTACCCGAACATTATCTATATAAACTTTACTCGTATATCCGAAAGCAGGAGGAGCTGTTAAGTTTTCATATTCCCAAGTTAACGTATATTTTCCAGTCCTAGGAAAATAATATTCACCACTATTCCAAGATGTTGAGCCCCATAAGAAGTTGCCGTTCCAAAAATGTCCGTCCGGCTCAATAGGTTTAAATAAGAATTCATCTCCGTAGCCATATCCGAGATCGGTTTTCCAGTCGAAATTGACCTTGCTTCCGCCAACAACATCAAGTTCAAGAGAAAAAATCGTTGCTTCTTGATGGGTAAATTCATTAGTGTTGCTTACGCAATAACGACCGTCTTCAATAGCTATTTCAAAGGGATACTCTTCATGATTCGTAAACGAGAGAACTTCCTTATCCGAACTTGCCGCTTCGTTAACATAATTTATGGAGTCTTCTTGTGAAATAACTGTAATTTCCCAACTCTTTGTGAATGACCCGTCTTCACTTGTTACGCTGATCGTTGAAACACCTAATCCAACGGCACTCATTAGTCCCGATGCGCTGATAGTCACGGCGCTTTGATTGCTAGAAGTCCATGAAACGGTTCTGTTAACATACGCATCCGTCGGATAAACGGTTACATCATAATTAAAAGTTTTTCCGAGAATGATTTTTGCATTTTCAGAATTAACTTCGATTCCTGTTACCGGAACTTTTTCCGGAACGACAGCGCTGTTTTTAGGGATACGAATATGAAGACCCGTTGCTTCGGCGGCACCTCGCTCGTCAATAACGTTGATTACGCGCGCTCTTCCTGTATTGAGATCCATAGCGCAAAGGCGTCCTACGAAAGAAGGATCATAAAGCGCATAATACATTGTCTGTGAAGAATGATCGAAAGTTGCGCTTTGAATAAAGTCAGGTCTATATCCGGTATTACCTATTAACGTTGCAGCTCCACTCGTCTTATCTATACTGTAAAAATCTCCGGAAAGAATTTCTACAGCATACATAAGACCTTCTGTTGTTATAGCAAGAGCTATCGGAGTATCCTGCATAGCTACCGTTCCTACTTCCGTGAATGCACCGGTAGTTAAATCTACGGTAACCAATTTTTGCATACAAACCGCAAACATCGTGTTCGTTGAATAATCGTATGCCATTTCCTGAGTAAGCTCTGTTTCAACAATAGAAGTAAAGACATAAGTTTCAGTGTCTATTGTTCCGAAATAATAATGAGAACCGTCTTCAAGGTCTTTTTTAACAACGCCATACAATGTTCCATCGAAATATTCCGAAGCATAAACATCATCAGTAGGCGGCGACTTTATTTCCACTATCGCCGGATTCCCCGCTGAAAAGCTTATCCACGTTTTAATAGTTTCCCAATAAAGCCCGGATTCTTCAAAGGCAAACATAGTTGGAAAATCCTTCGCTTCCGAATTATTTTCAGAAACTTTCGGCGCATCGGGCTCCCTTTGCATAAGATTTGCAGCATCAGAGGCCGCACATACTCGCCCACCGTTTTTGCTTAACGTAATACTTTGCATAGTTTTGTTCTTTTGAGCATCTTGTGGCAACGCAGCAAAAGCCGGTTGAATGATTTGTAGAACCAAGCATAGCAACATTAGCATCGATAACATTTTTTTCATAATTTTTTCCTCCATTTTTTTAATTTTGTATTCAACATACAATTTGTTTGCTGATCATCAAATAAACTGTAGCATTAAGCGCCAATTATGTCAAGCGTTTTAAAAATAAAAAAAATAAAAATAGCATTGACGAATTGTCAAAAATAAGCTATTATTAAATCAAAGTGGAAATTTATTTTATGATTTTTTAATTATTAAGAATGAATAAACACGATTAAATAATGCGAGTATATTTTTAAAAATTGGCAAAAACGATTTCCAATTTAGGAGGGAAAGATATGGTTATATATAAAGTCAATCCATTGCTGGAAGCAATGTCTTATTTTTTAAGACGCGCAAATAAATGTACGGTTAAAGAATATTCGGAGCAGCTTATTGCAAACAATAGTCATGAAGCGGAAAAGTTATACGAAAAAATGATTCCGGTTTTAGAGCTTGAAACGCAGATGAATAAAAAAATCGAATTTACAGATAGGCATATTTATTATTTTTTTGGTTTTGAAAGAAAACTCATTCACCTTTCGGAACCAACCTTAGCCTCTTTAATACTTCCTATGCCGTCCCCAAAAAACGATTTCAATCTTAAAGAAATTGAAGATTCAGTTAAAAACATGACGCCTCAAGAGATGCGATATGATATTATGCTTTTCCTTGCACCTGAAGAAATGAAAAAATATAATAATCCGGAATTAGTAACAGCGGATGAATATTTAAAGTTTATCGGGCGGCTTAGCTTCTCTGCAGAGATAAAATGGAGTCTTGCAGATCTTCATGCTAATTTTGAAAGCCGCGTTGAAGAATTATTTTCTCTTATGCGCCCAGCTATCGATATTATAATTGAAAATGAAAATATTTATGCATCGGCTATTAAAAACTTTGAAATGATAACGCCGCAGTCTTTTGATGGAAATTCCCTTGTTCAATCGGACATTAATGCAAAGTATCCTTCTAAGTCGGAAACAACCGTATATCCATATATATTCGGATATAATTGCGCGGTTTTATACAATCCCTCTGCATATAAAGAGCCGCTTAAAAACGATCTCTATATTGGCGTTTTATATAACGTTATTAGATTAATAAAAGACAGTGAGAGATTTGCTACTATAATGCCGCAAACCATGAAAATTTTAGCGGATAAAAGTAAATATGAAATACTTTCTTATCTTGGAAAACATTCGGCATATGGACAAGAATTATCGAATAAATTTAATCTTTCCACTCCTACTATATCACAGCATATGGCTAAACTATATAATGCCGGTCTTATAACATCCATGGTAAACGGTAATAAAGTTTATTATATTATGAATAAAAAAAATATAAAACTATTTATAAAACAGTTAAAGACTGACCTTCTTGGAAAATAATTTCTATAAGTCTCCTTGGAGTAGAGACTAAAAAAAGAGAAAAATCGGAGACGCAACTATAAACCGTTAAATCTTGTACGGTTACAAGCGCGGATTGTCCGTTATTCTTCCATAATATATATAATTCTGAATAATCCTATTTATAAATTATAAATGCATTCAGATAATTATTTGGCTTTTTTGAAAATCATAGTGTCCCCTTTGCCTTTACTTAATAAAAAAAGCAAATTTTGTTGTCGCGTGTATACAGGCTTATATAATGACTTTCAAGAGGCATACTCCCATCTTTAAATATTGAACGAAATAAAAACTCCTGAGATGCCTATAAATATGGTATTCCAAGAGTTCCTTTTTTTGAAAAATCTATAATGCTTTTATTTTTTGTATTTTTTACAAATCTTTTTTAGTTTCTAATCAGATAGAATCCGATAATTATGAATGAAGTGGCGAATTTGAATATTTTAATTTTTAAATTAACAAATGTAAGTTAAAAAGCATAATAAAAGCTGTGAAATGGAAAGCTTTTATCATGATTTTAAAGCCTTTTTATCGGTAATCTATTTAATTGCCGGTAAATTCAATTCGCTTTTTCCTAATCCATTATGATGTTTGGAGTAAAGCTGTATATAAATTTTTTCTTGATGAAATGCGGAAATAGTGGTAGAATGAGTCGGATAATAGTTTTCGCGTAAGGAGGAGAAATTTTTGAAAAAAATTGCGATAGTTATGGGTAGTAAATCGGATTATCCGATAGTTGATCCTGCCATAAAAAAGCTTGAAGGTTATGGGCAAATTCCTGTTGTTAGGGTTTTATCGGCTCATAGAACTCCGGAAGAGGTTGCTGAATTTGCAAAAGGCGCGCGAGAATTCGATATCGGCGTTATAATAGCGGCGGCCGGAAAGGCTGCGGCTCTTCCCGGATGTATTGCCGCCCTTACTACTATTCCCGTTATCGGACTACCGATTAAGTCGTCGTTTATGGATGGGCTTGACTCGCTCCTGTCTATGGTTATGATGCCTTCGGGGATGCCCGTTGCTACGGTAGGTACAAACGCTGCCGAAAATGCAGCGATTTTAGCACTGCAAATGTTGTCTATTGAGGATAGGGAAGCTCAGTCTATTTTAGAAAACGAAAGAATTAAAATGAAAAAAACGGTTCTTGAAGCCGATGAAAGCATGAGGTAATTTTTATGGTAAATCAAGCAGAACAGATTTATGAAGGTAAGGCTAAAAAAGTATATGCAACGGACGATCCAAATCTCGTTATAGTAGACTATAAAGACGATGCAACAGCCTTCAATGGTCTTAAAAAGGGTACGATAATAGGCAAGGGCATAGTCAATAACAGAATGAGCAACTTCATGTTCCAAAAGCTGGAAGAGTTCGGTATTCCGACGCATTATGTTGAGGAACTGTCCGAAAGAAGAACTCTAGTAAAGCGCGTTGAGATAGTAAAGGTCGAGGTCGTTGTAAGAAATATTGTGGCAGGCTCATTAAGTAAGCGTCTAGGTCTTGCCGAGGGAACCACGCTTAAATCTACGGTTCTCGAATATTCATATAAAGACGATGCACTTGGTGATCCAATGATAAACGATTATCATATCAAAGCTATAGGGCTTGCGACAGAGGACGAAATGAAGAAGATAGCCAATTTTGCTTTTGAAGCCAATCGTTTCATGAAGGGCTTTTTCAAAAACATGAATATTGACCTCGTTGACTTTAAGCTTGAGTTCGGTCGTTATAATGGAGAAATCATTCTTGCAGACGAAATTTCGCCCGATACCTGCCGTTTCTGGGACAGCACAACGCATGAAAAACTCGACAAAGATCGTTTTCGTAGGGATATGGGCGGTGTTGAGGATGCATATGCGGAGATGATGCGCAGAGTTTTAGGTTAAGGTGGAGTATGGCTATTGATTATAAAGATGCCGGAGTAGATATTGAAGCGGGCTACGAAACCGTATCCCGAATAAAGGAACATGTAAAGCACACTTATAGTGAAAGAGTAATCTCAGACATAGGAAGTTTTGGCGGTCTATTTTCTATCGCGGGCATGGGTATAGAAGAACCTGTTCTCGTTGCGGGAACGGATGGAGTTGGGACGAAGTTAAAGCTTGCCTTTTCTCTCGATAAGCACGATACGATCGGTATAGATGCGGTCGCCATGTGCGTAAACGATATAGTTTGTCAGGGGGCAACGCCGCTATTATTTTTAGATTATATTGCCGTCGGAAAGCTCTTACCAGAGCAAGCGGCGCAGATAGTAAAGGGTGTTTCGAACGGTTGCTTTGAGTCTGGATGCGCGCTTATCGGCGGAGAAACCGCCGAGATGCCTGGTTTTTATAGCAGAGGGGAATACGATGTCGCCGGATTTGCCGTCGGAATAGTCGATAAGAAAAATATAATTGACGGAAGTAAGGTTAAGATAGGAGACGCGATAATAGGAATACATTCGTCGGGCTTCCATTCAAATGGGTTTTCTCTTATAAGAAAGCTAATCGGAGATGATAAAGAAGCGCTCTTGAAAGAAATACCGGGTATAGGCAGGATCGGTTTGGCTCTTTTAACCCCAACTATGCTTTATGTAAAACCTGTGCTTTCATTATTGAAGCGCTTTTCTATTCATGGTATAGCGCATATAACGGGCGGCGGGTTCTATGAAAATATACCGCGTATGCTAAAAGATGGACAATGTGCCGAGATAAAGATAAGTTCCCGGAAAATACCGCCTATTTTCGACTATGTTGTTAATTTAGGAAAACTTTCGACAGATTCTGCCTACAATACATTTAATATGGGTATTGGTATGACTTTGGCTGTAAATTCTGCCGACGCAGATGCGATAATTGAAGCATTGAGCGAATTCGGTCAAACGGCTGAAGTTATTGGTCGAGTTATTGAGGGCGAAAAATCAGCGGTGTTGATATGAAACGGATAGCCGTATTTGCAAGCGGAGGCGGTACTGATTTTCAATCGCTTATAGATGCGGTGGAAGATAAGAAGATCAATGGCGAAATAGTTTTATTTATAGGAAACCGAAAAAAAGCATATTCTTTTGTCCGCGCCGCTGAGCATGGAATACATGCCGAGTATATAAACCGTAAGGGTTTTGAAAGTTACGAAGCGATGGATAAAGCGATACTTGGTCTGTTGGCTGAGTATCGCATTGATCTTTTAGTACTCGCCGGTTGCCTCCTTCAACTTGGACAAAATACTGTTTCAGCTTATCACAATCGTATAATGAATATACACCCGTCTCTGATACCATCTTTTTGCGGAAAGGGACTTTATGGAACGTATGTTCACGAGGCGGTTATTGCTTTCGGCGCTAAAGTTTCCGGTTGTACAGTTCATTTTATCGACGGAGATATGGATACGGGTCCTATAATACTACAAAAATCTATTGAGGTTTTAGATAATGATACACCTCAAACGCTGCAAGCCAAGGTTTTGAAGTTGGAACACATTCTTCTTCCCAAAGCCGTGCGGCTTTTTTGCGCTGATCGTCTTATCGTCGAGGGTAGGAGAGTTAAAATTTTGGAGGATAATGTATGAAATATGCACTGATTTCTGTATCTGATAAGACGGGGATAATTGAGATTGCGAGAGAGATAGAATCACTTGGATATACCGTTTTATCTACCGGAGGGACGGCATCTTTACTTAAAGCAAACGGCTTAAACGTCGCCAACGTAAGCGATGTTACGGATTTTCCCGAATGTCTCGATGGGAGAGTTAAAACTCTCCATCCTAAGATTCATGGCGGACTTTTAGCTATGCGAGAAAATGCCGAACATATGAAGACGATAAAAGACTTGGGCATTTCCCCTATAGATATTGCGATAATCAACCTTTATCCTTTTAAGGAGACTATAAAAAAGCCGGATTGTACATATGAAGAAGCGATTGAGAATATTGATATAGGCGGGCCTACAATGCTTAGAGCAGCCGCAAAAAATCATAGGGATGTTACCGTTTTGGTAGATCCGAAGGACTATGAACGCGTATTAAAAGAAATTCGCGAAAACGGAAATACGACGTTTGAAACAAGGAAGTACCTTGCGTATAAAGTTTTTGCGCATACAGCTGCCTACGATGCGCTTATTGCGGATTATATGGCGAAACAGGTAGGCATTGAGTTTCCCGATCTTATAACGCTGCCTTTCGAGTTTAAACAGGAGCTTAGATACGGTGAAAATCCACATCAAAAGGCGTGCTACTATCAACAGCTTTTAGATACGGAAGGTACTCTCGAAGGAATGGAACAGCTGCATGGTAAGGAGCTTTCTTATAATAATATAAGCGATGCAAACGGCGCTATTGAATTGCTAAGCGAGTTTAAAGAGACAACGGTCATTGCCGTAAAGCATTCTAATCCTTGTGGCGTTGGTAGCGCCGATACTCTTAGCGTTTCATGGGACAAGGCGTATGAGTGCGATCCAACGTCGATTTATGGCGGAATAATCGCGACGAATACAAGGCTAGACGCGGAAACAGCAGCTAAGATGAGTAAAATTTTTCTTGAGATAATAATAGCTCCGGATTACAGCGATGAAGCACTTTCTATACTTTCAAAGAAAAAGAACATAAGGCTTTTAAAGCTTCCATCTCTTTTAAACGGACTTCACCGTTCCGGTTTTGACTTTAAACGCACCAGCGGAGGTCTTTTAGTTCAGGAACGGGACGATAAACTGTTTTCGGGAGAGCTTCGACTTATATCAAAACGGAAACCAACAGATAAAGAATTGCAAGACCTTGAATTCGCTTGGAAAATAGTAAAGCATGTCAAATCAAATGCAATAGTATTGGCAAAAGACGGGCATTCGGTTGGAATAGGCGTTGGTCAGGTGAATAGAATTTGGTCAGTCGAACAAGCGATAGAGCATGCTGGAGAGATGGTCAAAGGATCATGTATGGCCTCCGACGCGTTTTTCCCATTTGACGATTGCGTTCGCGCGGCGGCAAAGGCTGGGGTAACGGCAGTTATTCATCCGGGTGGCTCAAATAACGATCAACAAACGGTAGACGCATGCGATGAACTTGGACTTGCGCTTTTATATACCGGAATGAGGCATTTTAAGCATTCCTGATATATAATTTTCAAGGTTCAAAACTGAATAAAAAACTATTAATAATTGATTGTTTGGAAAACGGAGGTTTCTTTTGAAGATACTTATTGTAGGGGGCGGAGGCAGAGAACACGCTATAATTAGAAAACTTAAACAGTCGCCTGAGGTAGATTCACTTATTTGCGCACCGGGTAACGCAGGAATAGCTACCGATGCGAAGTGTTTTAAAGTATCCGCTACAGATATTCCTAAAATGGTGCGCCTTGCGCTGGACGAAAAAGTTGATTATGTCGTGGTTACTCCCGACGATCCATTGGCGCTTGGAATGGTTGACGCGCTAAACTCGTTAGGTATAGCTACGTTTGGACCGACACAGGCAGCGGCAAGGATAGAGTCAAGTAAGATTTTTTCTAAACGTCTTATGGAAAAATGTGGAGTTTTAACCGCAAGGGCGGGTATTTTTTCGGACGCGGTTTCTGCGAAAATCTATATCGACGAGATAAAAGCCCCTGTTGTTATAAAGGCGGATGGTCTTGCTAAGGGTAAGGGCGTTTTGATAGCGAATTCTATCGAAGAAGCTTATACGGCGGTCGACAGTATGATGAGCGATAAGGTTTTCGGCAATGCGGGGCAGTCGATTTTGATTGAAGAATTTTTAATTGGCACCGAAATATCGGTAATGTGCTTTGTTGATGGGAAAAATGCTATAATGATGCCTTCGGCTCAGGATCATAAGAGACGCTTTGACGGTGACTTAGGTAAAAATACAGGTGGTATGGGTGCGTTTTCTCCAAGTCCAATGTTCACGCCTGAGCTTAAAATTAAGGTTTTAAACGAGGTAATTTTACCTATAGTGCGGGAAATGGAGGCGATGGGTTGCCCATTTTCGGGAGTTCTCTACGCAGGACTCATGATAACTTCGCGCGGAGTCTATGTTTTAGAGTTTAACGCGCGCTTTGGAGATCCTGAGACGCAAGTCGTTCTTCCTCTAATTGAAAACGATCTTCTTGAGCTTATGATGGCATCTTCAAATGGAACTATAGATAAGATTGGTTTAAAGATAAAGGATGGCGCAGCGGCGACGGTTGCTATTGTAAGTGACGGCTATCCAGATGAATACGAGCTCAATAAGCCAATAACCATAGATGAAAAAATGCCGAAAGAACGCCTTATTCATGCGGGTACAAAGATGCAAGGGAATATACTTTGTACAGGAGGTGGACGTGTGTTTAATATTTTGGGTTTTGGAGCTACGATTGAGGATGCGGTTAAAGACGCATATTCTCTCGTTCCTCTTGTTTCGTTTTGTGGTGCGGACTATAGACGCGACATAGGTGGTAGGCGCGTGTAATGCTTAAATAAATGAATTTATGGCACGATGATTATTCCGGGAGGATTAAATGATAGAGAAAATAAGGCGGATATACGTTGAAAAGAGAGCTGGATTCGACGTAAGCGCAAAAGCACTGTTAAACGACATAAAGACACAGCTCAATATACAGACGCTAAATTGCGTTAGAATTTTTCATAGGTACGACGTCACAAATCTTACGGACGCTGAATTTGATATGGCGGTTAAATATGTATTTTCAGAGCCAAATGCAGACGAAGTTTATGATATTCCAGAGTTCGGAGAGAGTTTAGTTTTTGCGCGCGAGCTTTTGCCCGGTCAATATGATCAGCGCGCAGATTCGGCGGAACAGTGTATAAAAATGATAGCCGCGGGAGCGATGCCGATTGTACGATGCTCAACCGTATTCGCATTATATGGGGAGATAAGCGAAGGAGAATTTGAGCTTATTAAAAGTTATCTGATAAACCCGGTTGAAGCGCGTACGGGTACTCTCGAAGAAAAACTGACCCTAACTATGGAGGCTGAAACGCCTAAAGACGTTGAAAGCATAACGGGATTTGCCTATTTCTCTGTTGCCAATATGCGAGAGCTTATAAAAAGAATGGGTCTTGCCATGTCTATAGACGATGCTATGTTCGTAGGCGAATATTTTAAAAGCATAGGGCGCGAACCAACGGTTACTGAGATAAAGGTAATAGATACATATTGGTCGGATCATTGCAGGCATACGACTTTTTTGACGCGAATAAAAGATGTCTGCTTTGAAAAAGGTGGATTGAACGATAGAATAAAGTCCGTATATTTAGGATACCTTCGCGATCGTGAGGAGCTTTACGGAGAAAAAATCAAAAGGAAGCCTATTTGCCTCATGGATATAGCGACAGTACCGGGTAAGCTTTTAAAATCGCGAAAAGTACTAAATAACCTCGATATTTCGGAAGAAATAAACGCATGTTCAATTGAGGTTCAAGCGGATGTGGATGGGAAAAAAGAACCTTACCTATTGATGTTTAAAAACGAAACGCATAATCATCCGACAGAGATTGAACCTTTTGGCGGTGCGGCGACCTGTTTAGGAGGAGCAATCCGCGATCCGCTTTCGGGACGAGCTTATGTTCATCAGGCTATGCGTATAACGGGTGCGGGCGACCCGAGAACCTCTTTTTCGGATACGATAAAAGGAAAGCTCCCGCAAAGGGCGATTACAACGGGAGCTGCCAACGGCTACAGCTCATACGGAAATCAAATAGGATTGGCGACGGGCTGTGTTCATGAGTTTTATCATAAGGGCTACGTCGCTAAGCGAATGGAAATAGGCGTTGTTATAGCCGCCGCTAAAAAAGAAAACGTGGTCAGAGAAAAGCCTATTCCTGGAGATGCCGTATTATTGGTTGGCGGAAGAACAGGGCGCGATGGTTGCGGAGGGGCGACCGGATCATCAAAGGCGCATACTGAGGACTCAATCCTCAACTGCGGAGCGGAGGTACAAAAAGGAAACCCATTGACTGAACGCAAAATCCAAAGATTGTTTAGAAACGAAACGGCGGCTAAGCTTATAAAGTGCTGTAATGATTTCGGAGCGGGTGGAGTTTCTGTTGCTGTTGGCGAACTTGCAGATGGGCTTTTAATAGATTTGGATAAGGTTCGTAAAAAGTACGACGGTCTTGATGGAACAGAAATAGCTATTTCAGAGTCACAGGAGCGTATGGCGGTCGTAGTTTCGAAGGAAAATGTTTTAAAATTCAAGGAGCTTGCGGAGCTTGAAAATCTTGAATGTACCGAGATTGCCGCCGTTACGGATGACGCAATGATGACGATGCTTTGGCGCGGGAAAAAGATAGTTGAGCTATCTCGCGAATTTTTAGATACCAACGGCGTTTTAGGTGAGCAAAATATAAGGGTTAACGCGCGAATTTGCGATGAAAAAGCAGAGACGAATTCGGGTTTGTTAAAGGAAAAATGGCTGTTATCTTTGAAGGATATTAAATCATCGTCTCAACGTGGATTGGTTGAAAGATTCGATTCAACGATCGGCGCTTATACCGTACTCATGCCTTTTGCAGGGGTGCGTCAGCTAACTCCTATTCAAAGTATGGCGGCGCGTCTCCCGCTTAGATATGGTACGACGAATACGGGAAGTATAACAACATTTGGCTTTGATCCTGAAATTTCGACAAAAAGCCCGTTTTTGGGAGCGATTTTTGCAGTTGTCGAATCTATAATTAAAACAGCTTGTGCGGGTGGAGATATAGGCGAGGCGCGCCTTACTTTCCAAGAATATTTTGAAAAGCTTTATACGGATGAAAGTCGCTGGAGTAAGCCTTTTTCAGCGCTACTTGGCGCATATCTTGCGCAAATAAATCTTAATATTGCCTCTATCGGAGGAAAAGATTCAATGAGCGGAACTTTCCTTGATATAAACGTACCGCCTACTCTTGTTAGCTTTGCAGTTACTCCGACGGATATGCGAAACGTCATCTCCTGCGAATTTAAACGTGCGGGAAATGCACTCTATCTTGTACGTCTTCCGGTAGACGCGGATGGAGTTGTTAACTTCGCGGCTGTCTTAAAGCTCTGCCATACTATTACAGCTTCTATTTCAGCTAAGAAGATACTTTCCGCTTATTCACTTGGAGCCGAGCCTTTAGCGACCGCAATAGCTAAGTCGACCTTCGGAAACAATATAGGAGTTAACCTAATCGGTAATGAAAATCTATTTAATACCGAGCATCAAGGTGTAATGTTTGAATTATCGGGTGAACAGCCGATGCCTTTTGAATTAATTGAACTCGGAGCAAAACAGATCGGTCAATTGACCGATGACGCGGATATACGGGTGAATGGCGATATTGTTTTTACGTTAAGCGAAGCGTTAGATGCTTACAATGAGCCGTTGGAATCTGTTTTTCCCGTTAAGCCATATTCGGATGTGGAGGATATTACTACTCTTTCATTTAAAAAACGTTCTATCGTTAGTCCTACTGTCTCATACGCTAAACCCAGGGTTGTAATTCCTGTTTTTCCGGGCACAAACTGTGAAGTTGAAAGTGAAAATGCATTTTTGAGAGCAGGTGCCAGAGTTGAAACCGTTGTAATTCGTAATACTAAAAAAAGCGATATAGAAGCCAGTATATTAGAACTGAAGAAAAAGTTGGCCTCTGCTGAAATATTGATGCTTCCGGGCGGATTTTCAGCCGGAGACGAGCCGGATGGATCAGGAAAGTTTATAGCGGCGACATTTAGGGAAGCGCGTCTAAGAGATGCTGTAAATGAACTTTTAAATGCACGCGACGGATTAATTTTAGGAATATGTAATGGATTCCAGACTTTAATTAAGTTGGGACTGCTTCCATATGGCGAAATTAGAGAGACAGAAGAAGATGCGCCTACCCTGACTTTTAATAAAATAGGAAGGCATCAAAGCCGTATCGTAAGAACTCGCGTTGCATCGGTACTTTCGCCCTGGTTTTCCGCGCTCAATGTCGGAGATGTTTTTAGTGTCCCAATTTCGCATGGGGAGGGACGCTTCGTCTGCGAGAAAAGCATATTCAATAAACTCGTAAAGCACGGTCAAATTGCGACGCAATACGTAGATCTTGATGGAAATCCGTCTATGAATCCGGACTTTAACCCCGCTGGGTCTTTTTCCGCAATCGAAGGAATAACCTCTCTTGACGGTAGAATACTTGGCAAAATGGGTCATACTGAAAGGTATTCTGACGGATTATATACTAATGTTCCGGGAAATTATGATACCTCTATTTTCCTATCGGGGGTAAAATATTTCTCCTAAAATATAATGATAGGATAAAAAGCAATGGCTTTTTTGTGAGCGTAATATTGAGCAGTCTTGTTGCTTGCAAAATTTACGCTCACGTACTATAATCACGATGTTTTGCAAGAATAAATTTGCCGCAAAATAAGCGGCGGGAATGGAGTTTAAAAATGATTCAATTTGACGTTATCAGGAAGGTAGACCCTGAAATTACTGCCGCGATGGAGGCAGAGCTTAATCGTCAGCGCACTCACCTAGAGCTTATTGCGTCCGAAAACTTTGTTTCGGAGGCTGTTATGGCGGCGATGGGCAGTCATTTAACAAATAAATACGCAGAGGGTTATCCTAAAAAAAGGTATTATGGCGGATGTGAATGTGTAGATATAGTTGAAAATATAGCTAGGGATAGGGCGAAAGAGCTTTTCGGTGCTGAGCATGCTAATGTTCAGCCGCATAGCGGTGCTCAGGCAAATCTATCTGTATATTTTGCGCTACTTCAACCGGGAGATACGGTTTTAGGCATGAATCTCAGCCATGGCGGTCATTTAACTCATGGTAGCCCCGTAAACATGTCGGGTAAATATTTTAATTTTGTGCCCTATGGCGTGAGCGAAAAAGATGAAAAAATTGATTATGATACACTTAGAGATCTGGCTTTAGAAAACAAGCCAAAGATGATAGTTGCGGGGGCAAGTGCCTATCCGAGAAAGATAGACTTTGAAAAAATTAGTGAGATTGCCAAGGAAGTAGGCGCATATTTCATGGTTGACATGGCGCATATCGCCGGTCTCGTCGCCGCTGGACTTCATATGAGTCCCGTTCCCTATGCTGATGTCGTAACTACGACGACCCATAAGACGCTCAGAGGACCTCGCGGAGGACTTATACTTTGCAAGGAGACTCTAGCCAAAGACATAGATAAGGGCATTTTCCCGGGCACACAGGGCGGTCCACTAATGCATATAATCGCCGCTAAGGCTGTTTGTTTTAAAGAAGCCTTACAACCGGAATTTAAAGAATATCAAAAACAGGTTTTGAAGAATGCACAGGTTCTTGCCGCGGCTCTCGTTGAAAGCGGAATGCGTATAGTTTCCGGCGGTACGGATAACCATCTTATGCTTGTTGACCTTACAAGTTCCGGGCGTACCGGTAAAGAGGTTGAAAATCTTTTGGTTCGCGCAAACATAACCGTAAATAAAAATACAATACCATTTGAAACGCGCAGTCCTTTTATTACTAGCGGAATAAGGATAGGAACTCCGGCTCTTACAACCCGCGGTTTTAAAGAAAACGAAATGGTTGAGATTGCGAAGCTTATAACGAAAATAGTCAACGATGGCGAGGAGGCTATTCCCGCTGTTAAAGAAGCAGTAATTAACATGACAAAAAAACACCCATTGTACGAATAATTAAATAAAAAAATTGCGCGCGATGTGTTCTTTATCATTGGTTTTTTAGATGAAGAATGTGTCGCGCGTTTTTTATTTTTGCCTATAATATATGCGCGACTAGGGCACATGTAAAAACTCCTAAAGCCGTTGGAATAAGAAATGCCGCTAATGTCCATTTTAAACTGCCCGTCTCTTTTTTTATTGTTAAAAGTGTAGTTGAACAAGGAAAATGCAGCAAAGAAAAAAGAATAAAGCATACGGCTGTTTTCCAAGTCCATCCGAAGCTTAAAAACAGAGCTTTCATTTCATATATAGACCCCAGCTCAAGCATAGTACCGCTTTGAATGTAGCTCATTATAACTATTGGAATTACGATTTCATTGGCGGGAAAAGCAAGAATAAAAGCGAGCAGAATAACACCATCCAGCCCTATGAATTTTCCTACAGGATCAAGAAATTTCGCAACTATCGAAATTAGGTTGCCACCGTCTACCGTTATATTTGCCATGAGCCAAATAACTATTCCAATAGGCGCGGCGACGATAACAGCACGACCCAAAACAAAGAGCGTCCTATCGAAAATCGAGCGCACTATGACTTTACCTATTTCAGGTGCGCGGTATGGTGGAAGCTCAAGCGTAAACGATGAAGGAACTCCCTTTAGAAGTGTTTTTGAAAGCAAAAACGAAACTAAAAAAGTGGCAAAAATGCCTATGATGATTATTAGCGCCAAGAACATTGCCGAAAGCAGCGAACTTAGCATACCAGCAGCCGCGCCTACAAAAAATATCGAGATTATAGTTATATATGCAGGGAATCTGCCATTACATGGCATGAAATTGTTCGTTATTATTGCTATCAACTTTTCTCGTGGACTGTCTATTATGCGGCAGCCTATAACACCGGCAGCATTGCAGCCCAGCCCCATGCACATTGAGAGAGCCTGTTTTCCGCAGGCACTGCACCTTTTGAAAAACATATCGAGATTAAAGGCGACGCGCGGAAGATACCCGAAATCCTCGAGCAGGGTAAAAAGTGGGAAAAATATGGCCATTGGTGGGAGCATAACCGAGATAACCCAAAAAAGCGTTCTAACAAGACCTAAGATTAATATACCCGTTAGCCATTCGGGCGCATTTATACTGACTAACAAATCATAGAGCCTGTCTTCTATAAAGAACAGCCCGTCGCTCAATATTCCTGAGAAATAGTTAGCTCCTGTAAGTGTTAAAAACAGTATGAAAAGCAGAAGAAGAAGCATTATTGGGATTCCGGTTTTTTTATCTGTCAAAATTTTATCGAGCTTTCTATCTCTTTCATTCTTTCGATTTATCGGTGTGCATGAACAAGTCTTTGCTATTTCTTCGGCTCTTTTAACTATTGTCGACGTTACCAGTTCTTTGAAGGTATCCGAATCTATATTATTTTCAATCAAAATATTGTTTGCCGAGTCAAGCACCGATTTTAGTTCCGCATCAAAGAGTAGCCCTGTCCGATTTGCTATGGTTTTGTTCATTGTATAGTCGTTTTCAAGGAGCTTTAGCGCGATAAAACGCGCGTTTATATCGTGTCTAAGTTTTCTTGAAACATATTTTTCGAGAGGTATAAGTGCACTTTCAATAGCATTTCCATAGTCGATAATTATCCTTTTCGGCGTTTTTTTCGTAGTTTCCTCAAAAAGCGCACAAACAAATTCATCGAGACCCTTTTTACTTCGCGCTGTGCAGGGGATTACACTAGTACCTAAAGTAGCGGAGAGCTTTTCGATATCTATTGTAATATTTTTCTTTTTAGCTTCGTCCATGAGGTTTAGAGCAATTACAGCGTCCGCGCGTATTTCAAGTATTTGGAGAACTAAAATAAGATTGCGTTCAAGCACCGTAGAATCGCAGATAACGGCGACACCGTCTAATGCGTCAAAGCAGATGCAGTCGCGCGCAACCTCTTCCTCATCAGAATGAGACATTAGGGAATAAGTTCCCGGGAGGTCAATAACTTCGAAAGAAGCGGATTTGCATTTAAAATAACCAACGGCGCTTTCTACAGTCTTTCCCGGCCAATTTCCCGTATGTTGCCGCATTCCGGTCAATGCGTTAAAAAAAGTACTTTTACCTACGTTCGGATTCCCCGAAATGGCAACCTTTAAGTTTTTTTCAGGTAATTTCATTTGCATTGACCTCCGTTTATTTAAGTAACAAATAAAAAGCAAGCGTATGTTGAACCAAGAAATCAAAGCATTCTTTATTTAACTCGTGCTAAGATTACTTAAATATCAATCATCACTAAATCAAAATCTTTTAATCTCACATATTAATAAATTGTCGACAGCTTAAAAAGATAATGTGAGAAATTTACCTCACCTTTTTCTTTTAGCTTTTTAATTTATATGCTGCTTATGAACAGAAAATGTTGTCGAAGAATAATATTGCAGCGAGGTGGATTTATGAGAACACTCTACGATTTAAATATAGGCGAAGACGGAGATGTCAAAGCGATCCTATCTATCGGAACTATGCGTCGTAGGCTATTTGAAATCGGGCTTATATCAGGAACAAACGTAAGCTGTATATTAAAGGGCTGCGGGGAAAGCATGTCGGCGTTCATGGTTAGGGGCGCTTTAATTGCAATTAGAAAAGAGGATGCTCAAAATGTGATATTACTTGAGTGAATGAGCATATAGATAGAAAGATAAAGTCGTAGTAAACTAAGGAGGCAATAAATTTGATAGACGTGCCGGTGCCGCTTTTTTTGATAACATCAAATGTGACATGTGTCGTCGAGATTAATGGGAGAATGATAGGCGAGGTCACGGATAAAAGCTATTTAGCTCACCCACTCTCGTCGGATGGAGAGTACTATATATCGGTAATACCGTTAAAAAACAATCCTGATAAGCTCTATTATTCCGTAACACGAAAAATATCCTTAAAAGACGGCGCTATTCAGGGTGATATGCCCGACGATGTAATAGTGACAGAATGGCAAGGGGGAATAATCGAGTTATATATAAGTGTTGGCGTAATTTCACCGTTTACTATATTGCAATATCCATGCGTAATAGAGAGTATTGAGGTAAAATCTGAAAACCGAGTATTTACACTTTACTATGACAATGGGCTTAGAATACTTATGGAAGAAAACGGTATTCAATTGTTTGGGCGCGCAATTGGCAACTTTACAGATGGTACGATGGAAACTATGACAAATGGGAAAAAACTATTTTGTGTAGTAAAGGTAAAGTGTGAGCTAGGTGAGCGCATGATTATTTTTGACCTCGACCTTAACACTCTCTTTGACGAATGCGGCGATAGCGTCGGATTCATGGATGCAAATCCATATACAACCAGAAAATTAGATTCAATAGTAGGTCATGAGGAGATAACAAAGTATAAATTTGACGATAAAAAGTTTGAAATTTTCTGCAAAGAAAATGGATTTTATACGCATCAGAGAAAACAACCGGAGGACGAAAAGAGTCTCGCTATAGCGTTTTGCGAGGCAGTGCGAGATAGGAGAGATGATGAGGCGTTATCATTTTTGACTTCCAATCTTAGAGACGCTGACGTTGAAGAAATAAGAACGATGTTTGGAGAATTTAGTATTGTAAAGTCGCCAATAACTGAACAATCTGGTGTTTGTGCAGGAATTTTGAGAAGGGATACTAATGTTAAAAATAGGTTTTTTGCAAAGCTATTGAGGTTTGAATTTTCAGATGACATGCTAATAGCTAATATAAATTTTGAATAAATATTTGTCAAAATATAATAAAAAATGTTATAATGCAAAAAACATCAGTTAAAATTGCAAATTTGGCATAATCTCATTCCCATTAATACAGTTATGTTTTTTGTTTAAACGCACAATAAAAAAACTCTCTGAAGCCGAAAGCTTCAGAGAGTTAACTTCATAATAGGGTAGGGGAGTCGCACACTATTTTATATATGCCTTATTTTAATTTTCAATAAGTTCCCTAGCATGCGCTCTAGCGGACATTGAATCCTCTCCGCCCATTATTCGTGCGATTTCAATGTATCTTTCCTCAAGCGCTAGTTTTCTGAGAGTTGTACTTACGGCTTCGCCATCATGTTTTTCAACGAGAAAATGCGCCTTTGCTTTTGCCGCTATTTGCGGAAGATGCGTTATAACTATTAATTGGTGCGTCTTTGATATGTTTTTCATTTTATTTCCAACAATCGTTGCTATTTTGCCACTTATGCCGGTATCTATTTCGTCAAAAATCATCGTCGATATAGAATCTTTTTCAGCCATAATAGACTTTAGCGCTAACATTATACGAGAAACCTCGCCGCCAGACGCAACTTTCGCGAGAGGTTTTTCAGGATCCCCGCGATTAGTTGAAATAAAAAACTCAACGTCGTCATATCCGTTTGCGGCTATGATTTTTTTCCCTTCAATGAAACGTACTGAAAATTGTGCGCCACTTAGCCCAAGGTCGCTAAGCTCCTTCATAACGGACTCGGAAAACTCAATAGCCGTACTTTTTCGCATTGCACTGAGCTGGTCCGCTAAGAAATAATATTTATCTTTTGATTCTTCAAGGGCAGTTTGAAATCTAAGGCGCGTTTCCTCACCATTTTTTAGTTCCGTAAGCTCAATTTTTAAATTATCAAAAAACGCTATTACCTCATTAAGAGTAGCGCCATATTTCTTTTTCAAGCCCGTAATAAGGTCTAAACGACGTTCAATTACGTTTAAACGTTTTTCGTCGAATAAAACATTGTCCTTTATATTTGAAATAGAATAGGATATTTCTTCAAGCGTATAATAAGCCTCGGAAAGTTTATTATAAAGATCATCATATTCGGGATCATAAGCTGAGATTGAAGAAAGGTCATTCATTGCGACGGATAACAGCTCTTTAGCGCCCATGTCTATTGAAATCGCGTTATACGCAGAGTTTAGCGCGGTATTAATTTTTTCCGCATTACTCAATAGAGCTAACTCGCGGTTGAGTTTATCCTCATCGTCTGATTTTAATTTTGCACGGCTTATTTCTTCAATTTGATAAGTAAGCATATCTATTCGGCGTGCGCGTTCGGCTTCTGAAATAAAACCGCTATGCATAGCGACGCTAAGCTTTTCGCATTTTTCTGCAGCTTGAGCGACGTTTCTTTTAAGTTCGGCCGTTTCAGTGTGAGAAAAAGCGTCTAAAAATCCAATATGATTGTCCTTTTGTAGTAAAGATTGATGTTCATGTTGCCCATGAACATCAACAAGTAAGTCGGATATCGATTTTAAGGCAGCCAGTGTAACGATTTCTCCGTTCAATCTTGAAATACTTTTACCGGATCTAGAAAAATCACGCGATATATATAGCTCGCCGCTTTCAACGTCTATTTCAAGCTCATTGAGTCTTTTTAAAACAGTTTTATCATTAGACACGTCAAATAAAAGTTCAACGCGTGCTTTGGCTTTCCCAAACTTTATATGTTCACTTCTAAATCTTTCGCCGAGGGCGAGGTTTAAAGCTCCAATTATTATGGATTTTCCCGCGCCGGTCTCACCCGTAAGGCAATTGAAGCTTTTATCAAACTCAACCTCTAGGCTGTCTATAAGCGCAATATTTTCAGCAAACAAACGTACAAGCATATTATTTCAAAGCGCTCTATATGAGCTTTCTAATTTTTTCAACGAGTTCATGGGCTACGTTGGGCGTTCGAACGGCAACGAATATAGTATTTATTCCGGCAACCGTACCTACTATATCTTCCCAACGCAATGAATCCAAGCCTTCAGCAACTACGCCCGCCGCGCCGTAAATAGTTTTTAAAACTACCGTATTGCCGGCAACATCAGTAGAAATAACGGAGCTTCTTAAAAGCTGCAACAAAAGTTCGCGCCTCAAAGTATCATCCGTTTCAACCGTTGAATATCTATAATTTGTTCCATCTTTGGACATTGCTTTTACTAGCTTTAGCTCTTTTATATCTCGTGAAACAGTCGCTTGAGTTACGTTAAAACCGTTTTCTATTAATAACTCCAGAAGATCCTCCTGCGTTTCAATCTCGTTTTGTTCTATAAGCTTGTAAATCATTGCATGTCTTGCTGCTTTCATTCTTCTCTCCTCGTTTATGTCAACTTTGCCTTAATAAGCTCATACAAATTGCGCTCTTTAAGAACAATAAAATCTCGCTTTGATTCAAATCTTTCTATGATAATGTGTTCCGATTTATTGAGTGGTAAGCCCTCCGCTCCGTCGGCAGAGAGTAAGGCGTTCGCGCTTACGACGAGCTCAACCTTAGCGTTAGGTGAGGTGACGATGGGGCGAATTGAAAGCGTGTGCGGACAAATCGGCGTTATAAGTATAGCTTCATAATTGGAAGCAATTATAGGACCACCGGCGGAAAGCGAATATGCGGTAGCTCCGGTAGGGGTTCCAATAATAAGTCCGTCGCAAGATATCTTCCCGACAAATTCGCCGTCTATATTGACCTCTATATATGTAACTCCCGTAAAATTATTTTTATAGACTATCATGTCGTTAAGACAGGTTAGCATAGTTCCATCGGGAAGCTCGCATGAGAGCATCATGCGACCTTTTGTCGAAAATCTTTTTTCCTTTATAGCGATCAATGCGTCTTTAAATTCGAACAATTCAACTTCAGTTAAAAAGCCCAGACGCCCTTTATTCACGCCGAGTATGGGAAGATTAAAAAGTGCTTTATCCGTTGCGGCGTTCAAAATAGTTCCATCACCGCCTATGGCAACAACAAAGCTTGGATTATTGGTTTCTAAGGCGAGAATTCGAGGGTCGGGAATTCGCTTTCTAAGCTTTTCGTTCGCCACAGGTATAAATCCACATCTGACAGCAACGTCAACAACAGATACAACTCCCGGGAAAACGCCCTCATTAGCGTCGGCAAAGTATAGCGCAAAGCAATCTAAGCCCATAAACACAAAACACCCCACTCTACTCATTCTCATTAGCGTCGGCAAAGTATAGCACAAAGCAATCCAAGTTAATAAATGCAAAACATTCATTCTACCTATTATAGTATTATTTCATGGATAAAAGCAATCGAAAAGATCAAAAAATGGGCATAAAAAAGGGATAACCGTTCCTTGGATAAGGTTGATTTTTTATTTTTAAGAATTCCTAATGATTTGCCTGGATTTTGCTAAGTTGTCGGCGTTATCATTAGCGGAGACAATAGCGCTATAAGGTTCAGTCGTTGGGCATATAAAACTAATTTTGCGCATATCCTGCTGGAAAATATGATGCTGCCAAAGTGAACAAGAAGGTTGTGAAAGCTGTATCATAAATTTTGGCAAATACACAAAAATAAAGTGGGGAAAAGATTTGAACGTAGGCAGAATAGCTTTTACGTCGGTTGTTTTCAGATCTGTTTGAAAACGCATAGTTATTGGGGGAGCAATTTAAGTTTTGTGTCTGATGTTTTTTCACTTTCCATAGATAAAAATCTTTTTTCATTTTTCTAAGCTCTGCCTTCCGAAAAAATTCCCTGATGCAGTTTGTCGGTTACCGCATAGACGATGCAAATAGCTATTACAATAATAAAAGTAAAAATACGAAAAAAGTAAAGCTTTGGATTCCCTCCTGCTCTTCCGGCGGTAACTTATAATAAGACGGTACACTTTCCAGCATCGTCTCCTTAATCATTCAGTTAAATTTAGCCGATTCCGGCGTTTGTTATGCGGAGAAAACAATCAAGCCCCTAAATGAGATTGTAAAAACCCATAGAAATATTTTTTCAATCTTTTCTCCAAACCATTTTATTTACTATTCCCGTATAGCTTTGGATAATTTTTACAACCTTTGTGCTGACGTTTTCATCCATATAGTTAGGTACGGGAATGCCATAATCCTTATTATTGTTCATTGCAACAGCCGTATCGACAGCCTTTAAAACCTGTTCAGTCGTTATGCCGGCAATTATGAAGTTCCCCTTATCGAGGGCTTCCGGGCGTTCTGTTGACGTACGAATACAAACCGCCGGTATTGGATTTCCAACCGATAAAAAATAGCTGCTTTCCTCAGGTAAAGTTCCGCTATCGGATACGACAGCATAGGCATTCATTTGCAATTTATTATAGTCGTGAAATCCAAGTGGTTTATTTTGGATAACTCGCCTATCAAAAATAAAACCACGTTTTTCTATATAGCTTGCACTCCGAGGGTGGCAAGAATAAAGTATTGGCATATCATATTTTTCAGCCATTGCGTTTATAGCATTCATTAGTGAGAAAAAGTTTTTTTCAGTATCAATATTTTCTTCGCGATGTGCGGACAAGAGAATGTATTTTCTTTTTTTCAGCCCTAAACGTGTTAGAACGTCAGACGCTTCAATCTGCTCAAAATTAGCTTGCAACACCTCAGCCATTGGCGAACCGGTGACATAGGTTCGCTCTTTAGCCGTTCCCTCCGAATTCAAATAACGCCGCGCATGTTCACTGTAGCACATATTTATGTCGGCAATATGGTCAACAATTCGGCGATTTGTCTCTTCGGGCAGGCATTCGTCAAAACAACGATTCCCGGCTTCCATGTGAAAAATTGGTATATGCAGTCTCTTTGCTGAAATCGCCGAAAGGCATGAATTTGTATCACCTAAGATAAGAAGAGCATCCGGCTTTTGATCCGAGAGCAGTTTATATGCTTTTGCTATAATATTGCCTATTGTTTCACCTAAGTCGGAGCCTACCGCATCAAGGAAAAAGTTTGGAGCGCGTAGTCCGAGATCGTCAAAAAAAACTTGGTTAAGCTCATAATCATAATTTTGACCTGTATGGACTAAAATTTGTTCAAAATATATATCGCATTTTTTTATAACGGCAGCAAGGCGAATTATCTCCGGACGCGTTCCTACTATAGTCATCAATTTTAACTTTGACATTTTTAGACCTCCTCAAAAAATGTATCCGGTTTTTCCGGGTCAAAGCATTCGTTGCACCACATGAATGTTACCATATCATGTTCGCCGAGATTCTCAATATTATGTGTATATCCTGTCGGAATATCAACGACTTTAATATGCTCACCGTCTACAAAATACTCTATTACCGGATGTTTTTCGCCGTTTTCGTCAATCCCAATCTTTCGGAAACGAATTACGCCTTTTCCACTTACGACAACAAATTTTTCATTTTTAGTATTGTGCCAGTGGTTACCTTTTGTTATTCCGGGTCTTGAAACGTTAACGGAAAATTGCCCTCGGTCGATTGTACGAATTATTTCGGTAAAGCTGCCGCGCATATCGCAGTTCATTTTTAAATCATAAGCGAACGCATCGGTAGGCAGGTATGATAAATAAGTAGCATAAAGCTTTTTAGAAAACCCATCGCGCATATTAGGAATAGAAAGTTTCCCACTCCCCTCAACAGTTCGGCTTGCTTTGAAACTATATAGTAAATCGACTATTTCGCCGAGAGTGGCTTTATATTCAACAGGGATTTTGAAGTATTCTCCGACTTTATTCGCCTCGCCTTTTAGTGCGGCAATCAATTCCGCGATAACATCATCAATGTAAACCAACGTCATGTTTATGCTTCGATCATTGACCGTAATTGGTATATCGTTAGCAATATTATTGCAGAAAGTTGCAACGGCAGAGTTATAATTCGGTCTGCACCATTTTCCGAAAACGTTAGGAAAACGATAGATAAATATAGGAGCGCCAGTTTCCTTACTATAAGTAAGCATTAAATCTTCGCCGGCTTTTTTGGATTGTCCATAAGGATTATCCAGAGCCGCCTGAATCGACGAGGTTATCAGAACCGGAGCTTTATTTTTATGTTCTTTTAATGTATTGAGCAAAGTCGAGGTAAAACCGAAGTTGCCAGTCATAAACTCCGATTGATCTTTTGGACGATTTACTCCCGCGAGATGGAAAACAAAATCACAATCGCGGCAAAACTCATCCAGTAATGAGGGATCTGTATCCAAATCATATTCATATATTGTCAGATTTGATTCCAGGGTATAGCTCTTATCTTTTCCATCTTTTATATTATTTAGCGTTGCACAAAAGTTTTTACCAACGAAGCCTTTTGATCCTGTTACTAGAATTTTCATCTTATTTACTCTCCCAAGCTGCAATTTCGTCTCGAATATACCGAAGCGTACAAAGTTTCTCCTTAACCTGCTCAACACTCAGCAAATCAGTATTATTTGAATTAAACTCAGTAAGCGTATTTCTTTCGATATCCCCATTATTGAAGAACTTATCATAATTTAAATCGCGCTTATCGCAGGGAACACGGTAAAAATTGCCCATATCCGTTGCGTGCGCACATTCTTCGTTAGTTAAAAGCGTTTCATACATCTTCTCTCCGTGACGAATACCTATGACTTTAATATCGTCATTAGAATGAAAAAGTTCTTTTACCGCCTGTGCAAGAATACCGATTGTGCAAGCCGGAGCTTTCTGAACAAGTATATCTCCGCTCGTCCCATTTTCAAATGCGAATAAAACAAGATCAACAGCTTCATCAAGGGACATTATGAAACGTGTCATTTTTGGCTCGGTAATTGTTATGGGTTTGGCGGCTTTAATCTGATCTATCCAAAGAGGAATGACAGAACCACGACTGCACATTACATTGCCATAGCGTGTACAGCAGATTTTCGTTTTATTAGGCAAAACAGTACGACTTTTTGCAACGATTACCTTTTCCATCATCGCTTTACTCGTTCCCATAGCGTTTACTGGATATGCAGCCTTATCAGTTGAAAGGCAAATGACAGTCTTAACGCCCTCGTCAATAGCGGCAGTGAGCACGTTATCAGTGCCCAACACATTGGTTTTAACAGCCTCAATTGGGAAAAATTCACAAGAGGGTACTTGCTTCAGCGCCGCCGCATGGAATATATAGTCAACGTCATGTATTGCGTTTTTTACAGAGGCTAAGTCACGAACGTCTCCTATAAAAAACTTAATTTTATCAGATGCATTAGGCATATTCGCCTGAAATTCATGGCGCATATCGTCTTGTTTTTTTTCATCGCGACTAAAAATTCGGATTTCGGCAATATTGGTGGCTAAAAAACGGTTTAATATTGCGTTGCCGAATGAACCGGTGCCGCCGGTGATTAGTAGTGTTTTATTTGAAAAATTATTCATATAAATTCTCCCTAATGTACAAGGTTTTAAGATAATACCGTCTTAGTAGCCATTATGTCAATCCCTAGGTCGTCGATATTAGCGAAGACCTATGACAAAAGGCGTCACTAATTTTACCGGAAGGTTGGAGGAGCAGTTTTCAGATAGACGTACGGTTGTCGTCAATACCCGTATGGCAGATTATATTTTACATTTTCCTACCGACGTTTATTATAATCCATTTTTGGCTTAAATGCCTTATCTATAAGTTAATTTCTAGAATAATTAGAAAATATATTAAAATTGTTAGATAAGATTTTAATCCAATCTATTTATATGCATTATTTAAATAACGCTTTAACTTTATTCTATAGTATCATTTTCCCAATCTCAATTACAACGATCCCAAAGTAAACAGTTTCCATACCGATAAAACAATACCTAACATTATACGGCAATTTTTTAATTGATTCAAGAGCTTATCCAATTTAATATTGCTTTCTTTGAAACATGTATAGCTTTCAAGTGAAAATTTATGCAATCTACAGGAATACATCAAATATCTCGCATTGCATAGCGATAAATACAAATTATTTTATTTGATAGACAGTAAAACATAAAACTAAAAGGCTTGTCGTCAGTTATTTATCAACAACAAGCCTTCTTGATTTGTTAACTTAATTATGCTTTCTAAAAATTGGAATACGGTTGAGGTCTATTAAACTTTCTTAGCTGCTTTTTTCGATGATAAAAATTTATAACAAAATGCCGCGAGAGCTGCTCCGAAAAGCGGCGCAAGTATGAATACCCAAACCTGACTTAAAGATTGACCGCCAGAAAGCAGGGCAGGTCCGAAGCTGCGTGCCGGATTGACAGATGTTCCGGTAAATGGAATACCCAAAATGTGAACTAGGGTGAGAGTGAAGCCGATAACTAAACCACAGGTAGGTGTATTTTCGGTTTTTGATGTGACACCTAAAATCGTTATTACAAAAACAAAGGTAAGAACAATTTCGACAACTATAGCCTGCCACATGTCAATACCGAGAGCCGATAGCGCACCAAAGCCGTTTGCCCCCAATGCAGCGTTACTTCCAAATAAATAAGTCAAAAGTCCGGCACCGGCTATACCACCCGCAAACTGCGCAATTATGTAACCTATAAAATCCATTATAGATAGCTTGCCGTTTATAAGCATAGCTAGGGAGACGGCGGGATTGACATGACAACCTGAAATATTGCCTATAGAATATGCCATAGCTATAATCGTAAGTCCGAACGCAAAAGCTATCAATAGCGTTGACAGCGCAAGTGGAGACGAAAACGATGTCGTTCCAAGGAGCGTATTAGCGGCAACCGCCGAACCGCAGCCAAAAACGACTAACACAAAAGTGCCGATAAATTCAGCCAAATACTTTTTCATTTACTTTACCACCTTTTATTATTTGATTTGATATAATTCCTATCAAATCCATATGTCATTTTACCATATTATTACATAAAAAGCAAGTTATTCCGTAAAGTTTATTGTTTACTTATTCTTAATGCGTCAATAATTGTAAGCATGAAAGCTGCCGTAATAATCGCAATAATTATAATTTTAATACTTTTCCCGAAAAAAATCAGCCTTAGCTTAAAGCTGTTTGGCAATGTTTCGCGTATTAATTTGAAAATTTTAGGCATAACTCTACGTTTTAAACTTTACTATAAAATCGGAAATGAATTTTTTTTGGCACGTGTAAAACGAAATGGTGCTGAAGTAAAAATATTCACGCTAGATGATCTTTTTAAAATAAAACAAAAAAAGATATCACTTTTGCCGATTAAATCATGGCTCAAGCTAAATAAGATTTTCGTTTGTGGCGCGGTTGGAGTTTGCGACGATGCCTTTAAAACGGTTTTTCTTGCCGGAATAATTAAAATTTTTATTGATAACCTAATAATGATATATTATGATTGCAATGCAAAGGCGATAGTGCGCCCGAGCTTTACAAAAAATATTTTTTGTTTAAATATGGAAGGAATATTTACAATCTTTCCTACGCATATTATTGGAAACGTGATAACATCATTTATAAAAGGGAGAAAAACAAATGCATCCGATAGAAAATCTTATGAAGTCCAGCATTGAACAAATCAAAGAAATGGTTGATGTAAACACTATCGTCGGAGCCCCAATAAAAACCAGCGGCGAAACAATGATACTTCCGGTCAGTAAAGTTAGCCTTGGATTTTTGTCCGGCGGCGGCGAATATGGGACGGCGGCTCCGGTTAAAGAGAGCGGAAAGAATGAAGATGCGCAAGACGCGCGTTTTCCGTTCGCGGGAACCGCCGTTGCGGGTATGAGCCTTACACCACAGGCGTTCCTATACGTGAATAACGGAGTTGTAAACGTTATCCCCGCGCATTACGATTGCAGCTTCGACAGGATTATAGAACAGCTTCCAACATTGTTGGCAAGCTTTTCGCGTCCTAAAAAGTCCGAAAGGGTAAACTGAGATGCGCCGCGCTATGATGAGCACGGCATTGGCTCTGTTTTTTTTATTTATGTCAATGCCGCAAGCTTACGCTGTTAAGAACGAACTAACTGTAACCGCTCAGTCTGCCGTACTGATAGAAGCAAATACACGCAAGGTTTTATATTATAAATCTGCGCATACAGAACTCCCTATGGCAAGTACGACAAAAATAATGACCGCCTATGTCGCACTTAAATATGGAAATACGGATTCTATTGTTACGACGGCGGACGAGGCATATGGTATCGAAGGATCGAGCATATACCTTAAAAAGAACGAGCGCATAAGTTTAAACGACCTACTATATGGTCTTTTACTGCGTTCAGGAAACGACGCGGCTGTCGCAATAGCATGTCATATTTCGGGGAACGTTGAAAAATTCGCCACGCTTATGAACGAGGAAGCAAAAGCTATTGGTGCCCTGAACACTAATTTTTCAAACGCCAACGGACTTCCCTCAGAGAAGCATTATACTACAGCATATGATTTCGCACTTATAACAGCAAAGGCTATGGAATACGATAAATTCAACGAAATCATATCCACAAAATATTATACTGCTACAACGGGAGAGATTGCGCGAACTATGCAAAATAAAAACAAGCTTCTCTTCGAATATGAAGGTGCGAACGGCGTAAAAACGGGTTACACTCTGCAAGCCGGGAAATGCCTCG
This sequence comes from Clostridia bacterium, assembly GCA_036654235.1. Classification (GTDB taxonomy): domain Bacteria; phylum Bacillota; class Clostridia; order Christensenellales; family CAG-138; genus JAVVSK01. Next base: position 65,235 of record JAVVSK010000005.1, on the reverse strand, counting down.
TATTTTCCGCAACACGTGACGGTATGACTATAATCGGCGTGGTTTTAAACTGTCCAGATATGTTTCCAGATGCCATAAAGATACTTGATTATGGGTTTGAAAATTATAGCTTATATACCTTAGTGCGCAACGGAACGACAATTGCGCGGACACAGGTAATCGGAAGCGAAAAAAAGGTGTTGGAATTATCGTCAAAAAGCGATATAATAATACCCGTAAAGAAAGAGAACGGGATCGAGCTTCGTTCGGATATCAATATACAAAGCAAAATAACCGCCCCTGTTAAAAAGGGCGACGTTTTGGGGAAGCTTTCATTGTACGAGGGAAATAACCTGATAGCGGAGGCTGACCTTGTTGCCAATGAAGACGTTTTGCCGTTCACGTTTGAATATTATATCAAAAAAATGTTCGAACTTTGGGTATAGTAGATAATACCCATTTTTTTAAAATCTGAAAACAGATTTATTAAGAATTAAGTTATTGCTTCCGACTTAAAAAATGCATAAAAATAAAATGAAAATGCCGATTTGCGCTATATGCTGCGAATCGGCGAAAGTTGGTTTATGAGATTACAAAAGTTTATGGCAGAGGCGGGCGTTGCCTCCCGAAGAAAATGCGAAGAATACATTGAAAGCGGTCTCGTTCGAGTTAACGGCGTAATCGCTTCTATAGGTAGCAGCGTTGAGGAATCTGATATAGTCGAGTTTGATGGGACTATACTTAAGAGACAAGAAGAACTCGTAGTTATAATGCTAAATAAACCCATGGGTGTTATTTCTAGCAATGGAGATCCTGAGGGACGGCGAAACACTTCTGAATTTTTTACTGAATTGCCATATCGTCTCTATAATGTCGGGAGGTTGGATTATAATTCGGAGGGTCTTTTACTCTTTACGAACGACGGTGAATTTGCGAATAAACTAATGCATCCGCGCTATCAGATTGAAAAAACCTATAAGGCTCTTATTGAGGGCGATCTTTTGCGTTCAGAATGTGAAAAACTAAGAGCGGGGGTTATGCTAGACGACGGAATGACATTACCGGCAACGGTTGAAATTTCCTATATAAAGGAAGGAAGAACGGCTCTTTATATAACGATACGAGAAGGACGAAATCGTCAGGTACGTCGAATGATGGATGCTGTTGGTCATAGAACATTGCGACTTAGGCGTGTCGCTATTGGCAAACTTCGGCTAAGCGGTCTTCGCGCCGGCGAATGGCGCTTTTTGACACATGAAGAAATAGAATTATTTATGGGAAAAGACTATAAATGACTTTGAACCGATCCAGCTAATACAAGTTGGGAAAATATAGAACCGTTCTAGGTGTTGTTTTATATTGGAATAAGCATAGTAACCAAATACGGTTTAACTTGATTGCTATGCTTTATTCATGTATTGTTATTATAAAAAAGATTTGCCTATTGGGAAATTTGCACCCGTAAGATATTTATATGCCGATGCTCCTATATCTGCGTATGTTGGAGAATCCGGCAAACAAACAGCAAATTCCGATGTTTTACGGTAAGTCAGTATTGGGATATATTCGCGTGTATGATCCGTCGTTTTAGGTGTTGGATCGCATCCATGATCAGCGGTTATTATCAAAAGGTCGTCGACCGTCATGATATTAAGTATTTTTTTTAGCTTTTCATCAAAGTAGGAAAGCGCTAAAGCGAAGCCATGCGGATCGTTCCTATGTCCATAAAGCATATCAAAATCAACTAAATTAGCGAATATAAAATCAAAGTTTCCGTTCTCCATATATTTCAATATTGCGTCTATGCCGTCTGCATTGTTAGTAGTATGGTCGCTAAAGCTTATTCCGTGTCCCGAAAAAATATCTTCTATTTTACCTATCGCGCAGGTTTTATATCCTTTTTCGGTTAGCGCGTCAAGTACCGTTTCATAGGGTGGGGGAATAGCAAAGTCGCGTCGATTTGCCGTGCGCATATATTTGCCATTTTTTCCCGAAAATGGGCGCATTATAACACGACAGGTCAGCATATCGCCAATCAGCATTTCACGGGCGATTTTTGATATTTCATATTGCCTTTTGAGCGAAATTATTTCTTCATGCATAGCAATTTGAAAAACGCTATCAGCAGAGGTGTAAACTATCGGAAAGCCGGTTTGCATATGTTTATCTCCAAGTCGCTCTATTATTTCCGTTCCGGAAGCGACCTCGTTTCCTAAAGTTTTCGTGTCTATTTTTTTTTCAAATTCATCTAAAAAATCACGGGGAAAGCCATTCGGAAAGGTTTTAAACGGTCTCTTGTTTATACAACCCATAATCTCGAAATGCCCGGAAACCGTATCTTTCCCAGCACTTTGCTCTGCAGCACGCCCGAACATAGCCCCGTTTCGCACTTGAGTTGACGACTCAATTCGAGAACCGCTTATTTTGGCAAGACCGAGGGAACACATCGTTTCAAGATGAAGCTGTGGTTCACTTGACAAAACCGTAAAAAGAGTGTGCGCTCCCTCGTCCGAAAACGCGGCGGCATCCGGAAGCGCACCTATTCCAACTCCGTCTAAAATTATCAATATTACCCGTTTCATATTACCTCATATGGCTTTAGATAGTGTGATCTAATATCGTGCCAGAGTTGTCTGTTACGAGGACACTAAAGTGACATTAATGTCACTTTTTTATAGTTCATCGTCTTCATTTAAGGAAATTATTTCTTCGTAAACATCTATGGCGCGCGAAATATCATCCTTTAAAGCGAATTTTCTTCGAAAAAGTTTAATACGCGGCGAATCCGGTTCAAATCCGGCGCGCCATTTCATTGCACTGATAACGCCATTATTATGAGTGTCAAAATAAGCGTAAGTTAAGACGGAAAGGCGGTTATCAATATTGTTGTCCGAAAACAAGAATGCCAACTTTTGATCCAGCCATTCTTTTTCTTCTGTCAATGTCATTAAAATACCGCCTTTGTTATTGAATTTTAAATACTTGAATGCTTAAAAACCGCCGTACCAATGGACGGGTTAATTTTTTTAAAATTAATTTATGGAGCAATACCATTTATATCTATTAAATTTTCAGGCGCTGAGGCTTCTTTTCTCGAATAATAGTAGGTTACAATATCCTCTATAGCTCCTGCGCTTGATGTTCCCGATAATCCATATGGGATACAAACGACGACGGCTATTTCCGCATTTTCTCGCGGCGTATACGTTACAAACCACGATGTATTCTGTATATCAATTTTAGCAACCGTTCCTATCTGTGCGGTACCGGTTTTTCCGCTTATATTGCTTATGTATTTCCAACCGGGAGTAAATGCTTTAGCAGCAGTACCAAAGTCCTCCGGCGAAACAACCGCCTTTAGTCCCTCATGAATAGCATCCCAATATTCTTTAGGAGCATCTATACGCTTATGAACGGTTGGGGTAATCTCTTTTATAATGTTTCCGGACGGATCAAGCATTCTGTCTATAACATGAATATCATATACTGTCCCGCGATTTGCAAGAGCAGCAACATATCTAGCAACAGCGATAGGCGTAACGAGGGATGAACCTTGCCCGAATCCCGCTCTTATTGTCTGAGATTCCTTCCATTGCAGCTCGACCAGTTGAGAGAGAATTTCGCTTACCCATGTTTGGCGCGAGATAATTCCTTCGGGAATCGCCAAATATTCATTCATTATTCGACGGACATCCGCGCCTTTTCCGGAAACATCGCCATCTTGCAGTTTTAAAAGTTCAAGTGCGCAGTTTTTAATTTCGTTTGAGTCTTCGTTAACGTTCGTTCCCGCCATGTAAGATTTTAGATATCGAACAAGCATAGAACGAAGATTATTATATATATAGCGGGGCATTGATGTCTTTTGTTCATCGAGCGGAAGAGTATTATCGAACCAAATTTTCTGACCGCCTATAATCCCGACGGCCTCTCCCGTAGTTTCTATATTCGTTTTTTCGGTTAAACCAAAGTTACCCGCCCATTCGTTAAGAAGATCGATACCGAGTCGATGGGCAACCTCGCAAAAATAATAGTTACATGAGTTCTTGATAGCATCAACGATAGTCTGATTAGCATGATCGGCCGGATTAGGTACCCAGCATGACGGTGCGCCCTTCGTTATAGGTTTGTTATCCTTATCATAGTAAAGTATATAGGGTGATTCATCGCTAATTGTTTCATCAAGAGTAATTTTATTTTCCATAAGACCCGCAAAACCGGTTACCATTTTAAATATAGATCCATAGGCAAGGCGCGCTGAAACAACCTTGTTTCTCATCGGCGTAGTTTCTTCGGCTTTTTTCCCCATAAGCATTTCATATTGATCGTCCGTAAGCCCCTGTATAAACCAATTTGGATCGTAAGAGGGGTAGGAAGAGGAAGCGAGAAGCTCGCCCGTATTTACGTTTACAACGGCTATTGCTCCTGTTTCTGCAAGCTTTATATCCTTTTTTACAATGTTCCCTTCTGAGTCGGTATATGTATAGGTGTGATTTTCATCTTTATTAATTTTTTCTTCTTCCTTTTGATGAATATAGGCTATGATATCCTTTAAAGCCTGATCTGAAACGCGTTGAAGCGGAACGTCTATAGTAAGCATAACGTCATCACCATCCGTCGGCGGAGTTACAGATATTTCGTTTATTTCGCTTCCGTTTCGATTTACTTTTATGACGCGATACCCATGATGATCTTTAGATGCGCCGGTTAAAACATCTTCCATAGTCGCTTCAACGCCGGATATACCAACATAATCGTCATTGCTATAGCCCTTATCTTTAATCATTTCGGGCGTTGGATTGCGCTGAAGATAGCCGACGATATGCGCCGCTGTTTCGCCACAGGGATATATGCGCGTCGTACTCTCGTTCGTTTGGAGTCCGGGAAGCTCGGCAGAGTGCAGTTCTATTTCGGCAACAACCTGCATACTGACGTTATAAGCTATAGTTATGGGTTGATATGCACGATAGTTGTTTAGGTTAACCTCTTGTCTTATCGATATAAGCTTTACCGCTTTTTCAAAAGGGAGTTCAGAGGGGATAAGCCAACTTTTACACATATCAAGATATGCGCTCTCGGGCGTTTTCCACGCTGATCTATCTTTTGAGATTTCCTCCGTTACGTAAAAACCCATCGCCGAACAGAAGTTATAATATCGGGAGGATATGGATTCTTCGTTTTCAACTCCCCATTCATAATACAACTCGTCGTTTTCATTCATTTGAATATACGAGGTGTTTATAATTGTTCCGCCTCCGGCTTCAATTATGTCTATAGCCCTTAAAAGAGCCTCGGTATAAACGGCACTGTCGTAATTTGAGCGCTTATTTGCGTCGCGCAAAAATTCAACATTATAGCAGGTTTCGCTGTAAGCCAGAACTACTCCGTTTCTATCTAGTATGCGTCCGCGGGTACCTTTTAAAACCGTTGTTCGCGTCATGCGCTCATCAGCCTGAACCGAAAGCTCAGAGCCTTTAGCAAGGGTAAGCGAACCAAGTTGGAAGATGAGAGCTACCATTAAAATAAGCGCGACAAGAGCCATTATTGAAAAACGAAGTTTTAGGGTTTTCATAATAAGCGATTCCTTTCAAGATCCCTTTCCGCCACTTTTTTACTGTACTTTTTTAATAGTGGGCGCATAGCAAGATGAACGAGTAAACAAAAAAGTCCCGTTAAAACAGCGCAGGGCAATATATAAGTGATAAATATAAGCGGGAGAGAAAATTCGGCTCCGCGAATAAGTGTAAAAAGGGCATAGAAAGTCTCTTTACAAAAAGATAAAATTGCGGCGACTATAGCGGGAACTATTATATTATCAGCATAAAATTTTCTATGAAAAACTCCCGCCAGCATTCCTGACAGCATATATAGCGCAGCGTTTATACCGACTATCTTATAAAACATAACGTCGACGGTAAGTCCGGTGATACAACCTATTAGGGCAGTACGCCAACCACCCAGCATGAAGCCTATAGATACGATTATAGCGAGTAGCGCGTCCGGGCGTATTCCGACGATATTCACTGTGTTAAAAAACACCGAATCTAAAAAAATTCCAATAAGCAGCGCTATAACTACAGAAACACTTGCTTTTTGCATCAGTCTGCTTCTCCTCCGGTAAGCAATATGGTTACCTCCTCAAGACGTAAAAAGTCTACCGAGGGAGTTATAATTGCGTTTACCTGATTAGCATCGTCTGTAACGCGCATAACTTCTTTAACCGTACCTATAAGTATTCCCTTAGGGAATACTCCACCGTATTCTGTCGTTAAAATTTTATCGCCGGGAACAAGGTCTGCGTTTATATGCAAATAATAAAGTTCAAGTTTATTTCCGCCGCCTCCCGTTTGTAGTACTCCGCGCACAAATCCGTTTTCGCGCGTTCTTTCGACAAGTACGCTTACATTTGACGATGTATCAATTATAGAGATGACCTTACAGGTTGTAGCGCTAACGTCGGTCACACGACCGACAAGGCCCAGACCATTTAGTACAGGCATATTTTCTGAGATTCCTTGATTTCGCCCGACGTTCAGCGTAAAGGTTGAAAACCATATGCCCGAACTTTTTCCTATTACGCGCGCCGTAACTTTATCAGGCGTTTTGCTTATATCAGGATAGTTTAAAAGGTCGCGCAGACGTTCATTTTCCTGCTTAGTGGCTTCCATATCGTTCAGTTCCGCTTCAAGTTGAGCTAACTTTATTTTAAGCTGCTCATTTTCTTTATCTGCATCCGTCGTATTAAAGAGGTTCTGAAAGAAGCTTACTATAGCGTTTGACGCAGAGGAAGCGAAGGTTTGTATAGGATTAAAAATAGTTGAAACAGCGCTTTCAACGAAGGAAACAGCGCGATCCCCCGCGGAAACGAAGGCTATAACCCCTAAGAGCACTAATGCAATTATCGTTATAAATATGGGTTTGTTTTTAAAAAGCCCCTTCATAATTTTAGCGTCTAACCTTTCTTAAACTTTATTATGATTATACCTTCTGTCTCGGCTTCAAACAAGCCGATAGCGACAAATTTACATTTTATCCTCAAAATTCTCAATTTTCTCAGGAATAGAAACTTCGTTTTCAGATTCTACATCGGTATAAGGAATGAATACCGATTCTTTTTCATCCGTAAGATCCCATTCACCAACTACGGAATGATGCGCCGCGCCTATTTCAGCATGTAGCATAGCAATTCCGCAGTCAAGATCTCCATAGCCTAAATTGTTTGATGTTTTGATTACGGAAAATGTATCTCCGTCCGATTTAAAACTCCAAGGCTGAGCGTTAATAGCGGAAGGTGCGCGCCTTGCGCATTCAAAGGCGGATTGTATATGCCGTGGGAGCTTAACGAAGTCCTGAACGGAAAGCCCCGTTAAATCCGTCATAGTTCGGCGTGTTCGAAGCTTAAACGGTTCGTCGGATATACCTAAAGGAGTTATGCAAACTATTCCTTCCTCATCGGACAGATCAATCGCCTCTTGTGCTGCGCCCATCCTAAAAGACACGCCGAGCCAACACGTGCCTATGTTTCGCGCAACGCACTCAAGCATAAATATCTCTCCGATGTACCCGATTTCCATGGTTTTTCCTTCTTCGGATATAAACGCGGCAAAATACGTCGTTCCCTTTATTTTTCCGCTTCCCAATAGTCTCGAGGCAAATACCTTATCGCTGCTGCCAATTTCGATACGCACTGAATCGGTACTGATTTCGCTTGCGAATTCCTTTAATGATTCGATATCCTCGCGGCGCGGCTCCGATTTATATTTGCGTACCGAAAAGCGCTTTGACGATGCCTCATACCACTTTTCCATTGACATATCCATTTAATATACCTCCTGCGATTTGCCGCCGGGCGACAGTTTTATTTCGATTTACTTATTACTCTCGGTTATATTTAGCGAGGATTCCAAAAATTATAGATTCTCGGACAATATCCGCTTTAAATATTGCCCGGTATAGCTACTTTCACACAATGCGACTTCCTCGGGTGTTCCAATAGCTACTATTTCACCTCCTCGGTCTCCGCCCTCTGGTCCAAGGTCTATTATATAATCCGCTGTCTTTATAACATCAAGATTATGTTCGATAACGAGAACGGAGCTTCCTCCGTCACAAAGTCTTTGAAGTATAGAGAGAAGCTTTTCAACGTCAGCAACATGAAGCCCGGTCGTTGGTTCATCAAGAACGTAGAGTGTCTTTCCGGTATCCTTTCGAGAAAGTTCTGTAGCAAGTTTTACTCTTTGCGCTTCGCCTCCAGAGAGAGTTGTCGACGGTTGACCGAGTTTTACATAGGAAAGACCGACATCATAGAGCGTTTCAAGTTTACGCTTTAACTTTGGAAGCGGAGCAAAAAACTTTAGCGCTTCATCAACGGTCATATTAAGAACGTCCGCTATGTTCTTTCCCTTGTAACGAACCTCAAGCGTTTCCCTATTATAGCGTTTTCCCCCACATACATCGCAAGGAACATAGACATCCGGTAAAAAGTGCATTTCGATTTTAAGTATTCCGTCGCCATGGCAGGTTTCGCAGCGCCCACCCTTTACGTTAAAGCTGAATCTTCCATTTCCATATCCGCGCATCTTAGCATCGGGAGTCATCGCGAAAACCTCGCGTATCATATCAAAAAGACCTGTATATGTAGCGGGATTACTCCTAGGTGTTCTGCCTATTGGGCTCTGGTCAATATCTATGATTTTATCCAGGTGATTCAGCCCCGTTATTTTATCACATTGACCGGGTCGCGTTTTTGCGCGGTTAAGATCGCGGAGCAAAGTTTTTTTTATTATCTCATTTACCAGACTTGACTTTCCCGAGCCTGAAACCCCGGTTATGCAGGTAAAGATGCCAAGAGGTATATCAATATCTATGTTTTTTAAATTGTGAGCTCGCGCGCCGCGTACCGATAAATAACGTCCGCCGCAGCTTCTCCGTATCTGAGGAATATTGATTTTACGCTTTCCTGTCAAAAACTGACCGGTTATAGATTCATCGCATGCCATTATATCGTCTAAAGTCCCCGCTGCGACAACATTTCCACCATGTGCTCCCGCGCCCGGACCCATGTCAACTATAAAGTCCGCTTCACGCATTGTTTCCTCGTCATGTTCGACAACTATTAGGGTATTACCAAGGTCGCGCATATTTTTCAGTGTCTTTAAAAGTCGCGAGTTGTCGCGCTGATGAAGTCCAATACTGGGTTCGTCCAAAATATATAAAACTCCGACAAGCCCGGAACCAATTTGCGTAGCCAATCGTATTCGCTGAGCTTCGCCGCCGGAGAGCGACGTTGCCGAGCGCGATAGCGTAAGATAGTCAAGACCTACATTTATTAAAAAACCGAATCTTGAATTCAGCTCTTTAAAAATTTGAGAAGCAATTATTTTTTCGGACGGCGTAAGTTCAATTGTGTTTAAAAAATCACGCGCCTTGACAATAGGCATTTCTGAAATATCGGCAATAGATAAGCCACCTACGGTAACGGCGAGACTTTCGGGACGAAGTCGTTTCCCGTGACAATCGGGACATGGAGTTTCGGTCATAAGGCTTTCATATGTGCGCTTCATATCTTCCGACTGCGTTTCTTCGTGTCGTCTTTTTATATTAGGGATAATTCCCTCAAAGCTGGCTTGAAAAGTTCCGTTCCCGTAGTCCTTTGTATATTCAACAGTTATCTTCTCATTATTATTACCATATAAAATCATATCGCGAATACTTTTATCGAGCTTGCAGACGGGAATATCAAGAGAAAAATCATAAAAGCTAGAGAGTGCCTTAAAATACATGTGTGCTATGCTATTTTCTTTACCGCTTTGCCAGCCTGATGCCGAAACAGCTCCTTCATTCAGGGATAGTTTATCGTTTAAAATAAGGTCGGGATCTATTGTCAAAAGTATTCCGAGACCGGAGCAGGTTTTGCAGGCACCATATGGATTGTTGAAAGAAAACATACGCGGCGTAAGTTCTTCAACGCTTATACCGCATTCGGTACAAGCATAATTTTGAGAAAACAAAAGTTCTTTACCTTCGTCGGCCAAAATCACTTTAGCTAAACCATGTCCGTAAGAAAAAGCAGTCTCTAAAGAGTCGTTAAGTCGACTATCCGCATTTTCTTTTAAAACTATTCGGTCGACGACAACATCTATTGTATGCTTAACTTTTTTATCGAGAGTCGGAAGATCGTCTATATCGTAGATAACACCGTCAATTATAACGCGAACATAGCCATCTTTCCTAATTTCGTCAAGCAAGCGGGTATGCTCACCTTTTCTCGCACGGATTAGAGGAGCAACTATTTGAATACGCGTTCCAACGCCGAGAGCCTTTACTCTATCCATAACCTGATCTATACTCTGACGTTCAATAGGGCGACCGCACTTATAACAATGCGGCTTCCCGATTCGCGCGTATAAAAGGCGCAAATAGTCATGGATTTCGGTCACAGTTCCTACTGTTGAGCGCGGATTATTAGATGTACTCTTTTGGTCTATTGAAATTGCCGGAGAAAGCCCCTCTATCTTATCGACATCCGGCTTATCCATCTGACCTAAAAATTGTCGCGCATAAGACGAGAGCGACTCAACATAACGCCTTTGACCTTCAGCATAGATAGTATCAAACGCCAAAGATGATTTTCCGGATCCGGACAGCCCAGTAAATACAACAAATTCGTTACGCGGCACGGTTAAATTTACGTTTTTTAAATTATGCTCACGTGCACCCGTTATAATCAGTGATTCCTTCATATTTTATAAAATTATCAAAAGATTCGCGTTAGTGCGATTTTCTTGTCCTTTCCCTTGCGTTCCTTTTACTGCCGACCGTTCCAGGCGCGGCATACTGTTTTTCGACGTTTCTTTCACCGGTGAGATCAAAAAGTTCGTCTCTGAGTTTTGCGGCCGTTTCAAATTCAAGCTCGGCAGCTGCTTTTTTCATCTCGTCGCGCAAAATTTCTATTCTTTGCGCGCGCTCAGCGGAAGAAGTATCGTTATAGTTATTGTTGCTCTTTTTACTTATTTCAAGCACATTTCGAATTTCTTTATGGATACTAGTTGGAGTTATATCGTTTGCTCTATTGTACTCCGCTTGTATTTTACGGCGGCGGTTGGTTTCGTTTATCGCTATATCCATAGAATTCGTTATATGATCGGCATACATAACAACGCGTCCATTTACATTTCTTGCAGCGCGCCCAACAATCTGTATGAGCGAGGTTGAAGATCGTAAGAAGCCCTCCTTATCCGCATCGAGAATCGCAACAAGACCGACCTCCGGAAGATCGAGTCCCTCCCTTAGAAGGTTTATGCCGATAAGAACGTCAAATTCCCCGAGACGAAGATCGCGAAGTATTTCCGTTCGCTCCATCGTCTGAATTTCAGAATGCATATACCGAACTCGAAATTCAAATCTATCAAGATATTCGGTCAGATCCTCCGCCATGCGCTTCGTAAGTGTTGTTACGAGAACTCTAAATCCATTTGCTGTCGTCTTTTTTATTTCTTCCATAAGATCGTCTACCTGACCTATAACGGGCTTTACTATTATTTCGGGATCGATAAGTCCGGTTGGTCTTATTATCTGTTCTACTATACATTCTGCTTGTCCAAGTTCATATTCAGACGGAGTTGCGCTTACGCACAAGAGCTTATTAATGCGCGCATCAAATTCATCGAATTTTAAAGGACGGTTATCATATGCGGAGGGAAGCCTAAACCCATATTCTACAAGTTCGTGCTTTCTAGCTGCATCTCCGTTGAACATACCGCGAATTTGAGGAAGCGTTACATGTGATTCGTCTATCATCAATAGGAAGTTTTTAGGGAAATAGTCCATTAGCGTAAAAGGAGGCTGCCCCGGGCTTCGCCCATCAAAATATCTACTGTAGTTTTCTATTCCCTGACAATAGCCAATTTCAGATATCATTTCCATATCGAAAACCGTTCGCTGTTCAAGGCGCTGTGCTTCGAGAAGCTTATGCGCTCTCGTCAGTTCGTCCAACCTTATTTTTAAATCCTTCTCTATAACGGAAAGTACCTCGGTCAGCTTATCATGCGCCACCGCGTAATGCGTCGCCGGAAAAATTATTGCGTGAGAAAGCTCAAGAAGAGTTTTACCCGTTACAAGGTGAATTTCGGATATTCGCTCTATCTCGTCCCCGAAAAATTCTATTCTAAGAGCCTTCTCTTTAAAGTTCATCGGAAACACTTCTAAAACGTCCCCCCGTGCCCTAAAATTTCCTCTTGAGAAATCTATATCGTTTCTTTGATACTGTATATCAACTAGGCGGCGCATAAGGACATCGCGATCTATTTTAGTACCTTTTCTAATAGAAATACTCATTCGGATATATTCTTCAGGATTTCCAAGGGCATATATACAAGAAACAGACGAAACTATTATTACGTCTTTTCTTTCGTTCAGGGCGCAAGTTGCACTATGCCTCAATCGGTCTATTTCCTCGTTTATCGAAGATACTTTTTCTATATAAGTGTCCGAGGAAGCTATGTAAGCTTCGGGCTGATAATAATCATAGTATGATACAAAATATTCTACTGCCGAGTCGGGGAAAAATTCGCGAAATTCAGAGCATAGCTGAGCCGCGAGAGTTTTATTATGCGCAATTATGAGAGTTGGACGTTGAAGCTTTTGAATGACATTTGCCATAGTAAAAGTTTTTCCCGATCCGGTTACTCCGAGAAGTACCTCCCGTTTTTTACCGTTAAGATACCCATCGACCAAGCCCTCTATAGCTTTGGGTTGATCGCCGGTTGGCGAATATTCGCTAATCAGTTTGAATTCGTCCGCCACTATTTCCTCCAAAACCGCAATTAAAGATTTCCTCTAAGTATACCACAAAATCTTGCTAAAATGAAATCAAAAAAATGGCTTCTAAATTGAGATTATGAAATTTTCCTATTAGTTCAGTGAAGAAGCAAGAATAATGGTAAAAACATAGAGATGGAATGGCCGCGATATTATAGATTGTATAGAATAGCGCAATTTAAAAGGCAAGATAGATCCGGACAATTTCATTGTATATAGATTCCGGGCGTTTTTATTGAAAAAAAGCTTGCAAAATCAGAAATCATGTGTATAATAATATCCGTAAGGAATTTTTGCACGGGGTTATAGCTCAGCTGGTTAGAGCGCTACGTTGACATCGTAGAGGTCGTTGGTTCGATTCCAATTAATCCCACCAAAATCCTGTGGTGTGCGTTATGTCCTTTTTATAAACCCACAAAGTAACATCGGGAGCGCGGGTTGGTCGAGTGAAAGCCATTTGGTCTCAGACTCAAGTAAGCAGCAGCCGTCACAGCGCACCCACCTGCCGAGAGGCGGGTGTTATTTAGGGGCAAACGGCATCTCGGGATCTTTTTTGCGGAATTGTGTAATGGTAGCACCTACGACTCTGACTCGTATTGTCTAAGTTCGAATCTTAGTTCCGCAGCCATCGTTTAATAAAAAATGTCGAGATATTTAATCTCGACATTTTTTTAACTTAAAGGTAAAATTCAACCCGAAACGGCTCAATCCTGTTTCAAAATCGTAGCGTGATATTCTTATGACTTTGGCAACTTTATAGAAATTTAGGGGGCAATATGTTTAATAGAGAACGTGCAAATCGTCAGCTCGAATTTATAATCGAGATTGATAAAATGAAAAATATATTGAGGCGCAATATCGTAATTGATAAGAGTCACCGCGAAAACGATGCCGAGCATTCGTGGCATATAGCCGTAATGGCTATGCTGCTTGAGGAATATGCTGTTGAGACTATCGACATTACGCATGTTTTGAAGATGCTTCTCGTACATGATCTCGTTGAGGTTTATGCGGGAGATACGTTTTGTTATGACAAAGCAGGAAACCGTTCAAAGAGAAAACGAGAAAGTGCGGCTGCCGATAAGCTGTTTTCTATTTTGCCTAACGATCAAAATTCCGAAATTCGCGCACTCTGGGAAGAATTTGACAAAGCTGAAACTAAGGACGCTTTGTACGCCGCATCGGTAGATAGATTGGAACCGTTTTTGCTTAATGTCAGCACCGACGGCTATACATGGAAACAGGGCGATGTAACTAAGAATATGGTGCTGAAGCGCGTAGAACATGTAAAACGTGCAATGCCAGAGCTTTATATCTGCATTTTGGAAATGTTGGACGCATGCGTCTTGGGTGGCATTCTAAAAGACGGATAATGGATTTTGTAAAAAGCTGCTGTTCATTACCATGAAACAATGAAATATAGAATATGATATATTTAAAATGCAAACGCTGTAAATTCAACTTATAAATGAGAGTAAAAGCAATACTTAGAAGAAGCAAGAAGCTGGAATATTTTTGTTGCCGGATAAAAATTATATATAATAATACGAACAAAGAAAGCGCACTATTGAGGATAGATTTTAGATATTAACGTTGGAATAATGGAAAACTGGTTTAAAATAAAGCTTAAGCGAAATTTAATTAAGGGAAGCTTAAGCTTACCTGAGATTGTATAAAGTTGCTTTAATAAAACAAACAAGAACAAGCGTATTTTAAATTTAAAAGCTTTTGAGAATGATTTTCGTCTATATTTATTCGTAAAACTTGTGTTTTACGAATAAATATAGACGAAGGAACTCCCCCCATCTCAACAATGATATATAATTATTCATACTAACTTCCACTTTAAAGCCAATATTGGAAGTAATAAAGATTAAATTTTGTTTGTTGTCAGAATGAAAATATGCTATAATATCAAAATGAAATTGAAAGATGGATTTTATTTAAAAATATCTGCCTTATGTTTGGCTTTATTTACATTTTTAGCACTGCTTTCCGGATGCGAAATATTTACTGCACTAAGGCTCGACAGTAATAATGATTCATACCTTAATCCGACATTAGCGCCAACAATGCCTTATCCCCCCGAAAATGAACTATATGATGAACTTTATCCTATTTTTTTTGATAATTTTGACTCTTCCCTCTTCATTGTTAACAACTGGTCACTAAAATATGGCTATGATTTTGCCCAAAATATGACTATAAATATAAATAGATATATATTAAAGGCTGCTCTTGTGCAGTCTTCTATTGATACTGCTGTAAATGCAG
This sequence comes from Clostridia bacterium, assembly GCA_036654235.1. Classification (GTDB taxonomy): domain Bacteria; phylum Bacillota; class Clostridia; order Christensenellales; family CAG-138; genus JAVVSK01. The sequence continues at coordinate 50,166 of JAVVSK010000005.1, read as the reverse complement.
TTTATTCATATCTGGCGGAACAAAAAAATGATCTTGACAGGGACTTTCATATATCTTATCCATCATTCCAATTTCTTGCCTCTACCTTACCCTTCATCAACGATAAAGTTGAATTTTTAGCCCTTTTAAATATATCTTTTAATATTCAAGAATCAAATGTTCGAAAATTGATTATAACTATAAAACCTTACGATATAGTTGATTTTGCAAATATTTATTCAAATGGGGATTTTGGAAAATATATAGACATAAGATTTACTTATGCTTATCTTACCTCGGTGTATGATGATTATGGCAATGAGTCTATAGATAATGTATATTCATTTCCGAGCAACGTTATGAAAACCTTACATTTTCCTCTTAAAGATCACTATTATTCGTTTCATGACTCATGGTGTGATACGCGTTCAAATAATACGAGAAAGCATATGGGGACCGATATAAAGGCCGATCAGGGAACTGATATACTAAGCATTAGTCCGGGAATTGTTACGGCGATAGGTTATGGAAATATACCCGGAAATTTTGTTATAATCACCGATTCGTTCGGATATGAGTATCATTATTACCATATGTTAGAATTGACAAGGCACGTTAAAGTTGGGGATACAGTAGCTACCGGAGACGTAATAGGGAATATTGGCTCAACGGGCAACAGTGACGCCAATCATCTTCACATATCAATAATCTCGCCCGACGGAAAGTTTGTAAATCCATATAAGTTAATGCATGATTTACAAAATGAATGAAAAGTCGGAAACAGGACTAATATAATCCGCCCACTGTTAACAGTGGGCGGATTATATTATAGTCCAAGCTTTTGTTCATTGCTTTTTAGCCCTCAGAGCTGAGCTCAACTCTTAAGATTATATATATCTGTATACTTTTTTTCGAGATAATCAATGTAATACGATGGGTCGAATTTTTCGTTGCAGACCGTCTCAACGACATCGCAAGCCTTAAGGAGCATACCGTGTTTATACATTTTATCTGTCATAAACTCAACTATGCGGCTCAGTCTATTATTCTTAACCTCGTCAAAAACGTTGAAGTTATGCTGCATAGTGTTAAGCATCTGAGCCGAATATGCGCTGCCTATAGCGTATGACGGGAAATATCCAATAAGAGTTCCCGCCCAATGTGAATCCTGCAAAACACCATGTTTAAAATCAGGAACGTCTACGCCAAGATATTCTTTATACATTTTATTCCATTCCATAGGAAGATCTTTGACAAGCAATGTGCCGGCTATTAAACGTTTTTCAAGCTCATAGCGAATCATTATATGTAAAGAATATGTAAGTTCATCTGCTTCGGTTCGGATAAGACTCGGCTCCGTTTTATTTATTGCAAGATAAAACATATATGGAGTAACGCCATTGAGCTGTTCGGGGAAAAGTTCCTTCAGTTTAGGGAATATAAGCTCTACAAATTCTTTTGATCTTCCGATTATGTTTTCATAAAAACGGGATTGTGATTCGTGCGCCGCCATGCTGGTGCCGGATGCTAAAAACGAATCGCGAAGATTATCACCGGTATTCAGTTCATATAGCGCGTGACCACCCTCATGAATAACGCTATACATTGAGCTTACCATGTTATCCTCATGGTAGTGTGTTGTTATGCGGACATCGTGTTTATTGTTAGAGGTAGTAAAGGGATGTTCAACTTCGCCAATAATGCAATCATCCCTGTTTATAGACATTATCTTCATAAGGTAGTCTGAAAGCTCGCGCTGCTTTTCGACGGGGTAATTGAGCTTTAAAAAGCTATCATCGATAACCGTTTTGCTATTTTGGACTTTCTTTAAAAGAACAGCGATTCTATCTCGAATGAGAGCGAAAAACTGATCTAAAAACTCTGTTTTTAAACCCTCCTCATAGTCATTTAACATAGCTTCATACGGATCCTTGTCCGGATCTGTAATTTTAATAAAACGAATAGCCGTTTCAACTATACGCGCAAGGTACGGCTCAAACATCGAATAATCATTGGCGTTTTTAGCTTGTTCCCAAACGGATTCAGCCTCTGCCTGCAACTTTGAAAATTCAACCACATCTTCAACGGAAAGCTTGCTCATGCGATTTATTTGCTTATATTTAAGCTCAACTTCGCGCTTTAAAACGGGATCTTGAAGTTCTTCAATATGTTCATGCAACGTTGCAATACAATCCATCATTTCTTTATTTACGGTTAAATTATAATCTAATTCCGAAAGCATCCCCATCGTTTTCGATAATCCTATAACTGAGTTTTTAGGAGCAACCGTCTGCGCGTCGTAATACAACGCAGCCATAGCATGAGAATAGGCACGCGACTTAGTAGTTACGTCGCGAAAATGAGTTATCAAAGAATCCAGTTCCATATTTCTCTCCTCCAAAAATAAATATTATTATTAATAATTATACAGCATAGGGTGCAGATTTAAAAGCGTCATACCCCAAAATTAGATAAGGATACCATATATTTTTTATAAAACCCTTAAGGAGACTTTTCACTACTTGTTTTAAATTACTAAACTACAAGACGATCGAAAAAAAGAAAATCGCGAGGGTCTATAACTACGCTTCCAACGCCTCTCTTAATAGCATAATCAAGGGTGTATTTAGTTCCCCCCGACTTACCGTCAAAAACCGCTATTATATAGTCAGAATTATCCACCATATAACGATTACGCTCATACATGCAGGCTCTGGTATAATATTCGCTTATTATAACTTGCTCATCAGCCATATCAAGTACATGACGATAGCGTTTTCTATATTCACCGCACCAGGAATCATCCTGACCCTCAAAGGGTATAGCGGTTACAAGACGAATATCATCATAAGGGCGCTCTTTTTTTACTATTAGGACGATTTCAGCGGCAATAAGATCAATTCCCATAGCCATTCCACTTATAAAGGTAGCGACGTTATTATTTTCAATCATTCTTTCAATTTCAGATTTAAGTCTTCGTTTTAATAGAACGCAAGGAGAGCTAAGCTCATCATATAAAATTGAGAGTTTTTGGGGACGGTAACCTGCGAAAGAACATGTTATATTTTTCATTATCCATCACCTTTTTATAAATTCCAATCAACATCTATTATAAAAGTCATTATTACTTTTGTCAAATATATTATAATTAAGAAGATAATCTATTTTTGCAAAATAATAAGTATGCTTGTCGAACGAGCTCTGTGTATTGAATTAATAGTTTATCTTTGCGAAATTTTAGAATCAATGATAAAATAGATATAGTGATAAATATAAAAAAAGAGGCGTTTAGCAATGGATAACGATTATACGGCGACGCGCCATAAGATTTATACGAAAAAAATCAGGGAAATGCTTAAGGGATTCCCTCCATACTGTGCCGATTATTTTCGTGCGCGTGAAAGTACGACTTCTGTGCTTACGCGCTTTGAGTATGCTACCGATCTTAGAATTTTCTTTAATTTTCTAATTAATAGACTTCCGCGTTTTTTAAATAAAAACATAGAAAGTATAACTCTTTCCGACCTTGATTCAATTACGAGTACCGAAATTGAGATATTTATAGAATACCTTTCTTACTACGAGAGAAATGGGGAGGAATTTGTTAACAACGAAAGCACGAAGGCGAGGAAATTATCCACAATTCGCGCTTTTTTTAAGTATTTTTATAAAAAAGGACAACTTTTATCTACCGTTCCTACATTTGTAGATCCCCCAAAGCTTCACGATAAACCTATCGTTCGCCTTGAGCCGGACGAGGTAGCGCGGCTGCTTGATGCATGTGAAACCGGTCTCGGTATGACGATGCATCAAAAAAAGCTTCATGAAAAAGCTAAGATACGGGATATGGCGATACTTACCCTGTTTTTGGGTACCGGAATCCGAATCAGCGAGCTTGTTGGCCTAAATACGGACGATCTTAACTTTTTTTCAAATGAGTTTTCAATAACGAGAAAGGGCGGAAATAAAGACACTCTCGTATTTGGCTCTGAAACGCGAACTGCTCTTTTAAACTATATTGAAATTCGCGAATCACAAAATCCGCTGCCGGGATATGAAGGAGCGCTTTTTTTATCGTCTCAGATGAAGCGGCTAACAGTGCGCGCTGTCGAAAACATAGTTAAAAAATATGCAGCTGTTGCCGTACCACAAAAATCAATATCTCCGCATAAACTTAGAAGTACCTATGGAACTATGTTGTACCGCGAAACAGGAGATATATACCTTGTTGCCGATTGTCTAGGACACAAAGACGTAAATACAACAAAAAAACATTACGCCGCTCTATCTCAGGACAGAAGACGTTTTGCAGCAAGCGTTATAAAGCTTCGCGATGACGATGAAAAAAAAGATTGAAATTTTAATATATTGTAGAGTCAATCGAAGCCTTGACAAATATCGGTTAATCGCCCGATATTTGTCGGCTTTTTGGCTGAATACGTTCAAATATGTATTTCGGAACGTCTATAGCTTCGGAATTTGGAAATTCAAAGCCTAATTTCTCGGCAACCGTAAGCGCTAATTTATAAAACAAATCCAACCCGGAAAACAGAGCATCGATTTGATCAGATGTAGATTCCAATGAATATGTTTTCATGAGCTTTTTTAATTCCTCCTCAGATAAATATTCGGTTAAACGCTTATAAAACTTACCTGCGCTCATTATAAATCCTGTATCTGCACCAAATATCGACATCCAATAAAATTCATTTATACAACTATTAAATTCACTAGTGATTGGCTTTTTCACCCAATAATCACTATCGCTTTCAGGCGGCTTATTTTTTACAAGCCCACGCTTATCTAAAATGATACGTGTAAGGCTGTCAGCCGATAAGTATGTATCTAGATCTTCTATAGGAACCAGTAAAAGGTCTATACGGTTTCCATCCGCAAACTGCATTAAAAATATGTGCCATGGCTTTGTTGCGTTTTTCGGTGTGTTTGGCAGAGGCTCCTGCATAATTACTCGTTTTCCGAAACCACTTAGCCATTCGTCTTTTTTATTGACGAAATAATCAACATCGTCTACAACAAATACAATATCATAGTCCTGATATATGTCTTTTTTTGTGTATTTATCTACTCTTGAACCATTCATTGCGACGAGAGCTACGCTCTCGTCGCTTGCATAGTTCAGTATCAGTCTTTTCATTTCGCTTTCGCTTCGCATGAAAATCCTTTCTTAATTACCTTATCAACGGTTATTAATCCATACGGTTTAAAATAAGATCCTCATCGGTAAACCATTTTAGCTTTTTAAATAAAATATAAAATCCAAAGGTAAGCAATGCGGGGAGTATAACCTGCATAACAGCTATTTCGATCAATATTATCCACCAATCGGTAGTTGGACTCATAGAAGCGAATGTTCCAAACTGACCGACGAGACCCGACGTACCCATTCCGGCACCTTCTGGTGTGTTTGTCATTTTTAGCACAGTTGTAGCTATAGGTCCTAAAATTGCTGCGGAAAGAGTCGGCGGAATCCAGATCGCAGGTCGTCGTAAAATATTGGCAAACTGAAGCATAGAAGTTCCAAGTCCTATGGAAAGTGAAGCGCCTATCTTGTTTGACTGATAACTCATAACGGCAAAACCAACCATCTGAGCACAACAACCGACAGTTGCAGCGCCGGCCGCAATTCCCGATATACCGATCATTATGCAAAGGGCAGCTGAGCTTATCGGGGCGGTTAAGGCAAGACCGACTAAAACCGCTATTATAATTCCCATAGGTATTGGTGCTAAAACAGTTGCATCGTTTATAACGCCACCTAAAAAGGACATAAATGACGAGAGAGCCGGGCCTGTTAAAAGTCCTAAACCACCGCCGGCAACTATAGTTACCATGGGCGTTAAAATAATATCGAGCTTGGTTTTTTTTGAAATCAGCATACCTATTTCAGTACCAGCTATCGCGGCAACATAAGCTCCAACGGGACCGCCTGCAGCATACCCGCATGCTCCACATGCACAACATGAGAATATAACAAGAGGGCTGGCTTTAAGCGCATATGCTATTGCAACGCCCATAGCGGACCCAACAACGGGTGACGCTGCTCCGATAACCTTAGTAATTTCAGCTAGGAACGAAAGTCCCGGGATCTTACTTATCTGCGTCAGAATAAGACCGATTATTAGAGACGCGAAAAGGCCTAAAGCCATCGCACTCATTCCGTTTATAAACCACTTTTTAGAGTATCTATTTACAACCTTCCAAATCTTTGAACCCATAATTAAACTCCCTTTTTCTTTTTTGTAAAAAATTAGCATAACAAAATCGACGCTGTAAAAACGCCGATTTAATTTGGTTGTAAATTTAGGCGGATGCCTTAAATTTTTTGTACTTACACTTGTTTAAAAAATAAAATTGAAGTAAAACAGAGGCAAGATGCCTTAACTGTTTTATTTAATGCCTTCTTCGATCGTATTTTCAATCGGTGAATCTTCAATAGTGGCTATAGCTCCGCGCGCAAATACAAGTCTCACCTTATCGGGACCGACAGACATAGTTATAACATCGTCACGAACCGAAGTGACCGTTCCATATAGTCCGCCTATTGTACGAACTCTGTCGCCGGGTTTAATGGCGGCAAGCATTTCTTTAACTTTCTTATCGCGTTTACGTTGAGGGATTATCATAAGCGCAAATAATGCAACCATGACAACCACCATTATAATAATCGACCCATAAGAATTAAAGAAATTGGTTATCCCTTCTCCCATCAGAAAAAACCTACCTTATCAAAATATTGGTATCTTAAACCTTAGCCTATGGTAACGCAAACTCTCCTTTCCGTCAAGCGATTTTCCTTTCTTTCACAAAAAAGACTAATTTCATTCCCTACTTGGCGGATTTTTTGGAAGGGATCAACAAAAAAGACTATTGAACCTATGATACCCTTACACCGGATTTTTCACGCAAATTGACAAGAACGCCGTGACTTGGTAATATAGTAAATAAACTTTATGTGTTAATATGGAGATTGCTTAGAATGGAAAAAAGTTTTTCGATGGATAAAATTGTTGCCCTCTGCAAAAACAGAGGCTTTATATTCGCCGGGAGCGAGATATACGGCGGCTTAGCCAATACTTGGGACTATGGTCCTCTCGGAGTTGAGTTCAAAAACAACGTTAAAAAGGCGTGGTGGAAAAAATTCGTTCAGGAAAACCCGTATAATGTAGGTATGGATGCCGCTATTTTAATGAACCCTGAAACATGGGTCGCGTCCGGACATGTCGGAAACTTTAATGATCCTTTGATGGACTGCAAAGAATGCAAGGCGCGTTTTCGTGCCGATAAGCTTATAGAGAACTACGCAAATTCCAACTCTATAGAGATACATCCGGACGGATGGAGCAACGATGAAATGATGGCTTATATAGCGGAAAATGAGATTTGCTGCCCCGAGTGCGGAAAACGCAATTTTACGTCTATACGGAAATTTAATATGATGTTTAAAACATTTCAGGGCGTAAACGAAGATACGGCAAGTGAATTATATCTTCGCCCCGAAACGGCTCAGGGAATATTTGTAAACTTTAAAAACGTTCAGCGGACTACGCGGCGGAAAATTCCGTTTGGTATAGCTCAGATTGGTAAAACTTTTAGAAACGAAATAACTCCGGGTAATTTTACGTTCAGAACGCGTGAATTTGAACAGATGGAACTTGAATTTTTTTGCGAACCCGGAACCGATCTTAAATGGTACGAGTATTGGAAAGCTTTTTGTAAGCAATTTTTATTAAATCTCGGAATGAATCCTGAAAAAATTAAACTTCGCGAACATGAACAAAAGGAACTTTCTCACTATTCAAACGGTACGACCGATGTTGAGTTTTTATATCCCTTCGGTTGGGGTGAACTTTGGGGAATATCCAGTAGAACCGATTTCGATTTGAAGTCACATTCGAAGCATTCAGGTATAAGCTTCGAATATCAAGATCCCTTTACGAACGAGAAGTACGTTCCGTATTGTATTGAACCTTCTCTCGGCGCAGATAGGGTTGCTCTCGCTTTCTTATGCGACGCTTACGACGAAGAAACCTTGGAAGGCGGAGATATAAGAAACGTTTTACGCCTACATCCGGCTCTAGCTCCGTATAAGGCGGCAATATTGCCTCTTCAGAAAAAACTATCGGATAAGGCGCGCGATATTGTCTCCGAGCTTTCGAAATATTTTATGGTAGACTTTGATGAAACCGGCGCTATAGGTAAGCGCTATAGAAGGCAGGATGAGATAGGTACGCCTATGTGCATAACTATTGACTTTGATACCATTGAAGACGGAACGGTAACTGTCAGAGATAGAGATACAATGGCTCAAATTCGCCTTAAAATTGACGCTCTTAAAAGCTATATTGAAGACAAATTGGAATTTTAAATGATGAAACAGGTTTTAGGCTGCATACGGCGTGCTGACGAGCGATTTAATATGATAAATCCCGGGGATAATATATGTATTGGCGTTAGCGGCGGTAAGGATAGCTTGCTTTTAATGTATGCATTGAAGCTCTATCAGCGGTTCTGTAAAAAGCCATACACTGTACGCGGCGTTATGCTTGATCTTGGTCTTGTTCCTCAGGATACGGAGCGAATAAGCGAGTTTGCGCGAAACATAGACGTACCTTTTGACGTAGTTAAAACGAATATAGGGGATCTTGTTTTCAATATAAGAGGGGATAAAAATCCATGCGCAATGTGTGCAAAGCTTAGGCGCGGGGCGCTCAATAACTTTGCCGTTGAGCATGGGTGCAACCTTGTCGCTTTAGGGCATAACCGTGAAGACGTTATAGAGACGTTTTTTCTTAGTTTATTATTTGAAAGTAGACTAAATACTTTCGGACCTATAACGTATCTCAATAGAAAAAACATTGCTATAATTCGTCCTCTTGTGTTTTTACCCGAAAAAAATGCACTTTCAATGGTACGAAAGCTTGATCTTCCCGTACTCCCCGCGAATTGTCCTATTGCCGGGAAGACAAAGCGCGAGGATATGAAGCACTTGATTTCGCACCTTTCAACGATAGTTCCCGATGCGGATAAGCGAATTATGAATGCAATTGTGGATACGGATAAATATAGAATGTGGGATAATCTGTCTCTTCCGCCGGACAATTTTCGCGATTAGGAGATGAACTTTATTTATGGATAATGACAATACCATACTTGTAGTAGACGACGATAAGAACATATTGACAATACTGACTATGTATCTAAAAAAAGAGGGTTTTAATGTTTTAACATGCGAACGCGGCGATATGGTCGTAGATGCATATATGAGCTGTGAACCATGTCTCGTTGTTTTAGATGTTATGTTGCCAGGTATGGATGGTCGTGCTGTTTTAACCGAGCTTCGAAAGCTTTCAGATACTCCCGTTATAATGCTGACAGCTAAAGGCGATACGATGGATAGAATTCAGGGGCTAAATCTTGGCGCTGACGACTATATGGTAAAGCCATTTGACGCAAAAGAGCTTATTGCACGGATAAACGCGGTTTTGCGGCGCACTGTTGTAACGGATATAACCGACACTCAGAGCGTCACTATAGATTCCCTTTATATTTCTCTTGAAAACTACTCGGTTACGATAGATGGACAGGCAATAGAGATGACTCCTAAGGAGATTGAGCTGCTCTACTATCTTGCAACAAGCGTGGGTAAAGTTTTTACGCGTGAACAGCTTTTGGAACAGGTTTGGGGCTTTGATTATTACGGGGATTCGCGAACGGTAGATGTTCATATAAAACGCATACGTGAAAAAATAGGTCCCGATTATGCGCAGATGATAAAAACTGTTTGGGGCGTTGGTTATAGATTCGTTATTGGGAGTTAAAAAAGTGCTTAATAAATCGCTGTTTGCGAAAATGCTGACTACATATCTTTGTGTAACGCTGAGCTTATTAATTTTGCTCGGCGTAACTGTTTCTACGGTTTTTCGAACGCAGTATATTTCTCAAAAAGAATCGGAGCTAATGCGCGAAACTGAAGAAATACATACCATTATTGTTGAAAAATATATGGATGATGCAAAACGTGCGGTGGCAAAAGATGAGCTTGTAACTATCGCCAGAAAATATGACGCGCTTATTCAGGCATATTTCATAGATCCACTTTTGGGGCGCGTAGTGTTAATGAACGAGGAGTCAAAAGAAAAATGGGCACCTATAGCGGATATTAATATAAATAAATATTACGATCGTATAGTGCTAACCGGAACAGCCGAGGGCGAGATCTATACGAATCTCTTTAAAGGCACAATCGGATCTTCTTTGAGCACTATGACTTTGGCACGACCCATAATAAGCGCAGAAAATACTTCCGGCGCTCTGTTTTTCAGCATAAACATGGAAGATACGAATACGGCAATTCGTCAGGTATATTTTGATATTTTGCTTTCCGCTACTCTTGCCATTATACTTGCGATACTTGCGGTTTCCTACCTTACGAGCCGCATAACAACGCCTATAACAAACATGAAGCGCATAGTAACGCGATACGCAAAGGGCGAGTTTGATATACGAGTCGAATATAAGGGTGAGGACGAGGTTGGTGCACTTGCTAAAAGCTTCAATACTATGGCTGATGGACTTAATACCCTTGAAGAAGCGCGCAGAAGCTTCGTTTCGAACGTAAGTCATGAGCTTCGTTCGCCGCTTACCAGTATGAGAGGTTTTCTGGTCGCAATGCAGGACGGGACTATTCCGGTTTCGGAATTTGACAAATATTTAAAAATAGTCATAGACGAAAATAATAGAATGACTACTATGGTAAATGGGCTCTTGGATCTTGCGCGGATAGAATCCGGGCAAACCGCTTTTAAGCCAACTGTCTTCGACATAAACGAACTTATAAGGCGTACCCTCATAACCTTTATCACGCGTGTAAATGAAAAAGAGCTGAACGTCAAAATAATATTTGGGAATGAACAGGTCTTTGTCTTAGCCGATCACGATCAGATAGCGCAGGTAATAAGAAATCTCGTAGATAATGCTATAAAGTATTCAGATAATAAAGGTGAACTTGAAATCTCCGTAAAAACAATAAAACGAGTTGCCTATATATCTGTGCGCGATTCTGGCAACGGTATAAGCGAGAATGATATTCCATACATTTTTGACAGATTTTATAAGGTTGAAAAGGCGCATACTCCGTCTCATACATCAGGAACCGGTCTTGGACTCGCTATAGTCAAACGTATAATAGACGCTCATGGACAAATGATAAGCGTTAAAAATGAAAATGGAGCTGTGTTTACTTTTACCCTTAAACAGGTAGAACTGAAACCGCGTTGGAAAGATGGAAACGATATTTAATTTTTTTGATATCCAATATAAAAAACGCTGCTCCCTTCCCCTACCCTGTATTTTTTCTTAAACCCGGTGATCCGGGTTTTTTTATTTTCAGATTGGTTTTTTAGTCTTTATCCTTTTTCGTGCGAATAGAATTTCAAAGAAACAAATAACAGAGGTGAATACGATTGAAACGCGTTTTGCTTTTATTTGCTATATGTATATTTATAGTTGTATGCTTGGCATTGTTTATAGCATCTTCATTTAAATATGCTGAGGAGCTTGAGGAGTACGCAAGGTTTGCCGAAGTAGGCACAGATAATATTGTAAAATGGGTAGATTTCAAAGCGAGCGCAACTCTCATGAGACATGCAATAGAGATAGATAAGGAAACCTACGGTACGGATAATCATATAGATTTTATAGACCTTTTGGCTTACACCGCGGCAATATGCGGTGGAGAGTTTGATAAGTCATCCGAAAAAAAGATGGATGCCTTTGCGGATAGATTAAGAGGTGGCACATACGTCAAAAATTTAACCGGGGGCATGAGATACTTTAAGTATTACCGCACGGTCTATGAGGCTATTTTTTCCGAATTCTTAAAGCTGCATGAGGTTGAAAGAAAAAAAGGCAGTTCAAGTGAATTTATAAGCGTATATGATCTTGCGGTATACTCGCCAATTGCAAAGGGCTATAATTATGCGCATTATCAAGACTTTCATAATCAGCGCACATATGGATATAATCGTTTGCATATGGGTAACGACCTTATGGGTGAGGAGGGTACTCCGATAATCGCGATAGAAGGGGGAACGATAGAAGCTCTCGGATGGAATGAATACGGCGGATGGCGTATCGGCATACGAAGCTTCGATAATATGCGCTATTATTACTATGCGCATCTCAGAAAGGGTCATCCATATGTAAAAACACTTAAAGTTGGCGATAAGGTAAAAGCCGGAGACTGCATAGGTTACCTTGGAAAGACCGGATGCAGCAAGGTCGAGGGTACGGAAAATCTAAAGCGTCCTCACCTTCACATTGGTCTTGAACTTATTTTCGACGAATCACAAAAGGATGGTGAAAATCAGATTTGGATAGATGTTTATGAAATAATTGAACTGCTTGCGGAGAATTGTTCTGAGGTTCAATATAATAATACCAGCGGAGAATTTGTAAGAAAATATAAGTCCGGTGAAATTGGAGACACCTAATGGAAATAAAAAATGAATTTAAGCGTGTATTAATAATAGTTATATCAATATCCCTTTGTTTCTTGATCTTTGCATGGATAGCCAATACCATGACTATTCCTATTGCGACGGCTACGGTTAACGTCGGAGTTAAGCTTCCGATAATAATGTATCATAGTGTTTTAAAAGACAAGGCGCGAATAGGAAAATACGTAATAAGTCCCGACCTTTTTCGTGAAGATGTGCTTTTTCTTCTTGATAATGGTTACACTCCGATTGTGGTTAAAGACATTATAGACTACGCTTATGATGGAAAGGCGCTCCCGAAAAAGCCGATTATGATAACATTTGATGACGGTTATTATAATAATCTTACGTATATTTTCCCAATAATCCAGGAGCTTAAAATAAAAATAGTCATATCCGCTATAGGCGAATTTACAGATATATATACCGACAGCGGTGACCTTAACCCCGGCTATGCGCACCTAACATGGAATGATATAAAATTGATGAGCGAAAGCGGACTCGTCGAATTTCAAAACCATAGCTACGGGATGCATCATAATGACGGAGCGCGAAAGGGTGCCAATATAATAAAAGGGGAAACCATGGATCATTATAAGAAGGCTTTGAATGACGATATTATGCGTATGCAGTCGCTTTTATATATGAAATCTGGCGTTAAGGCAACCGCGTTTGCATATCCGTTCGGTTTCAGCTCTGAAGCCTCCGAAAAAGCGATGCGAGATATTGGCTTTTTATGCACCTTATCATGTTTTGAAAAGATAAGCACAATTTCAACTCCAGATTCATTGTTTTCATTGGGACGTTTTAATCGTCCCGGAACTGTTTCGACGGCTACGTTTATGAAGAAAATTTTAGAAGGGACAAAGTAAATCTTTATTCATTAAAAATTTACAGAAGAATCCTTTTCTATTTGATGTATACAATATTTTTTCTTGCGGTTTGACATGCCACACCAATAGTTCTATAATCTTTGAGCTTAATCGGGTTTTTAAGCAAGGAGAAAAAAATGTACATAGTTGTTGGATTGGGCAATCCCGGGCGCGAATATGCTTATACTCGTCACAATATGGGTTTTATGACCCTCGATTTGCTCTCCGCTAAATATAATATTGATATTAAGCGAAATAATTACCGCGCCATATGCGGCGAGGGCTTTATCGCTTCTAAAAAGGTAATTTTGGCAAAGCCTCAGACATTTATGAATTTATCCGGTTTTTCCGTTATGGATCTTATGAATTTTTATAAATGTGAACACGGAGAACTTATCGTTGTATATGACGATATTGATCTCGCTATTGGTGATATAAGAATCCGTGAAAAAGGCAGTGCCGGAACTCATAACGGTATGCGCTCCGTAATTGGTCAATTGGGTTATGACGATTTTCCGCGCATTCGCGTAGGTATCGGTAAAGCATCCGATGGACGTGAACTTTTTTCGCATGTACTAGCTATACCCTCCGATGAGGAAAAAATTATCCTAAATGAAGCGTTGAATCACGCGGCAGACGCGATCGAACTTATTATTGGGAATGGCGTAAACGAGGCGCAAGCAAAATTCAATAAAAAACCTCATCAAAAAAAGAATGCAGAGCCGGAGGTGAGCGAGAATACGCCAGATAGTTAAGCTTTTAAATGATTATCCCGAGTTTTTACGTTTAAAGGAATCTCTTTTAAAAAATGAGGGAAGCGCCGCCATATTTGGACTTAACGATGCAAATATCGCCCATTTTGCTGCCGCTCTATTTGAATTTACTTCAACGAGCACCTTACTTGTTACTGCAAGCGAGGCTAATTCCGCGCGCCTTGCCGATGACTTGTCTCTTTTTGGCGTACCGGCAATTCATCTTCCGCCGCGGGATATATTGATAGGTGCAAAAACATATGCAAGAGGAGGAGGCGCATTTTCAAAGCGCATGGAGACTCTTCTTAAGCTGGTCAGCGGCGAAAAAATGCTTATCGTCGTAAGCGCTGAAACGATTATGCAGCGCATGGCTCCACCAGAGCTTATTCGCCAAGCAATAACGCATATTGAGGTATCTGATACATGTGATATCAGGGAGCTTTTATCGAATCTTATTTCTATAGGCTATAAGCTAACGGAAATATGCCAAAACAAGGGTGAAGTCAGCCTTATCGGTGGAAGAATAGATATATTTCCAGTAAATTTAGATACTCCTTTTAGAATAGAATTTTTCGACGATGAAATAGATACTATGCGAAGTTTCGATAAGGATACTCAGCGTTCAATAGAAAATATATTGTCTCTTACGATTGCACCTGCAACTGAGCTTCCTCTCAATGCTTCGTCAAAGGCGCGTGGGCTACTTAAGCTTTCACGTTTAAAAGCTTTTGAAGATGAATTTAACGAAATAAAATCAGGTGTTATACCGGATAATATAATGAACCTCATTCCACTATTCATTCTTGACGATATTACGATAGTGGACTATTTTACAGCTGATGCACTTATACTTATCGATGAACCGGCGCGAGTTGAAGAGCTTGAAAAATCAATATATTCAAAATTTTCGGACAGCGTTCTTGCGTATGTAGAAAAAGAAAAAAATGCAAATTTTATGTTTTCACTTCTTATATCGAGTGAAAAGGCTATTTCTAAGCTTGATTCTCCGCGCACTGCTATGTTTTTTGCGCTTACGCGAACCTACTCTTTAATTTCTACAAGATGTATTTTTAGATTCGAATCGCGCTCTGTCCCGCGTTATTCATTGTCTAACAATGCATTGGTAGAGGACATAACCTCGCTAAGTCTCTCTGGCTTCACAATTTTGGTTTATGCGGGAGCGCGTGCCGAACATCTTCAAAAAATGTTTGAGGAACTTAATCTTCCAAATTTCGCAATAACCAATATGCTTACCAGGGAAATAGTTAAACATGAATCTCTCATAATCGGCGAAAGCTTAGGGCGCGGTTTCATATACCCCGAAATACATGTCGCCGTTATAACCGAAAACGAGCTGTTTTTGGAAGTTGCTTCAAAAACAGCTGTGGTAAAACAAAAGAAGCGTCCAAATCTAGCCTTTACAGAACTAAAACTCGGCGATTATGTGGTTCATGAGACATATGGCATAGGTAGGTTCATGGGCGTTGAAACTATGACCGTCGAAGAAAAAACAAAAGACTATATTAAATTACAATATGCGGCAACTGATAAAGTATTTCTACCTACAGACCAGCTGGATCGCGTCCAAAAGTATATAGGCGGAAACGACGAGATCCCTAAGCTTTCTAAGTTGGGTTCAGCCGAATGGCATAAAACGGTAAGCCGCGCACGCGCCAGCGTTAAGTCTCTTGCATTTGATCTTGTAAAGCTATACGGCGCGCGCGCTAATTTATCGGGACATGCATTTTCGGAGGATACAGTTTGGCAAGGAGAGCTGGAAAACAGTTTCCCTTATAATGAAACTCCGGATCAACTGACGAGTATAGCTGAAATTAAAAAAGACATGGAAAGCAGTCATATAATGGATCGGCTTCTTTGCGGTGACGTTGGCTATGGAAAAACGGAAGTCGCTTTACGTGCGGCATTTAAGGCGGTTATGGACGGAAAGCAGGTCGCCTTTTTAGTTCCCACTACTCTTTTAGCTCAACAACATTTTAATACTCTTTCGGCGCGATATCGCGGATTTCCTGTTAGCGTTGAGTTTCTTTCTCGCTTTAAAACGCCTAAAGAACAAGAGAACATATTAAAACGTCTAAAGGACGGTCGAATAGATGTAATAATTGGAACACATAAATTGCTGGGCAAAAACGTTTTATTTAAGGATCTCGGACTTTTAATTATAGACGAGGAACAGCGTTTCGGCGTTGGGCATAAGGAACAAATAAAAAATTTCAAAAGTCAGGTAGACGTGCTTACTCTTTCCGCAACGCCAATTCCGCGCACCCTACATATGTCGCTTATTAATATTCGCGACATGTCCGTTATTGAGACTCCGCCCGAAGAACGTATACCGGTTCAGACATACGTTATCGAATATTCGGATGTCGTTATACGTGAGGTGATTTTAAAGGAGATGGCGCGTGGAGGACAGGTCTTTTTTGTCTACAATAAAGTACGTAATATGGAAACGTTCTCTAACTATCTTTTTGAGCTTGTTCCTGAGGCGCGAATATGCTATGCGCATGGACAAATGGGCGAACATCAGCTCGAACGCACAATGCTTTCGTTTCTCGAAGGAAATTATGATGTGCTTTTATGCAGTACCATAATAGAAAGTGGGCTTGACATTCAAAACGCAAATACAATAATCGTATATGACGCGGATAAAATGGGACTTTCTCAGCTTTATCAGCTTAAAGGTCGCGTCGGGCGCAGTACTCGCCTTGGATACGCATATTTTACCTTTAAACGCGATAAGGTATTAACCGAGATAGCAGAAAAACGGCTTATGGCTATCCGCGAATTTACGGAGTTCGGGGCTGGGTATAAAATAGCTATGCGCGACCTTGAAATTCGCGGTGCGGGCGACCTTTTGGGTGCCGAACAACACGGTCGTATGGCTGACATAGGCTATGAACTTTACTGTAAGCTCATGGGAGAGGCGGTCAACGAGGTCAGGGGCATAAAATTGCAACCACAAATAGAGACACAGATTGAAATAGGCTTTGACGCGTTCATTCCGCGCACTTATATAAAGAATGATGATATGCGATTAAACATGTATAAGCGTATTGCGGCGCTCGATGGATACGACAGCCTTTACGACGTGCAGGATGAGCTTATTGACCGATTTGGCGAAATACCACAGACTGTAACCAACCTTTTACTTGTTGCTTTGATAAAGGCATTGGCGCAAAAATGTTATATCGTTACACTCCGCGTTTTTGAAAACACTGCGACTATGATTTTTGCTTCGGATGCGCCGTTTAATTTCAAAAACTTTTTAGATTTTATTTCAACTGTCGACGGAGCGCAAATGCTTAATTCTGCCGAACCAACGCTTACTATAACTTCTAAAAATGCTGATTTGCAGAAGCTCATTAAATCATTGCCGGCGCTTTTTGAGAACATGGAAAGCTGTTTAAATATTTGACGCGTCGGCATGTTTGCGAATTTTACAGTAACAGTATAGAATTAAGTTTATAATAGCCTCGTGAAAAAAGATTTATAATAACGCTTCTCACAATAATGATATTAAAATTTGCGTTTTTATAAAGTTTCGAAAATCAAAGCAATAGCTTATAGGAGATGCAAAAGTGTCTATAAAAAAAGGAATAAAACCTCTTGTGCAAAATCGCAAAGCGCGCCATGAATATTTTATTGAGGATACATATGAATGCGGAATGGCTTTAATAGGAACTGAGGTTAAAAGTATAAGGGCGGGTAAAGTCAATCTAAAAGATGCATATGCTCAGGTTAAACAGGGCGAAGTATTTATTAACAATATGCATATCAGTCCCTATGAGCAAGGGAATATATTTAACCGCGATCCTTTTCGCCCGCGGAAGCTTCTTTTGCATAAAAGCGAAATAAGAAAACTCACAGCGCTTTCTCAGGCTGACGGATATAGTCTAATACCTATGCAACTATATTTGAAAGATGGTCTTGTAAAACTGGAGCTTGCCGTTGCGAAGGGTAAAAAACTCTACGATAAGCGACATTCGCTCGCTGAAAAAGAAGTTGAAAGAGAAATAGAACGTAGAATGAAAGAACGTTACTAATAGATAGTACATTGCCGCTGATTTGCTCAATAAAACAACGGCAATGTAATTTTTATATTATAAGATTTTCGCTTTTCCACCAATAAATATTTTACCAGATAAAAACACACTCTGTATTATGGATGGCATGCCCATCGCTTCACCCTGCATAAATAAACATTCACTATGAGAATCAATTAAGTCTAATGTATACAGATAATAAGTGAGCGCCGCATTGCTAGTACCCGTTGCGCATTCCTCATCTATCCCGAATAAAGGAGCGAAATTTCTACAATGTGCTGTTATTTCGTCATTGGAAAAACAGAAAACATGAAAGCCTATGACTCCATATTCTGCTGAAATAGTCTTCATCACTTTCAAGTTTGGTTTCATCCCGTTCAACTCGGATAAATTTGCGACGGGGAGTAGAATGTCCGATAAACCGGTATTCACTATTGCCGGCGCTATATATGCGCTTTTAAGGTTAAAAGCATCGTATAACTTTTCAGCTTCCGCTTCTGAAAATATCCGTTTAACGATTCCTTTCGGCATTTCAATAAATACGGAATCTATTTTTAGTATGATTTTTAACGTTCCCGCATGGGTTTTGGCTCTGTATTCGCCAACGCTTATTATGTTTTCGTCGCGTAAAACAGAAAATGCTGCTATCGTAGCGTGACCACATAAATTAACTTCGGCGATAGGTGTAAAATATCTTAGCTCAAACTCCATTTCTGATTTTCTGCGACAAAATACAGTTTCCGAAAAAGCCAATTTTTTTGCTGTGCTAAGCATGTAATCATCGGACAGATAATCGGATGCGTTAAAAAGTAATACTACTCCGGCGCGATTTCCAAAATGATTTTCGTTTACGAATGCGTTGGCAACGAATAATTTCAATTCACTCCCCCATTCCAAACTACATAAAGCAAATTTTAGGTTGCAATATGCTATGCGTTGGCTTTATTCACTCGACATAAAAATACTCCAGGCATAAGTCCACCGGCTTCGGTTTTTTCTATCTTTATAAGTTCTATACTTTCGCTTTTTGCTATTAATTTCTTTAAAAGAGTGAATTCCATTGTATATAATATAAGAACAGCGCCATCTACCATCCATTCGGGTATTCTCTCTATAAACGCAGCATACAGTCCCTCATTATTTGTATGAGTCCCTACACGGTTACCAAAAGGTAAGTTCGTTATAAGCTCATCATATGGGCGGTTTGCAGAAAATTTTAGACAATCGTTGCAAATAAACCGCGCTCTTGAATTTCCAGCGAGCGCGTTTTCGCGCGCAATATCGACGGCATGGTTAGAATTATCAACTCCAGTAAGGTTGGAGACGCCTAGAAGCATTTCTCGCTCAAAAAGCATCGTTCCGCTTCCGCAAAACGGATCCAATACTCGCGCGTCCTCTTTTAGATTTGCACGTACGCTCCTCAAAACCCCCGCGGCAACCGATGGGTTTATAGATGCGGGCAAGACTCCCTTTCTGTATGTGAACCTATCGTCCGGAATTGTGAAAAGTTTAAAATATACACCCGCACGATTTCTGTCAACGATTATACGTATCTCAAGCT
Source organism: Clostridia bacterium (assembly GCA_036654235.1). GTDB lineage: Bacteria > Bacillota > Clostridia > Christensenellales > CAG-138 > JAVVSK01. The sequence continues at coordinate 30,423 of JAVVSK010000005.1, read as the reverse complement.
CATAGTCGGCTGCGGAATTTATCATACTGTCGTCGTTAATAGCGTTAGCTATATTTCTTATTGCCTCCGACTTATCGAGAACACCACGAAGTTCTATACGGTAGCAAAGCTTACCTGTTCCATTATGTGCCTTTATTATACGATCCATCATAGGAATTATATGATTTTTAAGACTTGGCATAGTAAAAGCAATATCCTGCGCTGCAAAAATTAATATTTCCTTTGCACATCTTATTGTACTGAGGCTTTTAATATTTCCCGTTCGAACTGTAACCATATCCGAATAAACGGATTCCGTAGTAATCCCGTTTTCCAAAAGCTCGGAAACCAGAGCTCCCGAAAGCTTATCCGCACAAGTTAAAATGCAGAGTACGGGTTCGCTAAATCCAATAAAAACATGTTTTTCGTTCTTTTGTCTTCCGAACTTTGCCTTTCTCAACGCTTCCGTTTCAAGAGCAAAATGTTTTTCCTCGCTCTCGTCCTTCGGGGGTTTAACGGTATAATTATCTATTGTGTTTTCCGCCTCTTCAGAATTTAAAAATCCAAGAGCCAGTATCATAGACGGTATAACCATGCGTTGTGATTCGGAGTTTAAAGCTTCTGCAAGATATTTGGTATATTCATCATCCTTTAATTCACCGATAAGCCTCGCGGCGTTTTTTCTAAGCTTAAAATCATCGCTCTTTAATGCCAATATAAGAGGGTTTTTGTCGGATAAGGCTTCTGCAATCAAAATCCGCATTGCGCTTTTCTTTGCGGCACGCGCTAAAAATCCAAGCGCCGCTGCATTTTTATTATCCAAAAAAAGTTCAATTGCCGGAGCTACCCAAAGCTCAACGCTTTCTAAAAGTTTATCAGCGGTATTTTGTTTTTTAAGCTCATTTTCAAGCTCTGCTTTTGTATATTTAATCATCCTTGTTTCATCACTTCCATTATTACATTATATACCCTGTTGGTTCCGTTGGCAGTCGGTTCTTTCTCCATATTGCCCTCGTAAAATTTTCGTTTTTCATAAAGCTCTGTAAGTAAAGTCAAAAGTTTTTCGGGAGATAATTCCTCTTGTTTTACCGACATAGCATAACCTTTCTTCACAAAATAGTCGGCGTTTTGATCCTGATCTCCTCTACTGTTCGCGCTCGGCAGTGGAACTAAAAGTGCCGGTTTATGCAGCGCTAAAAATTCAAATATAGCGTTTGCCCCGGCACGAGAGAGCGCAAAATCTGCTGCGGCGAAAACATCAGGCAGCTCCTGTCTTATATATTCAAATTGTGCATACCCTTTTTCTTTCCGATCTTCGTCAACCTTTCCTGCTCCGCAGATATGGACGATATCATAAAGCTTTAATAGTTCGGGAAGCGCTGAGCGGAGCGCAGCGTTCAACCCTTGCGCCCCTAAACTCCCGCCCATAGCAAGAAGAAGGGGTTTTTCGCCGGAGAAGCCTAAAAAATTAAGACCGCGTTCCCGTTTTCCCATGAAGAGTTCCTTACGGATCGGAGTTCCGGTATGCACGGCTTTTTTACCTACGAATTTAATCGTATCTAAAAAAGTTACGCAAACTTTTTGAGCATATTTCGCGCCTATTTTATTCGCAAGCCCGGGGGTATAATCTGATTCATGGGAAATAACAGGCGCGCGTTTTTTAGCCGCTATAACAACGGGTACAGAAACGAAGCCGCCCTTTGAAAATATAACATTGGGCTTTACATCTTTTATTATTTTTTTAGCCTGCGATATTCCTTTGATCAGTTTGAATGGATCGGTAAAATTTTTAATAGAAAAATATCTGCGTAGTTTTCCGGCACTGACAACATGATAGATTACCCCATCAACGTTCGCTATAAGCTTGCGCTCTATCCCATCAACCGTACCAATATAATGGATTTCAAATCCATCGTCAACAAGCTTTGGTATAAGGGCTAAGTTAGGGGTTACATGCCCCGCTGAACCGCCGCCCGTCAAAATTATCTTTTTCATGCCAACCTTCCTCATCATGCAACATAATATGCAAAAGCCTATTCGGCTGACAGTATATCACCTATGTCTTAAAGAGACAACAATACCTGAAAAAATGTGTGGCGGCGGTAAAAATTACGTCCGCCGCCACACATTTTTAAATTCACATCATTCCCATTTTGCACGCTATCCTTTTGCCGTCTTTCATTGCGCGTTTCCCGTCTCTAAGCATACGTCTGCTTACATCCGGATACATTACGCTTATCGTAGCGGTTGCAACCGCTACACCCGCTGCAAGTCCTAATATCATTGCACCAATTTTCATTTTTTTCACCCCCTTTTTATGATTGCTTTAAACTTAGCATACCCAAATGCGTTTGAAAAAATTTAATTTTTTATTTATAATTAAAATGCAATCTTTTGAAGGAGGATTAACTTATGCGTAAATTTAAAAAAATTTTCGTTTCCCTAATAATCTTTGTTTTTTGTCTTGGGGTTATCTCGCCTGCTATAGCCGATATTCCACAATTTGATACTTATATCCTAAATCCAAAGTTAAGCGACGGGATATCAATCCTTGAAAGCGACCTTAAAATCAAGGGCAATCTTAATGGAACTATCTTCACATTTGCCGAGACTAAAATGCTTTATTTCACGGTTCGTTTTGACAATGGATATTCTTTTTCAGAAACGTATTCATCATTTTTTAAAAACGCATCTTCAAACGCACATGTAATAGAAAACAGCGATGGAACAATGGTATTTTCATATAACGCCATTCAAAGTGAATCCGTACCATTTAGCAATCTAAATGATATTCATATAAACGCTACAGCGGCAAACCTTCCAAAGTTAGAAATAACAATCGACGGCAGCTTTTCTAATATTAATAAGACAGACTGGGTAGTTGCTCAGTTTAAACTTACTCTCGGCACAAAACAATTTACAAGCGGCGCATATGAAGGAAACGGCTCAATAAAGGGTCGCGGTAATACTTCGTGGGGAGACCCTAAAAAGCCATACTCCATAAAACTTTCAAGCAAAACATCTCTCCTAGATATACCCGCAACAAAAAAATACGCAATAGTAGCAAATTATCAGGATCCGACCCTTATGCGAAATTTTTTGACCTATAAAGCCGGAAACGATCTGGACGGTATAGGTTATACGGTAAAATGCGAATTTGTTGACGTATATTTGAATGGAAGCTACAACGGGGTATATATTCTCGTTGAGCGAATAGATATCGAAAAAACCAAGGTAAACATCAATGAGGCAAATGCCGACAATATCTCCGGTGGATATCTTATCGAAAAAGATGCAGGAGATAAGGTCGATTACGAAAAAGACTATTGGTTTGATGCACCATTTCAATCTAACCCGAACGACGATCTTTTTACTTTAAAAGCTCCCGAACCCGAAACCGCGGATGGCGAAGTTGACCATACTCTTATAAATGCAATGCTTTCCTATCTTGAAGGTTATATGGCCGATGTTCAAGAGGCCATAATGAGTAGAGACAGCGAACACTGCTATAATTATGTTGACATGGACTCCTGGGTCGATTTCCTAATCATGCAGGAAATTACTAAAAATGTTGACGGAAACCTAAAAACGAGTTGCTATATGTATAAAGATAGAGAGGACAGTCATCTTTACTTCACCTCTCTTTGGGACTTTGACCTTGCCTATGGAATTGCATCATGGTCGAACGCTTGCGAAAATAACGACTGGTATGATTGCCCTGAAGGAACCGGAACGAGCGACTTTATGGTTCTTAACAGTTCCTGTCCTTGGTTTTTAAATATGTACAACAATTATCAGGACTTCAATCAAAAGGTTAAAGAAAAATATTCAGAATATCGTTATACACTACTGGAGGACTTGTATAACAATATTGATACTCAAGCGGCATATATTCAAACCGCCGCAGTTGCAAACTTTAATCTTTGGAATAACGAAAACGACTTTGATTCGAGTATAGGTACCCTTAAAACATGGCTTGATGGTAGATTAAATTGGTTGGATTCGCACTGGCTAAACGAAAATTCAGATACGCACACATTGACTATAGAAACGGAAGGTGGAGAAGCAATAGTAGAATCCATTGACGGAGTAACGGCTACTTCTTTCACTGTTGCGAACGGTGGAAAAATAAGTTTAAATATAAATGCGGTAGGTAATAAAGTTATAATTGGGCTTACAATTGGCGATCTTGACATCAGTGATTGCTATTCAGAGGGCATATTCTATTCTCCGATAATTACGGAGGACACTATCCTTTCTTTGCGATTTTCCGAGATTGGAGATGCTAACTTAGATGGATTCGTGAATACGGGCGACGCATCCGCTATTCTATCTTATCTAGTCGGAAGTGCTGATTTTTCAAGCGTAAATCTTCTCACTTCCGATATGAATCACGATGGAGCTGTTAATACCGGTGACGCAGCAGCGATACTCTCATATTCCATCAATACTTAATTAACATTTAATATTATTTGAATTTTTGATCCGGGTTTATTTAAAAGCCTCGACCATTTATTTTTTGCATAGAACCGCAATAAGGTTGCAAACTAACTTTGAAAGGAGCTGAAAAAAATGAAAAAAAATAAGAAATCTTCCTCAAAGCAAAACGCAACCCTAGCTATGAGTGAGCGCAAAGAAAGCGCGCCTGAAACCAATATGGCTATTCCATCTACGGAGGCTATAAAGCGCGCTAAAAAATGGGTCGATAAGCATGAAGTTTGACAGCCAAAAGGCTTGCTGTCCTATCATATTCAATAAGGTAGGTCGGATTTAAAAAAAATGGTTGAAAAGCATATTCGGTTTATGTTAAACTATGTAAAGAAGCCCGATTAATTTTTTTTTAGTATAAATACCTAGTCGGGTTTCATAGTTTTCAAATTAAACAATATTTTCCCCAAGGATTTCCATACCTTGGGGCTTTTATAGTCGGAGGGATACTTTGATTTGGATTCATTTTTTGCTCTTTGCTATAGGCGTTCTTCTCGTTGTTAAAGGCGGCGACTTTTTTGTTGATGCTGCAAGTTTTATAGCGAAATCGTCTGGCATTCCTCAATTTATTATAGGAGCTACAATCGTAAGCGTTGCAACAACGCTTCCCGAAATGATAGTATCAATTATTGCCGCTGCCGAAGGTAAAATAGATATGGCCGTCGGAAACGCTATTGGTTCGGTTACGGCGAATACCGGTATTATCCTCGCGATAGCAATGATTTTTCTTATAATCATAATAAGACGCGAGGACTATATAGTTCAATGTCTGCTTCTTATTTCATCTGCCATTGTTCTGATTTTAGGAAGCATCGGCGGTTTTTTAGCTACCTGGAGCTGCATTGTTCTCGCTCTTTTTTTCATACTTTTTGTAATAATTAATGTAAAAAAAGCTAAGTCTGAAATAGCAGTTGCTGAAAAATCAAAATATACTGGAAAAGAATTTTGGATCAACATATTAAAATTCGTTTTGGGAGCGATAGGTATCGTCGGAGGATCGCAACTTCTCGTTAGCAGTGGAAGCGAAATTGCGGTGTTTTTTGGTATTCCCGAGCGCGTTATAGCGGTCACTATGGTTGCTATCGGAACGTCGCTTCCCGAACTTGTTACTACGATTACCGCTATAACTAAAAAGCGCGCCAGTCTTTCTATCGGAAATATTATAGGCGCAAACCTAATAGATCTATCGCTTATCCTTCCGATTTGCGCTCTTGTTTCCGGGAAGGCTCTCCCGATACCGCACCAAACTATGACGATTGATCTTCCCGTATGCTTAGGGCTAATTACTCTAGCTATTGTACCTCTCTTGATTAAGAAAAAAAGCTCGCGCATAATTGGATTTTTGATGTTTGCTGTTTACTGTGCGTATATTGTTATAGTAATTTAAGACGCTTGCAAAATTAAAGAAAATAAGATATCATCAAATGTTGATTGGGGTGAATTTATGGCTTACGACAAAAACTTAATAAGAAACTTTTGCATAATAGCGCATATAGATCATGGCAAGTCTACTTTAGCGGATAGGCTTATGGAGCTTACCGATACCGTCGCTCTTCGCGATATGGAAGCGCAACTTTTAGATACAATGGAAATTGAGCGTGAACGCGGTATTACTATAAAGGCAACCGCCGTTCGAATGTTCTATACTAACAGCGATGGAAAGCGCTACATGTTTAACCTTATAGATACTCCGGGACATGTCGACTTTACTTATGAGGTTTCCCGTGCCTTAGCGGCATGTGAAGGCGCGATTTTAGTCGTTGACGCAACGCAGGGAATTGAGGCTCAAACGTTGGCTAACGTTTACCTTGCTTTTGACAACGGTCTTGAAATAATGCCCGTTATAAATAAAATAGATCTTCCAAGCGCTGATCCGGAAACGACGGTTAAAGAAATAGAGGACATACTCGGAATACCCGCATTAGACGCTCCGAGGATATCGGCAAAGACGGGTTTAAATGTCGAATCGGTTTTAAAACAGATAGTGGATATCGTTCCTCCGCCAACGGGTGACCCTGACGCTCCCCTTACCGCGCTTATTTTCGATTGCAGCTATGATAATTATAAGGGCGCGCTTTCGTATATAAGAGTTGTGGACGGAACCGTAAAGGTAGGTACGAGGATTCGCTCAATGGCTACGGGAAATGAATTTGACGTTACCGAAGTTGGTATCTTTTTACCGTGGTTAACTCCTGTTGAGGAATTGACGGCTGGCGAGGTCGGTTATATTGCCGCATCGATAAAGAGCGTCGCCGAAACTAAGGTAGGCGATACTATAACCGATGCAAATAATCCGGCAAAAACGCCGCTTCCTGGCTATAAGCAGGCTAACCCGATGGTCTTTTGCGGCGTATATCCTGCTGACGGTGCGCGCTATGATGATCTTAAGGATTCTCTTGATAAACTTACATTAAACGACGCTTCGCTTTCATACGAGCCGGAAACAAGTAAAGCGCTAGGCTTTGGTTTCCGCTGTGGATTCTTAGGACTTTTGCATATGGAAATAATTCAAGAGCGCCTCGAACGCGAGTTTGACCTTGATCTTGTTACGACCGCTCCAAGCGTAATTTATAATGTCGTCAAAACAGATGGTACAGTAATTTCTATAGATAACCCAACTAATCTTCCTTCGATATCAGAAATAGATTACATGGAAGAACCTATGGTAAATGCTAGTATAATGTCCCCTTCCGAATATGTTGGTACTATTATGGAACTTTGTCAGGAGCGGCGCGGAATATTCATAGACATGAGCTATATAGAAGAAACGCGTGTAAACATAAAATACGAAATGCCTCTAAACGAAATAATATATGACTTTTTTGACCAACTGAAATCGCGTAGTCGCGGATATGCGTCTTTCGACTACGAATTAAAGGAATACATGCGCTCCGAACTTATAAAACTCGACTTTTTAATGAACGGTGATATTTGCGATGCACTTTCAACTATAGTCCATAAGGACAAGGCATATGCTAAGGGCAGAGCTGTTGCTGAAAAGCTAAGAGACGTTATTCCGCGTCAGCAGTTTGAAATTCCTATTCAAGCCGCGATAGGCGGAAAGGTAATAGCGCGCGAAACAGTTAAGGCAGTACGTAAAGACGTTTTGGCAAAGTGCTATGGTGGCGATATATCGAGGAAGAAAAAGCTTTTAGAAAAGCAAAAAGAGGGTAAAAAACGCATGAGGCAGGTTGGTACGGTTGAACTTCCTAGCGATGCTTTTATGACGGTTTTACGGATAAACTGATGAGCGGACTATATGTTCATGTTCCATTTTGCGTTAAAAAATGCGCATATTGCGATTTTTTTTCCGTTCCCCCTGAGCTGGCTTCCGTTAAACCCAAAGAATATTTAAAGCTTTTGGATATGGAAGCAAAGCTATATTCGGATATATTCAGAAATACGGCGTTTTCTACCGTCTTTATAGGCGGCGGAACGCCATCTTTATTTTCACCGACCGAAATTGAAGAACTTTTTAACCTACTTCATGAAAATTTTAAAATAGACAGTAATGCTGAAATTACGTTTGAAGCTAATCCTGGAACGCTAACTGCCGAAAAAATCGAAAGCTTTGTTAAATCCGGCGCAAACCGTGCATCTATAGGACTTCAAAGCGCTTCTGATACATTATTAAGAAGCGTTGGACGTATACATACTTTTTCGGAATTTTTAACTTCAATTTCTCTTTTACGATCAGCAAACATAACAAATATAAATACAGATATCATGTATGGGTTTCCGAACCAGACTATGGATGACCTGAAAAATACTCTAAACGCCGTTATATCTCTAGACATCCCTCATATATCCGCATATTCTCTGATTTTAGAGGAGAACACGCCCCTCTTTGAGCGCGTAAGCGCCGGTATCGTCTCTATGCCCGATGAAGATTTTTTGTATGCAATGGATAAATTAGTCCAAAAACGTTTGTCAGATGCCGGCTATATGCGTTACGAAGTATCTGGCTATGCTAAGGACGGTGCGTTTTGTGCGCACAATCTTAATTATTGGCATAATGGCGAATATCTTGGTCTAGGCGCAGCTTCACATTCGTCTTTACGTGAAATTGAAGATGGTTTTTTGCATCGGCACGCCAATGCGCCCGACCTTAGTTACTATAAAAATAAACTTTTAAGCGCGGAAAAACCCATCGATGAGTTGGAAACCGTATCGCGTCATGATGAAATGTTTGAATTTATAATGCTCGGACTTAGACTAACCACGGGCATTGAAACTCGCGAATTTAGCTCTCGATTTTCCGTATCAATATTCGACATCTATGGTACTGCGATAGATGCCCTCGTTTCACGTGGACTTTTAAGTGTGAATAGCGAACGAATTGTTACGACTGATCGCGGCTTCGATCTATTAAACATGGTTATCCTTGAATTTGCATAATCCGTATTTTAATAAATACAATTAAATAAAAATGTGCTTTCATTTAATTGTCGAATAATTCGACGATTATTTCTATAATAGAAAAATAATAATGCATTTTTGAAATGTAGGCTTATTTATTAGGCTAAAGATTGCTTATCTTATATTTTATATTAATTATATTGTTTCTTATGTCTCAAAAGTGTTTCGTATTTACCATATTTGAATTTGTCCAAGAATCTAAAATATGCTACAATAATTTAGATTCTGCTAAGGGGGGTAAAGTATGTACACAAGTAAATTAGCGCGCGCCGGAATGAAGGGGCGAAAGCGCGATACAGGAGTGCTTCGCGCCGTCGTAACTTTGGCTTTTGTATTTATTATAATTGCAACAATCCTAATCGGCAGCATAGACAAAACCGAACGCGAACAGCGTCTTTCATTATTTGGACGTTTTCAGGTCGATTATCTATCCGCTAACGAAGCAGCTAAAAATGCAATTCTTAATAATACGGACGGCGTAACCGTTGCCGTTTCCGAAATCTTAGCTGAAACCGAAGATTTTGGTATACTTGCCGGTATAGATGAAAAAACTGCTGAGCTTGGAAATTTTAAACTTTTAGAGGGCAAACTTCCGGAACATGATAATGAAATTACTGTCGAAATGAACAGCCTTGGGAATTTAGGTAAAAACGTCAAGGTTGGCGATCAATTATCATTGCGCATGGAAACAATGTCAACTAAAACATCTCAGACTTTAATCGATGAATATGAGATTAAGAGAGAACGTAAAATAATCACGGAATTAGTCTATGAAGAAGAAGAAAACAAAAAGGCGTTTTTAAAAGATTTCTACGAGACGCATCCTATGATTGCTAATTTTGGATTGGATGAATACGATACCGTTTTTAAGATGGGTCTTGATAAAAACGGGAATCAAATAGATTTTAATGAACTGTCTGAAAACGATCTTTATTGTTACGCTGTATCTTGGGTTGATTATAAACATATTGACGGCGATTTAATAAATACCCTCGAAGTAACAACAAATAAAATAATACCATGGGATGGGCTTCTCATAACGATGCATACCGTTCATTATCTGGTCTATAATAATAGACTTCAGCCTCTGGAAGACAATATGAACGATGAGGCGATTAAATATGGCATAATTACACAGCAATATGTAGCCGTCCAAAAAAAATGTATTTTATCAGGAATAATAGAAACTTATTCTGATAGATGGGATACTCTTAATTACCCTCTTGCGAATTCCTTTATAACGCAAAGTGCATGCGACGATATTACGAATGGTCTAAAATCGACGGGCGAACTCTTCGAGTATGCTCCAAATTACAATAAATCTTTTAATCTTTTTCTTTATTCAAATTCAATGAGTAGCACCGAGATGTTTGAAAAATTTTATCCGATTTATGAGGAAAATAAAAAAGAACTTCCCCAGATACCAATGTTTCCTATTTATAATGAAATCGGTGAAATTTCATATTATGTAACCATGGAGCAGGCCATTGTTTTCTATAGCCAGCAATCCACTATTCCACTTACTGAAAAAGAGATATATGCCCAATTCGGATCTGCTGTAAAATATGAGGATGCTGCACCGATACCCGAGGAGCAACTTCCCTATCGGATAAATTCATATTCATACCCAAACATTGCGGATACTAAGGGTACACTCTCAATGACTGTTATTGCTATCGTTTTCGTAACTACCGCTTGCGCTGTATTCCAAATTTTTATAACGCAGATAAAGCGGCGTACACGTAAGATAGCGCTTTTAAAAGCTGTTGGAGCGACTAATTTTCAAGTTTCATCTATGCTCTTTTTTGAGGGGCTTTACGTCTTGCTCTTTGCTCTACCCGTAGGTGTTATACTCGGTTTTGGGTTTAGCTACCTCGTAATAATGCTTATGAACCTTGCTAACGCATCTAACGCATTGATATTCTATGTTGACCCACCTTCTGTCCTATTCGGGATACTTTTCGGAGCTTTGGCTCTGTTTTTTGGTATGTCCGTGCCACTTATAAAGGCGGTTAAAACGCCGCTTACCGGAAGCATGTCTATAGCCAGTAAAACGAAGCGAAAAATAGAAGAGAAACCCGAAAAGCTCGTCATACAGACCTTTAAGCGAATCGAAAAGCGCAATAGAAAGGCGAACCGCGAAAGAAACTTTATGTTCACCGCACTTTCCTGCTTCATAGTTTCAATAATGTTAATAAGCATGTTCCTATGTTTTTCGTCGTTTTCAAATTACAATGCAACTGTTATAAAGAGCAATAAGCCCTCGTATTCCTTTGGTTCTTTTTACGCTATGGCAGATAGATTCGCTGAAGAGAATAGCGATTTAATTCTTTCTTCGGCGGATGAAATCACCTCCGTTGAAGCTCTCACCCTCGGGAAAATGGTTTATATGCGCTATGATAATATGATGGGAGAAAACGGATCCCCAATATTGAATGCATTTTATAAATCCGTTCCGGACTCAATGTTCTCTGAATATTTCACAGAATTTCATGCGGGCGTTGCGGGTGAACTTAATAAGGCTTTTCAAAAGGATATAAAGGTAAAGTCGAAAAACGAAGTTGCGATTGAAGATATATCGTACAAAACAACCTTCTATGGGATATCAAAGGACGGTGATCTATTTTCGCGGCTTAATGCGGCAATAACGGAGGGTTCGATAAATCCAGTTGAGTTTTCCAGCGGAAATGAAGTGATCGTTCTCATTCCGATGTATAAGCCCGGTAGAAATATTCTCGCGGAAACGACTCGAGATGAGACGTTTTTCGACAATTTAGATCATGACTCTAAAATAAAATCCATACTAAACGATGCCGACATTATGGACATTACTCTTGATGCCGACAAATCCGGATTTTATGAGAACGATTCTAGCCTAGTGGTTGGAAACATGATTGATCTCTATGCCGAAACGCAAGATGTAAAAGAAGAAGGTATGCTTTGTACAACTAAAGGAGGGAGTGTTCGCGTTGGTGCGATAATAAGATATTTTCCGGATGAAAACATCTGGCCTTTTTCGGGAAATACAGCGCCATATACGGTCATTGGTTCTCATAATTCGCTCTACCGTGTTTACCCTAAATCCTGTATTCGATTTGAAAAAGGTCAAATATCGTCGATGAAAAGGATGATAGATACCTATTATCCGTATTGTTATGGCGAAACAATGTTTAACGTTTATGCAAAAAACACAGCAGATCGAAATAACACCGATCTCCCTCTTTTAAACGTTGCAAAGGAAAATGGGTTTACCCTCATTAATTACCGCGAAAGCAATTATTCACTCTATAGCGAGGCACTGAATAATGCTCTTATAATAGGACTTTTAGGGGTTGCGGCCTCGATGATCTCCTCCGTTATATTAATGAATACGATTATTTCGTCTCTTGATCAGGAACGGAAACGCTTTGGAATATTACAATCTATCGGAGTAAACAAAGCGTCCTTCATGCGAAGTGGACTTAGAAACGGTATTAGGCTTGGACTTATTGCAATAATATTTGCCAACATAATCCTTATTTTGATACTGTTTTTTACGACCTATTTTTCAAATATGAGTATGAGTTTTATCGACTATGTAAATACAATGTTTACTACAGGATTGTATATGTATCCCTACATTTTACACCTTTCCCTCTGCGCCTTGTTCATGATTATGATTATATTAATGAACACGTTGCACGTTAAAACCATATTAAAATATTCGCCTATTGAGAATATCAAGGCGTGATCGGAGAAAAGCTATGATTATTTTAAAAACCCAAGGCATAAGCAAGACATATGCTAAAGGCACAAGCCTTGAAACAACCGCGCTCAAACCTGCCAATATTGAAATTGAAAAGGGCATATTTTATGCGATAATTGGCAGAAGTGGATCAGGAAAATCGACTCTATTGCAAATTTTGGGTGGATTGGACAGACCCACCTCAGGTAAACTTTATATTGAAGACAAAAGTATATTTGATCTTCCGGATCGCGAACTCGCAATATTGCGAAGGCGGCGCATAGGATTTGTTTTTCAGGCATACAATCTTCTTGGAGAACATACGGCAATTGAAAATATACTAATGCCTCTAAACCTCGACGGAAGAGAACCCGAGAAAGAGCATTTTGATAAAGTAATAGACTCGCTCATGATTCGGGAAAAGCTAAACAACTATCCCGATGAGATGTCTGGCGGAGAACAGCAGCGTGTTGCTATAGCTCGCGCTCTAATGTCTAAGCCCGCGATAATTTTAGCGGACGAACCGACGGGGAATCTGGATCCTAAAACAGGTGACGATGTGCTTTTACTTCTTCAGAAAACGGCGCGCGAATTTGATCAAACTATTCTTCTCGTTACTCATGATATGGAAATCGCAAAGATTGCGGATAGAATAATAACTTTGGACAGCGGAACAGTCTCTATGGGCAAGTAACGAGATCAATATAGCTTTTTCCTCTTGACAAAGCTATATTAGCTGATTATAATAGTGTCAAATTTAATAACAGCGTTGATGAAGATGAGTACGCAGAGCGGGTTTTCAAGAGAGACGATCTTATAGCTGAAAGGATCGTTAGAAAAGCGCAGCGGAAGGTCGCTTCGGAGCTTTTTATGTGAAAAAGTTCAGTAGCATAAAACGGGGACGTCACGATAAGACGATTTGAGTGGATAGTTCGCGAACTTCTTTTGTTCGTTTACTTTCAACAAAGGTGGTACCGCGAGATAAGCCTTCTCGTCCTTTGGGATGAGAGGGCTATTTTTATTTTAGGAAGTATAATATGAAAATTGATGAAATGCCAAAATCGTATGAGCATAAATCTGTTGAAGATAAGCTCTATAAACGTTGGGAAAGTCGCGGATATTTTAAGGCGACCCCGAACCCAGATAAAAAACCATATTGCATAGTTATGCCACCCCCGAATATAACCGGGTCGCTTCACATGGGACATGCTCTCGACGAAACCTTGCAGGATGTTTTAATTCGCTATAAGCGAATGTGCGGATATGAAGCGCTTTGGCTTCCCGGAACGGATCATGCGTCGATTGCGACCGAGGTAAAAATAGTTGAAAATATGGCTAAGGAAGGGTTAAAAAAAGAAGACATAGGTCGTGATGAATTTTTAAAGCGTGCCTTTAAGTGGCGTGATGATTACGGATCGCGCATAGTTAATCAACTAAAAAAGGTGGGCTCCTCCTGCGACTGGGAACGAGAGCGGTTCACTATGGACGAAGGATGCTCCAAAGCAGTCAATAAGGTTTTTGTAGAGCTTTATAAAAAAGGCTTAATCTACCGCGGAAATCGCATTATAAATTGGTGTCCGTCCTGTAAAACCGCGCTTTCCGACGCAGAAACAGAATATCAGGAGCAACCGAGCAGTCTTTGGCACGTTCGCTACGACGCACCGGATAAATCTTTTTCAATCGTTTGCGCTACGACACGCCCCGAAACTATATTGGCCGATACGGCTATAGCCGTTAATCCTGACGATGAAAGATATACTGCTATAGTCGGTAAAACGGTATTCATTCCGATAGTGGGGCGCGAAATACCTATTATTGCCGACAAATATGTTGAAAAAGACTTTGGCACCGGTGCGGTAAAAATAACGCCGTCGCACGATCCGAACGATTTTGAGGTAGGGTTGCGCCATAATCTCCCTCACCCCTGTCTTTTAACTTTAGACGGACATATCAACTCTCTCGGTGGAAAATATGAAGGATTGACAACAAAGGAATGCCGAAAGGTCTTTGTTGAGGATCTTAAAAATATCGGAGCTCTCGTAAAAATTGAGCCCTATACGCATAATGTTGGTACTTGCTATCGCTGCCACACGACGATAGAGCCAATGGTTAGTAGGCAATGGTTCGTTTCGATGAAAGGACTTGCCGAACCGGCAAAAAAGGCTGTCAATGACGGCTCTGTAAAGTTTGTCCCCGAACGTTTTGCGCGCACATATTTTAGTTGGATGGATAATATCAGAGACTGGTGTATATCGCGTCAGCTATGGTGGGGGCATAGAATTCCCGCCTGGTATTGCGACGAATGCAAAGAAGTAACGGTATCTGAAGGTGTGCCTAAAGCATGTTCGAGCTGCGGTTCAACTCATATTCATCAAGATGAGGACGTTTTAGATACATGGTTTTCTTCCGGAATGTGGCCGTTTTCTACCTTGGGTTTCCCTGAAAACACTGAGGAGCTTAAATATTTTTATCCCACTGCCACACTCGTCACGGGGTACGATATAATATTTTTCTGGATTGCCAGAATGATAGTTTTTGGCATGGAGGTCATGCATGAAAAGCCATTTGATACGGTTTATGTGCATGGACTTGTGCGCGACGAACTTGGGCGAAAGATGTCAAAATCCCTTGGAAACGGCATAGATCCATTGCAGATCATAGATGAATATGGAGCGGACGCGCTAAGATTTTCACTTATAACCGGTAACTCTGCCGGAAACGATATGCGTTATTACGCTAAAAAAGTTGAAGCGGCGCGCAATTTCTGCAATAAGGTATATAACGCCTCACGCTTTGTTATTATGAACTCGGAAGATACCAATATAGGCGAAATTGACTATAATTCTCTTGAACTTGCCGATAAATGGATATTGGGTCGTCTAAATACAGTTATAAAAGAAGTGCGCTCAAACATTGATGCATTTGACCTCAACCTCGCCGCCGAAAAAATATATGATTTTATTTGGGCTGAATTTTGCGACTGGTATATAGAAATCGCTAAAGAAGGTCTATATGGAACAAACGAAATAAAAAAGTGCAATGTACTCGCGGTTTTAAATCATGTACTTATGGATTCGATGAAACTTTTACATCCATTTATGCCTTTTATCACTGAGGAATTATATACCTGTCTTCAAAAAGCAGACGAAACGATAATGCTATCCGATTTTCCAACTTACGATGCAGATCATGATTTTATCGAAGAAACGGCATCCATGGAGGGCATAATGGAAATAATCCGCGCACTTAGAAATATAAGGGCGAATATGAACGTGCCACCAAGTAAAAAAATAAGTCTAATACTCGTTACCGATAAAGAAAGCAAAATTAGGGAAGCTGTTACATATTTTATGCGCCTCGCCGGAGCAGGAAGTGTTGCAATTCAAAGCGACAAGGAGGGCGTTCCCGAAAATGCCGTGTCTGCAGTATGCGCATTCTCAACCGCATATGTTCCTTTGGGAGAGCTTATTGATTTTGAAAAAGAAACCGAACGTATAAAAAAAGAAATAAAAAAACAATATGATGAAATAGCACGTTACGAAGGCAAGCTGAACAATCCTGGTTTTACGGGTAAAGCACCGGAGAACGTAATTATGGCAGAGAAAAAAAAGCTGATGGATGCACAATCTATTTTAAAGCAGCTTAAAGAACGACTTTTGGAACTTGGTAGTTTTTAATATGGAAACAACCTCATTTTTTACAAAAAAGGCAATAAAAAGAACATTTGGCGAGGTAAATGACTTTATTGAAGCTGTAATCATGCAATATTTTCATGAACATCGCACGTTAAAAAAGATTCAAATAGCGGGAACGAATGGAAAGGGCTCAACCTCCGCAATGATATATTCTATTCTGCGTGAGGCGGGCTATTTGGTGGGCTTTTTCACCTCACCATCCCTCGTTTTTGTAAATGAGAGAATTGAGCTTAACGGAAAGACAATAAGCGATGAAAGACTGGTAGGATATATTCCCGCTATAAGGTCTATCGAAGCTAAAATGGGTCGGCGTTTTAGTGGCTTTGACCGTATAACAGCCGCCGGCGCGCTGTATTTTATTGAAGAAAAAGTTGACTATGCCGTTATGGAAACCGGTCTTGGTGGGCGTTTTGATACCGTAACCGCGGTTCCCGATATTGTTTTGGCGGTAATAACAACTATAGCTATGGATCATGAAGTTATGCTCGGGAGAACGCTTACCGATATGGCTTTCGAAAAGTGCGGTATATTGAATTATAAAACCCCCCTCGTAACCGCTCCGCAAGAGCCGGAGGCGGCTATTCAGATGGAGGCTACGGTTCATGCCCTTAAAAACAATATTTTGCGCGTTGCCGACTGTGAAATTACCAACGCTTCCTCTAAACAGCAAAATTGCGCCATAGTAGATACCGGATCCCTTGGGCGCTTTGAGCTTACTATTCCGCTATACGGAGCGCATCAACGCATCAACGCAGCTCTTGCTCTCCTCGCTGCATTGCAGCTTCGAGAGATTGGGGCTAAAATATCTAATGACCAGATATTAAATGGCATCAAAAATACTATTTGGCGTGGCAGAATGCAGATCTTGAACGTTAATTCTCTAAATTGCTCCCTGCTACTTGACGGAGCGCATAATCCAAACGCGATGCATGCTCTTTCGGATGCTATACGCGAAGCCTATGGCGAAAATAAACGTTTTACTGCTATAGTATCAATAATGCAGGATAAAAATATTGATGGGATTCTGATGTATATGAGCGGCTTTGTCGAAAAAGCATATTGTGTTGCTGTGAATGAAAGAGCTATTGCCGCTAATGATCTTGCTCAAAAAATGTTTGAACATGGTATAACTGCTCTCTCCTGCCCCAGCCTTGACGATGCGCTTTCGAAGCTTAACGATGAAAACAACGATATCGTCCTCATTTGCGGATCGCTATATCTTGTCGGCGCGGTTTTAGCTAAATTTGAAAAAGCATAGTTAACTTTATATCGCGAGATTGATAATCACAATCCCGCGATTTTTAACATTTCCCATACCGCCTTTTAGTTGCAAGTCCACCTCTTATATGTCTTTCAGCCTTGTTTTTTTGTAATATCAATTCGACTTTGTAGAATAAATCCCTGTCTGTTTCAAAAAGTCTTTCAGTCATGTCTTTATGTACGGTGGATTTTCCGACCGAAAAAATATAGGCGGCGGCGCGTACTGTTGCGCCAGTTTCTATTATGTAATTTGCTGTTTTTAATACGCGAGCTTCTATATAATCCTGCATACTCGTCTCCCTAAAGCCTTTTTGTTCAATTCTATGTGTAGAATATTACATATAGAAGGTAAAGACCGCTTTTTGGATCGTCCGCTCTCCGTATTCAGGCACTAAAAAAACCCCGCCGTAAAAAACATCGACGGAGTATTTTGGTTTTATACAGTTTTTAAGTTTATTTCTTTCTAAATTTATCAGCCACGTTTTCACAAAATTCGCCTATTATAGGAATACGAACAAGACGCCAATTATAGGCGTAAAAAGCGTAAAACAAAGCTGCAAGGGTCAAAATTATTGCAAAAATCAATTTAACCGTCACCGCTCCTGCAGCGGGGTCGCCATTTATCTTCCAAAACTCAACAAATTCAGGTGTTTTATTAAAATATGCTATCTCGCGCGCAATAGCCGAAATAGAATCAAAAATAACATCAAAAATAAGACGAACAATAGAAATAGCTATAGCCTGAGAACAACATAAGCGTACATAGCGGCTTTTTTTCTCAAACATAAACGCAAAAACCGGAATGAACCATACAAAATACCCAAGGTACGGGACAAACGCAAGTAAGGCTGGCAATATGTAGACTATCGCCGCAACAATGTTTGCGTTAAGCTTGTATATTGATGAATGATGTTCCGCTACTTTTATGCTTTGCATACTTCCTCCCAGCAAAACGCTATGTAAAAGCATTCAGCATTATAAATAATAGTATATACACAAATAAAAGTCAAGTGAAATAATTCACTTTTACAGCGATTTTACAAATTTCGCACTTCTTAACTTCGATAAGCAATAGGCAAATCATATGCGCCATATTGGCTCTATCCCTTTATTAGAAAGTTTATAGGGTATAAAATTTAAAAATTCGACGTACCGCATATTGTTTTTTAGCATAAGCAAATGAATCCCTGTGTCTCCGGTGAAAAATATTGGATTTTTATCAATCTGCAATCCTAAAAAGCTTTTTATCATCTGGTTTATCATTCCTCCATGAGAAACTATCGCGATGGTTTCTTCGGGGTTGGTTTCGTATAATATTCCAGAAAGCACTCGTTCTGCGCGGAAACGAAATTCAAGCTCGCTCTCCATTCCATATTCATTCATATGCGGCTTTCGATTATCGTTTCTCGGGTATCGCCTCTCCGCCTCATCAAAAGGTAATCCTGCTAAAAGCCCGTTATTGAACTCCATCAAATCGTCTTTCAATATAAGCTGTGCTTTAGCTGCGGCATCTATATACGCAGCGGTTTCTATCGCGCGCTTCAAAGTGCTTGAATAAATTTTAGAAATATCAAACTCTTTTGTTACGTATTCCGCCATTATCTCGGCCTGAGCCATCCCTAGTTGAGTAAGCGAAAAATTCGCACGTCCCTCGTGAACTTTTAAGATATCCGCCTCAGACTGTCCATGTCTTATCATCAATAATCTCATTTTTTCAGTCCCGCTGTCGCTGCAATCAATACGCAGATTAAAGTCGTTCCAACGTCGGCTACGACCGCCATCCACATTTCACATATTCCGAATATACCAAGAATCATTGCCAGCATTTTTATAATAAGAGCGAAGGCAATATTGAAACGCGCAATGTGCATTGTTCGCCTTGATAGTTTCAGCATAGTCGGAATCGCCGCTATTTCGTCTCCCATTATAACGACATCCGCAGCCTCAATTGCAGCATCCGTACCCATCGCGCCCATAGCAACACCGATATTTGATCCTGCCAAAACGGGGGCATCGTTTGTTCCATCGCCTATGAACATAACAGAGCCTGTTTTTTTGCGCATATCTTTCATTATTTCCAACTTATCCATAGGAAGCAACGAAAATTTATAATCGTCTATCCCCACCATTTTTGCCGTTTCTCTAGCTGATTCTTCGGCATCTCCGGTCAAAAGGATCGAATGAATGCCGCTTGATTTAACATATTCAATAGCGTTTCGCGCGCCATCTTTAAGCTCATCCACAATTTTTATCGCGCCGACACAAACGCCGTCTATAGCAACAAGTATTCCGGAAAAATCTCCGGTATCTATTGAAAGTTCCCTTAAAAGGCGAGGACTTCCAACAGCCGTCTCTTTACCGTTTACAATTCCGGAAACGCCGCGCCCCGTATATTCGACGATATCTTCTCCTATAAATTCATCGCTTTTAAAGGCCGCAATTGTCCTAGCTATCGGGTGTGCCGATTCGATCTCTATAGCCGCAGCATACGCTAAAACTTTTTCTTTATTAAACGCATCGAAAAACGATTCGACAGAATGCACTTTAAAATTACCTGTAGTCAGTGTCCCCGTTTTATCGAATGCAATAGTTTTTATTTTACTCGCACTTTCCATCATGCCGGCAGTTTTAAACAATATACCATGTTTCCCGGCTGAGGCAAGTCCCGTAAAAAAAGTTAGAGGAACGCTAAGAACAAGGGCGCATGGGCAGGATATTACGAGAAACAGCATTGCGCGGTAGATCCATTCGGAAAACGTTCCAAGGCTGAATAGAGGCGGAAGAATGGCAAGCAATATAGCGGCTATTACTACGCATGGGGTATACGTCCGTGCAAAGCGCCTTATTAGGTTTTCGAGTTTTGGCTTACCCTCGGATGCATCCTCAACGGAGCGCATTATACGTGCGGCGGTTGAATCAAAATAAAGAGCGGTAACGCTTACGGAAATACTCCTCACGGAAACTATTCCTCCCGAAGTAGCCATTTCTCCTATATTAGCCGAAACCGGAACCGACTCGCCGGTTATCGCCGAATAATCAATAAGCGCACCGCCTATAATTATCCGTCCGTCCATAGGTATTCTTTCTCCGGGATAGATAGCTATCCTATCCCCTACTTTAACCTTATCCGGCTCCATATCTTCAGTATCATCACCATTAGTATAAACATGAACAATATCTATATGCAGGTCAAGAGCGTTGTTGATCGCTACTCTGGAACGCTTTATGGCTATTCCCTGAAGCATTTCGCCTATTCTGAATAGTAGCATTACCATTACAGCCTCCGGCGTTTCTCCTATAATTAGGGCACATATAGTAGCTATACTCATGAGAAAGTTTTCATCAAAAAAACTGCCCGAAAAGATACTCGTTACAGCTTCTTTTAAAACTCCAAATCCTGCTATTAAAAAGCTGACTAAAAATATCACCAGTTGAAACGTTCCACTAAAAAGAAAAGCTGTCCCGAACAGTACGGCACTTACCAGTATCGTTATTAATTCGCGCTTTAGATTCATTTCTCCATGGTTGTGACAATGATGACAATCAACTTCTCCTGTGCTTTTAAATTTTCCGCATGAACATTCGGGACAGGTGCAACCCTTTGGATGTCCATTTGGATTTAAGACAGCTTCAGACAAATCACCATCGCCGGTACATTTCAATTTACTATCATGCATATGTCCGTGATTATGCGCACAGTTATCATGCGCGTTATTATGATTATCTTTTGAATATTCATGCTTCCCCATGATCAAAATTCTCCTCTATCAAAATTATATCCTCAATGATTCTACGGATCATTACGCCATTTTTTTCGTTGCTAATATAATACACGGCGCGTTTACCGGAACGCTTAAAGCGAACAACTCCGTTTTGTCTTAGCGATCTAAGATGATGCGAAACGTTAGGTTGGCTTATCCCAAGTATCTCAGCCATAGTGCATACACACATCTCGCTATGTGAAAGCATAGATAGAAGCCTTATCTTAACAGGACTCCCTAAAAGCGCAAAAACCTCGGCTATATCTATCGCATCATCCTCGCTAGGAATGCGTTTTTTTTCTCTTTCAATAACATTCTCATCTACATGTGAAGCGTCACAGATAGGTATACTCGTCATAAAAAGCATCTCCCTTCATATATTAAATTGCTGTTATTGATCCATATTCATAATAAATAAACAGTTATTCTATATCCCTCATTCATATAAATAAGTGTTTATATGTTAATATGTGAATAAATGAAAGTCAAGAGGAAAATTGTGAAAACATTGTACTTTTTTCGTAAAATCGTATGCTAATACCTCAATTACAAGCGTTTTACTCGTTCTTCCCCCTTGAAGATACAGATCGAAGCATGTATAATCAGAGCTGATATTAAGGATAAAGTGTAAGCTGGAGGCTTATAGTATGATCGATAACTACAGGAGGGAAAGATTTTGATATGCAAAAAGAAACTATAAATACAATACCTATAGTACCGTTGCGCGAAATAACGGTAATGCCGCATGAGATACTCAGCTTTGATATCGGACGAAATCAAAGTCAGCTTGCGTTGACAAACGCAATGCAAAACGGCGGAAAGGTGTTCATAGCAACTCAGAAGGATGCTAGAAAAAATGCCGTAACTCCCGACGATATATATGAAATTGGTACTTATTCACTTTTAAAACAGATAATGCGTCTACCCGCAGGAGAAACAATACGCGTATTCGCGGAGGGTGTCTGCCGCGCAAAAATATCCAATGTTTCTTTGGATCAAACGTATATGACCACCGATGCTCTATGTTTTGAAGACGACGAGTGTGACCCTTATTTGGGTGAAGCATATAGAAGACATATCGCGGCGCTTTTATCCGAATATACCTCTCTTACTCCGCGCCTTACCGCAGAGGCTTTGTCTGTAATAGACCGAACCGAAGGATTCGGCGCATATACCGATGCTGTTGCTACGTTTACGATGTTAAGACCGGAACTTAGGCGAAATATACTTGAGGAATTCGACGTTATTGCACGAATGAAGCTCCTTATTGATATGCTATCGCGCGAAATTGAGATAATGAAACTTGATCGGCGCATCCAACAGGAAACGAAAAAGGTAATCGACAAAAATCAACGTGAATATTATCTAAGAGAACAAATGAAGGTAATAAAAAAAGAGTTGGGTGAAGACGGTGCCGAGGTAGACGAACTTCGTGAGCGTATAGACAAAAAAAAGCTGCCCGATCTCGTTTTGAATAGGCTTCAACGCGAAATAGATCGATATGCTACTCTACCCGCAGGATCGCATGAAGCTCCGTCGTCCCGTGCATTTATGGAATGTGTTCTCGACCTTCCTTTTGAGGAGGCGACGATAGATAATATCGACATAGAGCGTGCAAGGGAAATATTGGATCGCGATCACTTTGGAATGAAACAGGTGAAGGACAGAATAATTGAACACCTTTCCGTTGCAAAGAGAACGGGTAAGCTAACAGGGCAGATAATATGCTTCGTTGGTCCTCCGGGTGTCGGTAAAACGTCAATATCGGCTTCCATAGCTGAAGCGGTCAACAGAAAATTCGTCCGAATGAGTCTCGGCGGGATTGATGACGAGGCTGAAATTCGAGGTCATAGGCGCACATATATAGGCGCTATGCCGGGACGAATCATAACCGCTATGCGTCAGGCGGGAACAAAAAACCCCGTTTTATTGTTTGACGAAATAGATAAGCTCAATAAAAATATACATGGAGATCCTGCGGCGGCAATGCTTGAGGTTTTAGACAGTGCGCAAAACAGTACATTCCGCGATCATTTTGTTGAGATTCCATACGATCTTTCAAATGTCATGTTCATAACGACGGCGAACTCTAAGGATACTATACCGCGTCCGCTCCTCGATCGCATGGAAATGATTGAAGTATCGGGCTATCTTGAAACGGAAAAATTGGAAATAGCAAAGCGCCATCTGCTTAAAAAAGAGCTTATAAAACACAATATAAGCGAGAGTGCCCTTATAATCCCAGACGATATACTTTTAGAACTTATAAGATGTTATACTCTAGAGTCAGGCGTTCGAGAACTCGACCGCGTTATCGCTTCTGTCTGCCGCAAGGCGAGCTGTGATTTTCTCGAAGGGGCAACGAACATAGTTTTAACAGAAAAACTTATGGAACAATATTTGGGTGCGAGAAAATATAGGCATGACTCCGCCCAAATGTATGATCAAACGGGAACCGCTAATGGTCTTGCTTGGACGGCGGTCGGGGGCGAGCTCCTTAAAGTAGAAGCACAATTTGTAAAAGGAAGCGGAAAATTTGAGCTTACTGGACAACTTGGCGATGTTATGCGCGAAAGTGCCGCAACCGCTCTGACTTATATTAAGGCACATGTATTTGATATGGGCTTTGACGATAAATTCTTCGCAGAACATGACCTTCATATTCACGTTCCCGAAGGTGCGGTGAAAAAAGATGGTCCAAGCGCAGGAATAACTATGATGACGGCTATTTACAGTGCGCTTACCGATAGACCTATCGACTCTAAACTTGCCATGACCGGCGAAATTTCGCTTCGTGGACATGTTCTTCCTGTCGGGGGACTTCGCGAAAAGCTTCTCGCCGCGCTACGTGGAGGAATAAACACGGTTATAGTGCCAAACGACAACCGCGTAGATGTTGAAGAAATTGAGTCTGAAATAACGGATAAGCTTGATATACTTTATGTAAGCGAGGCAGAACCCGTCTATAAAAGGGCTTGTCACTCATAAAACTTTTAAAACTTAAATACAGCAAAAAAAAGGGGGAAAGAAAAATGGGAAAGACATTGTTGGTAACTGGATTTGAACCTTTTAATGGGCAGTCTTTAAACCCATCGCTTGAATGCGCCTTTTCTCTCCCCTCTCATATTTCGGGCGTTGAAATAATAAAAGAAAAATTGCCCGTCCTTTGGGGTGAAACGGAAACCGTAATTTGCGAATTATTAAAGAAATATCGTCCAAACGCGGTTCTTGCAATAGGTCAGGCGGGAAATAGCGAAATGATACGCGTTGAGCGCATTGCTGTTAATCTTCGTGAAAGCTCAACTCCCGATAATGCCGGAGTTATAATAAACGGCGTACCGGTTATAAAAAACGCCGCGAATGCCTATTTTTCAACATTTCCGTATACTGATATACTCAGCGCCTTAAAATCGGCTGATATACCGTGCGAATATTCATTTTCGGCGGGAACATACCTTTGCAATGCGGTTCTTTATTGCGCACTGCATAATATTAGCTCAGCTTCCATTGGATTCATACACCTACCGTTTATTCCCGAACAAATTGATGTGCTTAACACTATGGAATTGCCAAAAGAAAAACAAGCCATTTTAATAGCGGCAAGCGTTATATGTGAGAAAATTTAGAGCGCTACGTACAAAATAAAAGAGCGTAACGCTCTAAACCGCGTACAAATTTTTTTATTCAGCTCGCGCCTACAGTCTACAATGCTTATACAATCTACCTGACATTTCCGTTACCGTTATTTTTATCGAACTGCAGCATTGAAACTGCTCATCCTTGTGACATTCATTTATATGTTTGAGTATGATAGCCTTACCGAATATCACAGCACTTTCCATACCGCGTTCGCTGGATCGCTCTATCGCCACACATACATTTGCGTTATTCTTTATGCAGCTTATTTTTTTACCACAGTCGCTGCTTTCCATGTATATTATCAACTTGCCATCCTGAAAGCCGTGACTATAGTACATAGGTATACAATACGGCTTATTGTCTTCGGAAACCGCTAAATCCGCAAATTTTGCGCACTTTATTAGCTGTATAATCTGCTCCTGAGTCATGTTATCATAGCTGTACAACTCTCTTCGCCCCCTTTATTTTCTGACAAAAATCGGTATGAATCAACGTATTCTAAAACATTATATGCAAATTCAGTCGCCTTGTTGTGCTTGAAAGTCGGCTTCATTTGATGCATAATGAACATATATTAGATGGGAGGATTATTTTATGGAAACGGATATTAAAAGATTTTTAGACGACGATGGAAAAGTGAAGCAGTTCCCTTCAAAACAAAATGTAAGGCTTTTAATATATGCCTATATCGCCGATAAGTTTGAATTTAATCGTGATTACACCGAACATGAGGTAAACTCAATTATAAGCGAATGGCATACTTTTGGCGACTATTTCATGCTGCGTCGCGGACTTATAGAAAGCGGAGAAATGTCCCGCCTTCGCAACGGAAGTAAGTATTGGAGAAACGACAAAGCATTAATCCCTAAGGACGAATGATTAAGTATTGGCATATAAACAAAGTGCGCTGCATTTATATTTATACAATGCAGCGCAAAAATAAGCCTATAACGGGAGTCAATTAAACGATTGAGCTTTTACCTGTAATTCTGATTGTGCGTGAAGAAGATAGACATATCTTTGTTTTGACGCTAAAAGTGCAAGCACGGCTACATCTATCAACTCGTCCTTAGTTGCGTAATTAAAACATTCAAGGGCGTTTTCCCAGTCTACCGCGGCATTTTCAAGCTCGGCGATATCTCTCTGTACTATTTTCTTTTTTAAAAACATAGTCAATACCTCCATAATAAATAAATTATTGCCGCCTCTATGATAATTATACACAGTACAAAATACTTGCGACGTGATTTTTCGCTTAGAAAACTTTCTAAAAAAAACGACGCAGTCAAAACTGCGCCAACATTTTGCTAACTATTAAACTGGTTCTCTATAAAAACTATTTTTCCAATAAATCAGGACGCATAGCCATCGTTTTTTTAAGCGACTGTTCTGCACGCCACTTAGCTATTTCTTTATGATTTCCGTTTAAGAGAACATCGGGAACAGTCATTCCTCGAAAATCCGACGGACGGGTATATTGTGGATATTCAAGCAGATTCAGCGAAAAAGATTCGTCGAGCGCCGAAACGCTACTCCCTAAAACACCGGGTATAAAGCGCGCCAAACAATCGATAAGTACCATAGCCGGAAGCTCTCCGCCCGTTAAAACATAATCTCCAATAGATATCTCATCGTCCATCATCGACATAACGCGTTCGTCTATACCCTCATATCTACCGCACAGAAGCATAAGATGATCTTTTTTTGAAAGTTCCTTTGCTATAGACGGTGAGAGCACCCGCCCACGCGGAGTCATGCATATTTTATACGCTTCCCCCCCACCTTCTAAAATCGAATCAATACAATCAAAGATGGGCTGTGGACTCATAACCATGCCTGCCCCACCACCGAAAGGATAATCGTCCGTATTTTTATGCTTGGCAGATGAATATTCGCGTATATCAATAGTATTGATTTCAAGTATGCCGTTTTCAATCGCGCGCTTTATCATGCTCTCCGCAAATGGGGAAAGAAACATGTCTGGAAAAATAGTGAGTATGTCAATCCTCAAATAAACCGACCTCCTTTAAAACATCGGCATTGAGAATGATACGCTTATTATCAGTATCCACTTTAGTAAGCAACTTTTTCAGTGCCGGAATAAGAAGTTTTTTTTCGCCTATAATCTCAAAAACATCATTCGCGCCCGTAAAAATCACGTCTGTCAGTTCACCATAACATATGCCATCAGTATCAAAACATAAACAGCCATACAGTTCCTCATAGAAAAACTCACCCGGCTTAAGCGTTACAGCATGGGCGCGATCAACACATAAATAAATATTTTTGAGGCGTTCCGCAGCTGTTCTATCCGAAACGCCCTCTATAGTCATTATAATATTCCCGCCGCCAACCGAGACGGACTCTATTCCGACGCGTTCATACGCGCTGCCCCGTTCAAGGTACGCAAATTTAAGCCCTAGAAATCGATTAAGATCGTCGGTTAACGGATTAAGTTTTAACGCTCCATGAATTCCATGCGGACGTGAGATCACTGCTATACGGAAATAACCCGTCATACTATATCTACGGTATATTTCTTGCCTGATTTGACAGCGGCAGCGTGTACAACAGTCCGTATTGCCTTAGCAATTCGCCCCTGCTTTCCTATAACGCGCCCCATATCTTCCTCATGAACGTGCAACTCAATAACCGTTGATCCATCCTGTTCCTTCGAAGTTACGATTACGTCGTCCGAATGTTCAACAAGACTCCTTGCAATAAATCTTACTAATTCTTCCATTTTTTAAAAGCTCCGATTATTCTATGGTGCCGCTTTTTTTCAAAAGAGCACGCACCGTATCCGTCGGCTGTGCGCCGTTCTTTATCCACTGATTTGCCTTTTCGAGATCTACTTTGACCTCTGCCGGATCTTTCAGCGGATTGTAATATCCTATTTCTTCAATAAAGTCTCCATCGCGCGGTGCACGTGAATCTGCAACTACTATGCGATAAAAGGGAGCTTTTTTTGCGCCCATTCTTCTAAGTCTAATCTTAACCATTGTTTTTTCCTCCAAAAAAATTTACTATAAATTCACTATATCGAAAACGCATCGCGTAATTCGCCTATCAATGGGCTTTCTATTATTCCATTAAAATTTAAATGGAAACTTGTTTTTCCCGCCCTTTTTACCCTTATGTTTTCCGCCGCTGAACTGTTTAAACATCTTTCGCGCCTGCTCAAACTGGTTTAGAAGCCTATTTATCTCCTGAATACTCGTACCGCTTCCGGCCGCTATGCGACGCTTTCGCGACGCATTTAAAATTTCGGGACGACGACGCTCGTCCGGCGTCATCGACTTTATTATTGCTGCCGTTCTCGCCATAAGTTTTTCATCTATTTGCGCATCTTTAAGCTTACTTGCGTCTACTCCGGGAATCATCCCGACTATATTTTCAATAGAACCCATGTTCTTCATAGAATCCATCTGTTCAAGATAATCCTCAAGAGTAAATCCATCGTTCTTAAGTTTTTCTTCAAGCTCCGCCGCCTTTTTATCGTCAAAAACCAACTGTGCTTTTTCAATGAAGGTAAGCATATCGCCCATTCCTAAAATTCTCGAAGCCATTCTGTCTGGATGGAAAGGTTCAATATCCGTTAGCTTCTCGCCTATACCAGAGAATTTTATTGGTTTCCCTGTCGCTTCGCGAACGGAGAGCGCCGCGCCGCCGCGCGTATCACCGTCGAGTTTCGTAAGAATAACGCCCGTAAGCTCAAGCTTTTCGTTAAAAGTTTTTGCAACGTTTACCGCGTCCTGACCCGTCATAGCATCAACAACCAAAAGTATCTCGGAGGGATCTACCGCGTCTTTAACCGCGCAGATCTCATCCATCATATCGTTATCTATGTGCAGACGACCCGCCGTATCTATTATAACAAGGTCTTTAAGGTTCTTTCGCGCATAATCAATAGCAAGACGCGAAGTCTCGATAGGATCATTCTGTCCGCGTTCAAAAACAGGTATGCCTATTTTTTCGCCGACTACCTGAAGCTGTTTTATCGCGGCAGGTCGATATATATCGCAGGCAACTAAAAGCGGAGTTTTATTGAACTGCTTTTGAAGGTATAGCGCAAGCTTACCCGCCATAGTCGTTTTCCCGGCGCCTTGAAGTCCCGCGAGTAAAACAACGGAAGGAGAACGAGGTCCGAAATCGAGCTTCGCATTCGTTTTTCCCATTAACGCAACAAGCTCATCGTTTACTATCTTTATGACCTGCTGCCCCGGAGTAAGGCTTTCTAAGACCTCAATACCGACAGCTCTTTCGGAAACCTTATTAATGAAGCTTTTTACGACCGTAAAGCTTACGTCGGCTTCAAGAAGCGCAAGTTTAATTTCGCGCATAGCTTCCTTTACGTCTTTTTCGGAGAGCTTTCCTCTACCGGTGAGCTTTTTAAATACGCTTTGAAGCTTTGTCGCCAATCCGTCAAACGCCATAGTCGTCCTCCATTATACTTAAAATATCGTTAGAAAGCTCATTAAGTCTCAAATCATCATAACTATCGGCGATCGACGCAATCTTTTTCGCGATGTCGATAAGCGCGGTTTCCCGTGCAACGCATCTTAAAATTCGCTCAAATTCCAAAAGTCTATTTTCCGCGCGGCGTACAGAGTCAAAAACAGCTTGTTTCGAAACGCCCTCAAGTTCAGCAATTTCGGAAAACGAGCAATCAAGGAGCACATATTTGGTTAGTTGAGCCCTCTGTCGTTCCGTTAAAAGCTCACCATAGCGGTCAAAGAGCTTCGTCACGGTCAATCGATTGTTCATTCGAAATCCCTTCAAGGTTTTTTACTTTACGGGCATTATTATACCCTATTTTTTAAAATTGTCAAGAGCTTTTTATTTGCCTTTATTTTAAATTTTCATTTTTAAAATGACTAAATTATGCTATAAATACCAAAATATACACCTATACGATGATACATCGCCATATTTTACAGCAAAACCCGAATTAAATGGAAAATCAATGAAGCTGAAACAAATTGCGTTCTCCCGTGGTTTAACTCCTGGTGTTCAGCGCAACCACATTTGCGGCTGACAAGTGATGTGAGAAAATGTTGAGAGGGGCTTCATAGAAAATCAAAACAGTTATCAAGAAAGTGGTATTGACTTCATTCTGGCACTGCTTTTCTTCGCTAAAATCATGAGTGGATATTTTGACTATCAAAAATCAGACTAATTTTAATGAGTCTAGTCTAGTTTTTACCCTAACGTCTCCGCTGTATTTGTGGACGATTTTGAGGATATAGGAGTAGTTAGGATTAACTTTTTACAAACATATTAATATCTTGTTTTTTCGGATAATTCACCAGAAAAACGACCTTCGCATATCATGAATTGAGCCTATGAGATTCAAATTTATCAAGATGACAAGTGCAAACTTTTGCCCTTCATAGGCTTTCGGCAGATTAATAAATCTGTACTATAAACTTAAATTTGGAGGTTATCCTATGGGAAT